>JAGAYZ010000102.1 GCA_017940245.1 Muribaculaceae bacterium | reverse complement strand
GGCTACTCGCCCCCTTGCCGCTTGGCGCTCCCCTCGGTGTTTTTCATAATATTTATTTTGCTTACATATTGTAAGTATCCTAAATTTTGACCATTAGAACAAAACGAAGTACTTTTTATCCTAAATTTTGACCATTAGACCGGTTTTTTCATAACCTGTTGTTTGTTTGACTGAGTGAGGAAGTTGAGGGATGTCACCCTTACTTCCTTACTTTTTTTGTTGAAAAAATGTGAACGGGGATGCCTAATTGCCCGACAGGCATTAATTTTGCAGCAATTCTAGGAATATGGACGCTTTTATCGCTTTTTTTACGCAATGGGGTTATTTGGGATTGCTGCTTGGTTCATTCATTGCCGGCAGTGTGGTGCCTCTTAGCAGTGAAGCCATTGTGGTGGCATGCGTGGGCCCACTGCATCTAAATCCGTGGTGGTGCCTGCTTGCGGCTACCATCGGCAATGTGGCCGGCGGCATGACTTGTTACTGGATGGGCACGTTGGGCAATATGGAATGGATAGAACGTTATGCCCATGTGAAAAAAGAGAAACTGGAGCGTGCCGAGCGATTCATTCAAGGGCGTGGTGCATGGATGGGCTTTTTTGCGTTCATCCCAGTGCTGGGGTCGGCTATTACGGTTGCGTTGGGGTATATGCGCTCACACATGCCCACGGTGTTACTCTCCATGACTATAGGTAAAATTTTGCGGTATGCTGCAGTGATATGGGGCACGATAGGTGTAGCAAGTCTTTTCTAGTCATTGCCAGATATATGAAAAAAGAATCGGTCGTCATTGCGACCGGTCCTTTTATGTGTAGCAGTCAAGGTTTGACTTAGAAGTCGGCATTGTTGGGCGTGCGCGGGAAGGGGATGACGTCGCGAATGTTGGCCATGCCCGTCACAAAGAGGATAAGCCGCTCGAAACCCAGTCCGAATCCGGCATGTGGACATGTGCCATACTTGCGTGTGTCGAGATACCACCACATGTCCTTCATGGGAATGTCGCGCTTCTCGATTTCGCTGAGCAGTTTGTCGTAGTTCTCTTCACGCACCGAGCCACCAATGATTTCGCCAATCTGCGGGAACAGCACGTCGGTACCCTGCATGGTGGGTTCGGGGGCCTCGGTGTGCTGATAACCGATAGAGCCACCACTTGGAGTGGCTTCGTTCTGCTTCATGTAGAATGCCTTGATTTTGCTGGGGTAGTCGGTCATGATGACGGGTTTCTTGAAATGCTCTTCCACCAAGTAGCGTTCGTGCTCAGAAGCCAGGTCATCGCCCCAGTTGCATGGGAACTCAAATTTCACACCCTTCTTGATGGCATCTTGCAGGATTTCGATACCCTTTGTGTAGGGGAGACGCACGAAGGTTTCCTTTAGCACACCTTCAAGTCGATCGATGAGGGTGTTGTCAATCATCTTGTTCAAGAATTCCAGGTCGTCTTTGCAGTGGTCAAGTGCCCACTTAACGCAGTATTTGATGAAATCTTCTTCCAGATCCATGAGTCCTTCTTGTCCGAGGAAGGCGACTTCAGGTTCAACCATCCAGAACTCAGCCAAATGTCTTGGAGTGTTACTGTTTTCGGCACGGAAAGTGGGGCCGAATGTATAAATGGCTCCCAGTGCTGTTGCGCCGAGTTCGCCTTCGAGTTGGCCCGAAACGGTGAGCGAAGTTTGTTGTCCAAAGAAATCATCATCATAGATGATTTTACCGTTATCGTCTTTTTTCAGGTCGTAAAGGTTCTTGGTCGTCACCTGGAACATGTTGCCGGCTCCTTCACAGTCGCTGGCTGTGATGAGAGGAGTGTGGAAATAGAAGAATCCATGCTCGTGAAAATAGGTGTGGATGGCCATGGCCATGTGATGACGGATGCGGAAGACAGCGCCAAACGTATTGGTGCGCAGGCGCATGTGTGCGTGTTTGCGCATGTACTCAAACGTCTGACCTTTTTTCTGCATGGGATAGTCGTTGGGGCACAAGCCGTAGATTTCTATCTCTTCGCACTGGATTTCTACGTTCTGCCCTTGTCCCTGGCTTTCTACCAGTGTGCCTTCTACGTGCAGACATGAGCCTGTAGTGATGTCTTTGAGTTGGTCGGCATCTATCTTTTGAGTGTCAACCACTATTTGGATATTCTTGATGGTGGAGCCATCGTTGAGGGCGATAAACTGCACTTGTTTGTTGCCGCGACGAGTGCGCACCCATCCTTTTACACACACCTTTGTACCCACTAATTCAGTGGTGTTGAAGATGTCGATAATTCTGGTTCGTTTCATTTAGAGCTGTTATTAATTGCAGCCATCCACCCCTGCGAGAAGGAGTGGATTGGCTAGTGTTTTTAGTTTCTTATTCAAATGAGCCTTGCTTGAGGAAGTTAACCTCTTCCTGAGTCAGATAGCGCCAGCGCCCGCGGCTCAGGTTTTTCTTGGTGAGTCCTGCAAAATACACGCGGTCGAGCTTGACTACATGGTACCCGAGCGACTCAAAGATGCGGCGCACCACACGGTTGCGGCCCGAGTGAATCTCGATGCCGGCCTGTTTGCGGTCGGTGGCGCTCACATAGCTCACTGCATCGGCATGGATGGGGCCATCGTCAAGTTCCACGCCATCGGCAATGCGTTGCATGTCTTCCTCGCTGATAGGCTTGTCGGTCCACACCTGATAGATTTTCTTTTTCACATATTTGGGGTGGGTGAGTTTAGAAGCCAAGTCTCCATCGTTGGTGAGCAAGAGCACACCGGTGGTGTTGCGGTCTAAGCGTCCCACTGGATAGATGCGCTCGGGGCATGCGCCTTTCACCAGATCCATTACGGTTTTGCGACCATTGGGGTCATCGCTGGTAGTGACGCAATCTTTGGGCTTGTTGAGCAGGATGTAGCACTTCTTTTCTGTGGTTACAATCTGGTCGTTGTATTCCACTGTGTCTTTCGCTGTGATTTTGTAACCCAGTTCTGTGATGACCTCTCCGTTCACCTTCACCTTGCCCTGAGTGATGTATTCATCGGCTTCGCGACGCGAGCATACTCCGGCATTGGCCATGAACTTGTTGAGGCGAATCTGCATGTTGGGATCAATTGCAGGCTCTTCGTATTCCACGGGTTGAGGACGCGGAGTGAATCTCATCTGCGGGCGTGGACCCATGTTGCGCTTAGGTTTGCGTTGCTGGAATCCGCCTTGCTGATACCCACCTTGTTGACGATAACCGCCACCTTGCTGACGGTATCCGCCTTGCTGGCGATAACCGCCGCGCTGCTGGTATCCGCCTTGCTGGCGATATCCACCGCGCTGTTGGTAACCGCCCTGCTGGCGATAGCCCTGTTGCATGTAACCGCCTTGCTGCTGGTTTTGCTCGTCGTGGTTCTGAAGATTGACGTTTTCGCCCTCAGAAGCCATGTTGGAATCGTAGTTATGCTGTTGATAGCGCGGATTGTAACCTCCTTGTTGGTAACCTCCTTGCTGATATCCTCCTTGCTGATAACCGCGATGCTGGTAACCGCCGCGCTGCTGGTACCCGCCTTGCTGGCGATAGCCGCCACGCTGCTGGTAACCACCACCCTGTCCATAACGGGGGCGATAACCACCTTGCTGATATTCTGCATTTTCATTAGTCTCTTCTCCCGGCTGAACGTGCTCTACCTTTTCATAACGGGTCGATTCAGTACTGTTCTCTTCAGGGTTGACATTAACCTCGCCGATGCGGGGGCGTTTAGGCTTCTTTTCTAAATTCTCATCCATAGTAATAAAACAATTAATTGATTTGAAATATATAATTTAGCCTCTCGGCTTCAATCTTGTGCCGTGAAATACCTGTTGTAGGGCTTTTTCTGGAGTGCGAAATTACGCATTATGAGTTATTTGTGCAATATCGCACTCCATTTTTAGCGTTTTTTAAGTGATGGCACAATCTTTACATGCCCGTGTAGGCCCATGGGGTGATTTGCTTGAGCTCATGTTTGACGGCTTGGCTCACATCGAGAGTGTCGATAAACTGCGCTATGCTCTCGTGTGTGACGGTGGCATTGGTGCGGGTGAGTGCCTTGAGGGTTTCGTAAGGTTTTGGATATCCCTCACGGCGCAAAATGGTCTGGATGGCTTCAGCTACCACGTTCCACGAGTCGTTGAGGTCGCCGGAAATGGCTTCCTCATTGAGAATGAGTTTGTTCAGACCCTTGATGGTGCTGGCCAGTGCAATGGCCATGTGACCCAGTGGCACACCCACGTTGCGCAGCACTGTGGAGTCGGTCAAGTCGCGTTGCAGGCGTGAGATGGGCAGTTTGTGTGCCAGGTGTTCCAAAATGGCGCTGGCTATGCCCAGGTTGCCCTCGCTGTTTTCGAAGTCGATGGGATTCACCTTGTGTGGCATGGCGCTAGAACCGACTTCACCTTCTTTGATGCGTTGCTTGAAATAATTCATGGATATATACATCCACACATCTCGGTCAAGGTCAATAATGATGGTGCACAGGCGTCGCAACGCGTCCATGAGTGCAGCCATGTTGTCGTAATTGGATATCTGAGTGGTCCAGGCCTCGCGCTCGATGCCCAATCGTTCACGCAATAATTGCGTCGCAAATTCGGGCCAGTTGATAGCGGGAAATGCTATGTGGTGGGCATTGAAGTTGCCGGTGGCTCCACCCAGCTTTCCGCTGATGGGTACTTGTTTCAGCAGGGCTAGTTGCTGTTCTAGACGGTAGGACACCACTTTCAGTTCCTTGCCCAGGCGAGTGGGAGATGCGGGCTGGCCATGGGTGCGAGCCAGCATGGCCACGTCGGCCCACTGAGTTGCATGCTCGCTGAGCCAGTCGACCACTTGCTGCACCATGGGCAACACAATCTCGTGGAGTGCGTCCTTTATACTCATGGGCACGGCGGTGTTGTTGATGTCTTGCGACGTGAGGCCAAAATGGATGAACTCTTTGAATGGGGTCAGCCCCATTTGGTCAAATTTTTCTTTAAGTAAGTATTCCACGGCCTTGACATCGTGATTGGTAATCGATTCAATGTCCTTGACACGCTGGGCATCTTCGAGGGTGAAGTTGCGATACAGGTTACGCAAGGCTTCTTTCTGTTCGCCGGTAATGGTTGTCAGTTGTGGAAGAGGCAGGTCGCATAGGGCAATGAAATATTCAATTTCTACTTTCACGCGGTAGCGAATCAGTGCTGCCTCGCTGAAATACTGGCTCAATGATGCTGTTTTGCTGTGGTAGCGGCCATCGATGGGCGAAACCGCTGTAAGAGGAGTCAATGTCATGTTGAGAAGGTTAAAAGTTGAATTATGGGATTTGAAGGATGCGATGTGTCTGTAGCGACAAACGCCATGCGGGGTGGGCGAGTACGGCAGCTACGGTAGCGGCCATGTTGGCTTTGCGCTGCCTGGCGTCGGCACTATAGCAGGGTTGCAGAAAGCGATGCGTGGACTTGATGTGGTCGTACTGCGCTAGATTTTGACCAGTGAATACCACTTTCAACTCATCGCATTGCGTGAGCACGCATGGCTGAATGTCGCCACCGGTGAATGCTCCTTTGGGCGACAGGGTTACCCAGTCAATGCCCTGGGGTAGCGGGCGGGTGCCATTGGTCTCGATGGCGATACGCTTGCCGGTCAAGGTCTTGAGCCCAGAAACCAAGGTGTCGTCGATCCACAACGATGGCTCGCCGCCTGTGAGCACGATGAGGGGTGCCAGAGGATACTGGTTTACTTTTTCAACGATTTCGGGCAGCGACATGAGCGTGCTGTGCTCGTGGTCGGTATCACAAAAGTCACACCGCAGGTTGCAACCGCTCAGACGTATAAACACGCTTGCGGTGCCCGTGTGATATCCTTCGCCTTGCAGGGAATGGAATATTTCGTTAACGGGATACATGTGGCATTATTCGTCACGTTCGTAGGCTGCCATATTGTCGCGCGACTCCCACACCTCGGCTTTGTAGCAGTTGGGTACGGTGTCCACAATCCAGCGGGCAATGTTTTCGGCGGTCGGGTTGAACTTGAGCACTTCGTTTAGGTTCTGATGGTCAATGTGTCCGTGAACCATCTTCTTGATTAGGGTGAAATCACACACCATGCCATTGCTGTCCAGTTCTTTGGCACGGCAGTAGATGTTGATCATCCAGTTGTGGCCGTGCAGATTCTCGCATTTGCTCTCATAGTCGAGATACAGCTGGTGACACGATGAAATTTCGAGCGTTTTTTTTACGTAATACATATTATATATAGTGAAAATAGTAAAATGACATGTTGAACTTGAATGTTAGTGCAGGTAGATGGTCTTGTCGTCGATACCGGCCTCGCGCAAGGCAATGCGACGCTCAGTGCAAGTGCCGCAAGTGCCGCAGTGATGTTCGCCGCCCTTGTAGCAGGAATAGGTTTCGCTGTAGTCCAGTCCCAAGGCTTTTCCACGACGTGCTATGTCGGTTTTGCTCCACGACGTGTAGGGAGCGAAGACCTCAATGTGCTCGTAGGTGCCTGAGCGCATGGCCGCCGACATGGCGTCGACAAACTCGCCGCGGCAGTCGGGATAGATGCTGTGGTCGCCAGCATGGTTGGCAATCATTACCCGCTTCAGCCCGTTGCTCTCGGCAATGCCGCATGCGATGGCCAGCATGATGCCGTTGCGGAATGGCACCACGGTCGCTTTCATGTTCTCGTCGTTGTAGTTGCCATCGGGGATGGCATCGGCGCTTTCCAGCAACGCACTCTTAAAGTAGCGGTGCATGAAGTCGAGCCTGATGACGATATGCTTGATGCCTAAGCGCTGGCAGTGAGTGATGGCCCACTGCCGTTCGCGGCCGTTTTGTGTGGAACCATAGTCAAAGGTGATGGCCAGTGCTATCTGGTCCTTATAATCATAGAGCATGGTGGTGGAGTCCATCCCGCCCGATGTGATGATGACAGAATCTTTCATGAATTCAAAATTCTAGATACATTTTTTTTATTTTACACGGCCCAGTTGAGCGAGGCGGCGCTGCTGCACCATTGCTTGGTGGTCGTCATCGCCGGCATTGGCAAAGGGCACGATGCTGATGCCACCACGAGGGTTAAACCATCCGGTCACTTCTATGTATTTGGGAGACATGAGTGCTATCAAATCCTTCATGATGATGTTCACGCAGTCTTCGTGGAAATCGCCTCGGTTGCGGAAACTGAACAGGTACAGTTTCAGACTCTTGCTTTCCACCATGCGCTCACCGGGAATGTAGCTGATGACAATGTGCCCAAAGTCGGGTTGGCCTGTCTTGGGGCATAGCGATGTGAATTCCGGGCAGTCAAGTGTTACTACGTATTCATTCTCGGGATGTTTGTTCTCAAACGTTTCCAGTACATGAGGTGTGTAACCAAATTCATATTTCGTGCCCTGGTTTCCCAGCAGGGTCACGCCTTCCAGTTCTTTGTCACTTCTGGGCATGATTTGTCGCTTTATAGGTGATTTTTCGTTTTATTGTGCAAAGTTACGACAAATCGAGTGCAGAACAAAATGAGAAACAAAGTTTTTCATTTTTTATGCCGAGATGGAGTAACTTCGCCGTCTTTCGGCAACGTTACGACAAATCGAGTGCAGAACAAAATGAGAAACAAAGTTTTTCATTTTTTATGCCGAGATGGAGTAACTTCGCCGTCTTTCGGCAACGTTACGACAAATCGAGTGCAGAACAAAATTTTGAGCAGCGAAAGCAGAGAAAAATCTTATTTTCTATGCTGAGTCGCGAAAAAATTAAGACGAAGTCAAAATGAGAAACAAAGTTTTTCATTTTTATGCCAATATGGTGTATCTTTTGCTTAATGTAAAATATATATATCTTTTATGTAATTTAGTGAATATAAATAAAGTTGCAAAAATATTGAAATTTATGAGCTAAATGTTTGCATATTGTAGTAATTTGTACTAATTTTGCCAAAACAAGATTTAAAAGTAATGCAAATTCTGAATATTTTTAGCAATAAATAGCTCATAATTTGCTGACCTTTAGTACGATTTTAATCAACTTAAATATCAACTATTGCTAAAACTTGGTCTTTTTCTCATCGATCTTGGTTTCGCGATTTAAAAAACTAATTATTATGAATACAACACGTTTTGTTTATCGTTACAGGTGGAAATTATCGACTGCCCTCATCACTGCTGCAGCGCTACTTGTTGTGCTGCCGGTCACAGCACAGCAACAGATGCGCAAGGCCGAGCGACAGCAGGCCGAACACATGAATCACCATGAAATGGTAAAGGCCGACTTCCACGCTACACCCAGTTTTGCCGAAAGTCTGGCCGCACAACCCACGATGGCTTCCAACCCGCGAAAGGCCGCACCGCCGCGCCGCGCCACCGACTACACCGGCGGCGTCTACGACATGGTGGATGCTTATGTTGATGCTGATAGAACAACAACAATTTGTAATGGAACGGCAACTCATAATTCAATTCCATTTCGCACCTATTACTTTGACACCGAAGAAACATCTTCACAGATGATTTATCCCGCTTCTATGCTCACGGCCTTGAAACCGGGGGATAAAATCAAGTCAATTACGTTTTACACGAATAATAGTACGATAAATCAAAGACTCGGAACTGCAAGAGTTGATGTTCGTATAGGTGAAACAACTGCAACCACTATTTCAAATAGTAAAGATGACATGGATTCAAAACGAGGCGGTATAACAGGTTCTTTTTCAAGTTATCTGACTACTGGTTCGAATACGGTAACGATTACATTCACAAAACCATATACTTGGAACGGCGGAAACTTAATCATTGATACTTACGCATTAGTGTCCACTAAAAAATCATAAAAGTTCTTTGAAATTATTGAAATTCAATTAGTTAAGCAGGTTTTTGGCGCGAACGGATTTGAAATTATCTTTGCGGTCATAATCAGACTGTTATGAATAGAGACAAATACGTTTT
>JAGAYZ010000101.1 GCA_017940245.1 Muribaculaceae bacterium | reverse complement strand
TGTCCTTCGGACAGAAATCTTACAAATCTTGTGCAAGCCGAATGCAGAGCGGGAGCCTGCTCATGCTATGCTGAGGCGAAGCCAAGATTATCCAAATCTGTACAAATCTAGCAAATCAGTTGAACCTGACGCATCTGCCATTCGGTATGCTTATTTATTTCAGTCCCTTAGGGACTTTACTCAGAATGGGTTGTTTTCTTTGCCATGTATCAATTTCTGCAGATATTTATATCGTTGGAATTCCATAAATTGAGAATTTATTATTACTCGAAAATGTGACGACCACATTTTTTCGTAATGCAAAGATACTACACGATTCTCACATAGCCAAATTTTTTGAACTAATTTTTTGCAGCGCAACAACTTGGGGCATCTTGAGGTATCTTTATAGTTCGCGTACGATATTTCTGTGCAAATGCACACTTTTGACGCACTACCTATTGGTCATCTTTATCGGAATAGTCATAGTAGATGTCCCACATGGCATCGGGGAAACCCCAACCTGAGGACTCGCAATTATGAAGAATCTGGTCAATCCTTTTTTGAAAGACACTTTGAAGCCCGTGCTTGTTGATATACGTCATTGCGGCCTCGAAGTTGTTTTCGGTAGCATCGTAAAACTGTTCCCACATATCACCATAATTGTCGGCGATCTCACTGGCGCACTCAGGAATACACAGCATCAAGTCGGCCAAGAATTCCGGCAAGGGGTCAAGCGACTTGAACTCCGACACTGCCTTCCTGCACACCGAGAAACGCATCTTCTCTTCACCGCGCTTGGGGAAGAACTCGTTAATAATGATAGCCTTGTAATGCTCCAACTTTTCTTTGTTGTTGGGCTTTACAACATACTCCAAATACTCTTTCGCCTCCTTTCGAGCCGAATACAAGTCCATCACCAACGCTTCCAGAGAGCCACGTTCCAGAGATTTGATGTATTTCTTGACTTCTGTTTTTGACATAGCTTTACTTCTGTTCAGTATGGTAAATTTCAGTGTTTTTGAGGTCTGCCTTTTGTGGTAATAAAGATTGAAGACGGTTGTTCAACCTTTCGATTTCGGCTATATCACTGACAATAGACGGTGCGCAGGTCGCGCTGAAGAAAGGCTCGTCAATCGAATACGTTTAAATCAATTGGGCTGCGGCTCGGAAATCGAGGCAAGCCTCATTACGCTCGCCTTGCACCGATTTTCAGAGAACCGTATCTTCACCGGCTCGGACGATTACTCGCTGTCCCCACCCCACCACATCACAAAAAAATCAAAAAGCTGACAACCATGGTTGTCAGCTTTTTAGTTCAGTCGGGATGACTAGAGCGCTCCGTTGAACCAGGCATTAGTAATTACGAGTGGAGAGATTAAAAAAATGACACAATTTGCTAAAATTACTGCCCCGTATTTGACCCGATTTGGGATAGTAGGATTTGGATGGTTCGCTCCTTCTCAGCGAGGAGTTCACGGAGTGTCGCGACTTCATTGGGAGTGGCTCCTGCAACAGCCTCGGCATTGCCTATGATGGTTGTTGCGTTGGCTTGATTGGCCTGTGCCGTTTCGCCGAAGAAGTGGCTAGCGGGCACACCTATGACTTTGCACAACTTGTCGAGCAAGGCACAGTCGATAGATTCCTTTTGCATAATCTGTGATATGTAGGTTGGCGTGACACCAATCTGCGAGGCGATATCTTTCTTGATGATATGCTTGGCCTCAATAATACGTTTTAGTTCAGGACCGATGGGTAACATAAAGTATTTGTTAATTTAGATTAAATATATTGTTAAAGCATAAAGTTTTTGTTTGACTTTCACAAAGTATTTGTACATTTGTCGGCGTAAAGTTACACAAAATATTTAACACATTGAAATATGGAAAATAAAAAAATCAGACGAGCTGCAATTCTCAAGGATGCCGAGGCCTTTGACCAGTATCTACGCCGCTACACGCAACACCGCTTGACCACAGTCATCGACCAACTGATCGTCGGCTGCATGGTTCCGCGTCACACTATCAGTAACTGGCGGCGCGGCCTGGCCCGCATTCCTGAGCTTCACAAGTGCAAAATTGAAGAAATTCTTGGAGAAAAGATCTTTGATTCTCCAACTAATTGCTAAAAATGACATGAACGTGTCATCGAACATTGAGTTCTACACCTACGAGCACGAGGTGTGGTTCCGTACTGCAGACGGTCACGCAGAGCGTCTGATGGAGCGCCACCACGAAGTGGTTGAGATGCTGCTTGAGAAAATCGAGCAGTTCTACCCTGCCGCCTACGCGGCATTGTGCAACGAGTATCAGCGCCTGCAGGGCAACCTGTCGCTATACCGTTTCAGGATGGTGCAGCGTTTCGCAAAGTGCAACTTCGGTGTGATCGACAATATCCCTGACATCGATAGTTACGGCAAATTGAACCTCGAGTGCGTGCCATGCCCATTGCGTGGCGAATGCCGACATGAGGGCGTGATATGCCGTCCGGACTTTGATTCCAAAATCAGCGATGCCGAAATGCGTGTGCTTAAGTTGTGGTACAATGGCCTCACAAAAGAGGAGATTGCTGAAGAACTGTATCTATCAATCCACACCGTAAACAATCACATCCGCAACGCATTCACCCGCCTAGGCATCCACGAGAAAGCCGAATTTTTCCGTTACGCTTCTCAAAATCACCTGTTCCATGAGCCAACATTATAGTGACATTACCATAAGGCAATTGCGCGAGTCGGCCGACATCCGCTATTGCGTGCCCGGTGCCGATGTGACCCGAGCGACCTCGTATGTGACATGCCCGCAATGCGGAAAGTCAGGCAAGGGCAAAGGTCTGTGTGTGACCCACAAGGGGGGCAAGAACCTGGCCAAGTGCTTCTCATGCGGCCTCACGTTGAGTGACGCGATCGCAGCAACGATGCTATATGAATGCGGCAACGATCGCCGCCGCTATCCCGAGGCCATCAAAAAGACTGCAGACGCATGTGGTCTGTACATCCAGAGCGAGGATGAAATCAGGGCACAGCAGGTGCAGCGTGCCGCCAAGAAGATCGAAAAGTCATTCTGCGAGCGGCAACTCGAAGCCTCGGGACTGACCATCGAGGATGTGATGGTGCGGGTGCAGACCGAGGACGGCGAGCGGCTGGAGCCATCCATGCGCCGTGGCGGGCTGGACCGATTAGGCAATCTCCGCCCGGGCGATGATGAGATGCTCATCTACTACTACCGCCTGGACGGCACCATGGAAAAGTACCCATCACGTGGCATCCGTGGTGCGCTGCGCGACTACATCAGAGTGCGCTGGAGCAACCCCTCACTGCATACGCCAGAGGGCAGCACCCGCGAGAACAAGTATCAGACGCCTGCTGGTGCCCCGACCAAGTTCTACATCCCGCAGCGTATCCGTGATTTGTACCAGGCAGAAAAAGTTATCGAGACATTGGTCATTCAAGAGGGAGAGAAAAAAGCCGAAAAGGCCTGCAAGCACGGTGTGCCATCAATCGCTATCCAAGGCATATTCAACATCGGCAACAAAGATACTGGACTGCCACAAGATCTGCAGTATATCATCCAGCGATGCCACGTGCGCAATGTAGTCTTGCTGATGGACGCAGACTGGGACCACTTGTCGCAGAACCTGCAGCC
>JAGAYZ010000012.1 GCA_017940245.1 Muribaculaceae bacterium | reverse complement strand
TACTTTTCCATTACGGACGACCTTTTCAGAGCCGCAGAAAAAGCATTTTTTGCATACATAAACTTATAAATGCCGCAAATGTAAGCAATAATCGGTACTTTGAAAGATTTTATCCTAAAAAATGACCAATAGGCCCAATTTTGTAGCAAGTTGTTGCAACGTGAGTCAAGATATTGCATTTGACGAGCGACTATACGAGCGACTGCACGAGCGACTTGACGAGCGACTTGACGAGCGACAATTTGATACAAGTGCGTCAGTTTTGACTATGGCAAATAGCAGATTTTATCTCGATGAGCGCAAAACAAAAGCTGGATGCTCTTGCGTGCTTAAGATTGGGATTGCACACAAAGGAATGTCCGCGTTCATTTCTTTGGATGTGAAGATTTTCCCCTTTTACTTCAAAAATCTGACAAATCTGCCTATTGGGTAGTGGTTTTTAGTTTCGACGGCAACAACAAAGAAAAAATTGCAAATTTTTACTCAAAACTGGCCAAATTAAAAAAGTATTCATTAATTTTGCCATCAGCAAATATAAAAGGTATTTTTTGACTCCAATCGAATCAATAACCCTTAGACCGTAAAACGATATTTTTTCTCTAAACTGCCACTAATGATGAAACTGAAAACTTACATCTCGACACTGGCAATGCTTTGCCTCACATTCCAGGCTTCGGCCCAAGGCAACACCATCACGGTGAGCACTGCCGCCCAATTTATCGATGTATTAGGCCCCGACCGCACCATCGTCATTGCCACCGACCAGCCGCTGAACATCACCGAGGCCATTGACCAGAAGGTGGCCGAGGGTACACTGGCCCTGGGCGAGACCTATTACACCCCTAAAGAGCCCCTGTCGACAGCTGCTCAGGTCACCTATGCGCCCAACACCGATGGCAACACGCTGCAGGTGCGTGGCTGCGACCGTCTCACCATACGCTCGGCTAAAGGCAGAGCCACATTGCTGGCCACACCTCGTTATGCCAACGTCCTGGAATTTATCGACTGCAGAGACCTGAAGCTCGAGAACCTCGTTATGGGGCACACCCAGGACGGATACTGCGACAAGGGTGTGCTGGAACTGGACCGCTGCCACCATGTGACCATCAACGACTGCGACCTTTATGGCTGCGGAACCGAGGGTTTTGTGATTGATGGGTGCCTCGATGTGACCGTCAATCGCACCACGGTGCACGATTGCACCTACTACACCATGCACGTTGTCAGGTCAGACCAGGTGCGATTCAACGACTGCATCTTCCGCGACAATCGTGAGTATGATCAGTTGTGCATCAGCAGCAGTAACGACGTCGTCTTCACAGGTTGCCTCTTCGACAATCTGCAAGGGCCACTCTTTGCGCTCGACGACTATGTCAACTTCTACTGCTGCACCTTCAAGAGGTGTGAGATGGAGCCCATCGACAGCGAGTTTGGTCCCCAAGGCTATGCTGTGCTGGCCTTTTGCACGCAACTACCCGACGACGCTCCGTCTACCATCAAGGTCAAGAAACCGGCCATTCGTCCGGGGCTGTGGACCGACGGCAAGCAGCAGTACCGCGTCACCCGGGCCGATGCCTATCGATATGTTTTCACACCGACCGACCAGCCCGACAAGCCATTCGCGCTCAACTGCATCTCGGCCGAGGCCAACGAATACATCTTGGCACCCCAGTTGCCCGACGAGGACTTCAGTCGTCTGGTAGCCGATGCCGGCCGCAATGGTGCCGCCGATTATGTGCGCCTCCTCGACGATGGTGGCACACTGCTGTATTCGTTCAAGCGCATCGGCAAGTAAAACGCCCCCCGATTTCGGTGCCGTTGTAAATACATTTTAATGTGAGCTCGATGAAATTTCCATCAATAAATTATGGCTTTGGAAACCCCGCTATTTTTCGACCGAAAAATAGCGGGGTTCAACAAAATTGCCTGTTAATCGATTATTGCATGACAACCTTGTGGGGTGTGCCGTCGGCCACGACGATGTAGATGCCACGGGGCAGACGCTGCTGTCTGCCGGTGCCCATCAGTTGGCCGGCGATGCTGTAGACGGCGACTCGGCTGGCGCCACTCACCGTGAGCACGCCCTGGTTGGCATGGATGTCGACGTTCTGCTCGCCGATGGCGTCGATGCCTGTCGATGTGCTTGTCGCTATCACGAATTGAGCCGTATTGCCCCAAATGTTGTACTCCGATGGGGCGTCAATCGAGCGGAGGCACATGCCGTAGGTCATACCTGGCGTGCCTTCGAATGTCGATGCGATGTTGACCGTGACCGACTGGCCGGCTGGGATGCTCACGATCGGGGTTTCGTCGGTCAGCAAGACATCGTTGGCTTGCCGGTTGAGAATCATGTAGGGAATCGTGCCCACGAAGTTGCCTGTG
Organism: Muribaculaceae bacterium; assembly: GCA_017940245.1. Classification (GTDB taxonomy): domain Bacteria; phylum Bacteroidota; class Bacteroidia; order Bacteroidales; family Muribaculaceae; genus Sodaliphilus. Next base: position 2,296 of record JAGAYZ010000012.1, on the reverse strand, counting down.
CCATTGTTGACAAGCGTGGCGGTGCCCGTCACATTGCCCGATGGCATGCTGTGGGCGGTAGGGGTCAGTTGAGACTGGATATCGAGCGAATAGCCAGAGCTTTCCAGCACCTTCAGCTCGTAGGGACCTCCAATTAGCGCACCATTGGTGTCGGTCACCTTCAGTTCATAGTTGCCGGCGGTTGCCGGAGCGGTGACCATGGTCCGGGTAAGCACCTCGCCTCCGGTAGACAGGGCCAGTTTCTGTCCCAGTGTTGTGCTCACCGTCTGGCCGTCGCGGGTGATGACATAGTTGATGTGATTCAGATATTCTGCTCCGTTGTTGCGTACGGTGGCATGAATGTTCACGTGCGACGAAGTGCCCACCTGCTTGGGATAGTCGATAGCGGTCACAGCCAGGTCGCAGGTCGCTTGCCAGGGCTTGAAATACATGATGCCGTTTTTTACCTCGACATCGATGTGAGCCGGCACGTGCTCGTTGTGGGTATAACCACGGAACTCGTTCACACCGGCCTCGGGGCATTTGTAGAATAACCACAGCTTGTATTCCCCGTTGGACAACGTGGTAGGTGGCGTAAAGGAAAACGGATCTTTCGACGGGTCTGTTTCGGTATACTCATAGGCACCGCCCACTTCGGTCGAGTACAGATAATGGTTGCCTTCGGTGTCTTGCTCAATCTGTTCGCCATTGGGTCCGGCGACAAACATGAGCAGGTCGAGATTCACTGTCGTGGGGCAACCATAGCCCGTGGCTCTCAAATGCCTGAGAAGCATGGGCATTTCTCCCCAAGTTTCACCTGGCTTCCGCTGGCTGTGAAACTGTCGGCTGTGACATCAAAGTAAGGTTCCGGCTCTTCCTCGCCTTGACTGGGACAGATGCCGGCAATGATGGTCTGCGATGTGTTGTATCCGCCTTCAAACGAGCCGATGCCCTGAGTGTCGGGATTCAGTGCCGTGAGCATGAAGTAGCCATTGCTCTTGCCGCCCCAGCCCCAATTGATGTGGACATAGCCCTTGGCGTCGTAGCCGTCGAGCACAAATGCGTGACCGCCGTCCGAGGCTGTGCCGTCGAACAGGATGGGACGCCCGTCGGCGAGCTCGTTGAAGATGAGCGTTTCCCACTGGCTGGTGGTCATGGCCTCACGATTGTACTGACGCATCTGGCGGTTGTAACCGAAGTGGTTGCGCAGGGCGTTCATCATCCAGAAGATGTGCACTGCGCTGGTCTGGCCATACTGCATGCCGACGGCTACGCCCACATGATAGAGCAGGGTGGCGATGGCATTGCCCTGGTCCGCGTTATATTCACCCGAATAGTCGTTGAGCATTTTGTCCCACTGATAGGTGGTGTGCTCAAAAACGGCACTCAGCGTCTGCGGGTTGGTCTCGTTCACCTTACACTCGTAGGTGTTTGAGCCGGTGCCATGTGCCGGATGCTTGTGGTAGTACATGATTTGAGCGGTGGCGGTGGCCACACATCCTGTTACCGAGCGCAGGGTCTTGCCTCCGCTATCGTAGGTGGGGCACAGATTGTTGAAGGGGGTATTCTGGTTCCAGTTGCAAGTGAGCATCGGCTTCACCGCGTTTTCTTGCCCGGCACGTGATGCCGGAGAATAATCTGGTGGGCAGTTGCGCAACATGGCCATTTCCTGGGCATAGACGCCGAGCATATAGCGCATGCCATCGGGCATGTCGGCCGGGTCGAAGGTACCTTCGTCGCTATAGGCCAGCACACCGGGTGCGCGGTCATCGCCGGCTACAATCACATAGCCGCCTTGCGTGCCGCCACTGAACACATAGTAGTCGGTAGACCCCGACGCATCGCGTGCGTCGAGCACCAGGCTTGGCTGCATGACGGCGACATTGCCGCCCGGGGCGCGATGTGGTGCGGTCTTCAAGAAATGGGCCTCGGCGATGCGGAGGGCCTGATCGGGTGTCACCTGCTCGGCCATCGCCGCAGAGGTGGCCGACGGCATCACACGCAAGGTGATTGTCGACTGAAACGCCCTCGAACGACCTACTTTTGCTAAATGACTGATTCACAACACTTGCAAGACGTTTAGGGGCGGGATGAGTGTGTGGTCGCCACATTGAGTTAGCAACTCTCCCTCTGACTTAGAAGGAGAGTTGCTAACGTGTTGATACCCTGGTTGAAAATTATTGGTGTCCGCTAAAACTTAAAAATCGATAAATGACCCGTCCGCAATGCCGATCAACAGGCGTTGCGGATGTTTTTTTCAAAAAAGTAAGCCCCCCTAATTGAAAAAATCGGGAAAAAGTGTGGGTTCCGGTGGCTC
>JAGAYZ010000100.1 GCA_017940245.1 Muribaculaceae bacterium | reverse complement strand
GCACCATTTTCTCCACCTCCAGATCAGGAAATCTCAACGGTTGGGGTATAGGCTGTTCAGCCTTCTCAACGCATCAGGTTATATGCGTCTTTTTATCAAAGATGACGCAATTCTGCAAATAATTATTTAGGACAATATTGAAATTAAGCCCTAAATCCATCATTTTTGCCCTCTTTTTGCAGAAAAATTGCTCAGTGTTTTGGTCATAGAAAAAAAATAGGTAATTTTGCGTGTTTATTTGGCGACTTGTGCCTAATAGACGTTTTTTGTAACGAAAAATAAAACATAAAATTATACATCTTTAAAATGGCAACATTAGAGAAAATTAGACAGAGAAAGAAAATTCTTGCCATCGTGATTGGTGCCGCTCTGCTCGCCTTCATCATTGAAGTGGGTATCGAGGCACTTGGACGCCAGGCAAGCAACAGCACCGCTGCAAAGGTGGGTAGTGAAAAAATCGACATCATGGCGTTCCAGAAACGCGTCGAAAAAGAGTCGGCCAAGGATCAGAACAACCCGCAGGCTCAGCAACTGGATCAAGCCACGCGCCAGCAGCAAGTGCTCAACGAGATGATTAACGAGAAACTGCTTGACAATGAATATGAAGCAGCCGGCATCTACGTAACCGACAACGAAATCAGCGAGCTGATGATTGGCAAGAACGCCGCTCCCGCCGCCGTGCAGTTTGCACAGCAAGCCGGCGCCGAAAGCCCCGCTCAACTCTATGAGTTCCTCACCAACCCAGCCAAGCAGGGTGTGCAGGAGTCGCAGGTGGCTGAGCTGCGTGCCGCTTGGGACGAACTGAGCAACGACCTGGTGGGACAGTTCAAGATGGCCAAGCTGCAGATGCTCATCGCCGGTGGCTTGCAGGCCAACGACCTGGACCGCGAACAGATGATCGAAGACGAGGCCAACACTTGCTACGTAAACTTCGTTAAGAAAGATCTGGCTTCACTGCCCGATGACAAATATCCCGTGAGCGACCAGGAACTCAAGGCCGAATGGGAAAAGATGAAGGCCAACTTCGCCATCGAGGAAGAAACTCGCATGGTGCACTACATCGCAGCACACATCACCCCCTCGCCTGCCGACATTCAGGTGGCCAACCAAGTGGCCAACGCCGCTTATGCCGCTCTGCAGAAGGGCGCTGGCGTTGACTCGGTGCGTCTGCTGGGCACAGTGAAAATCGACACCGCCCGCTATGCTACCGACAAGGTGCCCGCCAACCTCAAGGCATGGGCCAACGGTGCCTCGGTAGGTGCCACCAAGCGCGACTCCACCGCCGGTGCCAACATGTATCGCATGTACAAGGTGACCAACCGCATGGTTTCGCTCGACTCCATCCAAATCAACGTCATGGCAATCCCCGGCGGAAAGAGCACTCAAGACTCTGCTCTGGCTATGCTCAACGGTGGCAAGACCATCGATCAGGTGGCCAAGGCCATCAAGGGCGCTCGGGGCGACACCGCACAATGGGTACAGGTCGTAGCTTATCCCGACTCGCTCAAGAGCAAGCTGGCTGCTGCCGGTGCCGAATACTTCTCGCTGGTGAGCAACGAGCAGGGCGCACAGATGGTGAAGGTGACCCAGAAGAAGGCTCCCAAGACCTTCGTGACCATCGCCACCGTGACCCACGAAGCTTATGCTAGCGAAAAGACCATCAACGACTTGCGCGGCAAGCTGCAAGACTTCCTGAACGCCAACAAAACCGGCGCCGACTTTGAAAAGAACGCTGCCAAGGCTGGCTTTAACGCCATGGAGGCCATGATCACGCCCAGCACCCCGCAACTGGGACAGTCGCCCTATGGTGGCGGTATCAAGGACACCCGCAAGGCAATCAAGTGGGCCTTCGACAACAAGAAGGGACAAGTGTCGCCCATCTTCAGCGACAACAACGACTACTTCGTGGCTGTGGCTCTCGACGAGATCTACGACGGTGGCTACATGCCCTACGACGCCAGCAACGTGAAGCCCATGCTCACCACTCGCGTGCGCAATGCCAAGAAAGCCGATGCACTGATGAAGCAATATGAAGGCAAGGCCAAGGATCTGAACGGCTTCGCCGCTCTGATGGGCACCAAGGTCGATACCACACAAGTGGTGTTCGGCAGCAACTTCGCCAGCAAGCTGGAAGACGAGCCCGCCATCATCGGTCGCATCGCCGGCACCAAACAGGGCGTGGTGAAGTTGTGGAAGGGCGAGAATGGCGTCTATGCTTTCCAAGTGGTGAAAGTGGAGAAGGCCGCTCGCGTTCCCAGCAAGGACGAGCTCAACCAGCGCTACGCTCAGCAGCGCGGTGGCATCGCCGCCAACCCGCAGGCCATCCCCGCCATCCTGGCCAAGGCCACCAAGGTGAAACGCTCGCTCATCAACTTCTATTGATGAATCGCCGTCAACCGACGTGATTTTCTATAGAACAAACCGCGATTTTCGTGCAAAACGCACAAAAATCGCGGTTTCATTTTCCAGTTTAAGGGAAAATGCGTAAATTTGACGATTGGAAACAAATCAACCTAAATGAAAACCATTGACGAACTACAAAACGAAATCATAGAAGAGTTTGAACTCATCGACGACTGGATGGACCGATATGCCCTCATCATCGACATGGGTAACGAATTACCGGCTCTGGATGAGCAACACAAGACAGCCGACAACCTCATCGACGGATGCCAAAGCCGCGTGTGGCTCCATGCCGAAATGCGCGACGGACTGTTGCACCTGGAAGCCGACAGCGATGCGCTCATCGTGAAGGGCATCGTGGCCATGCTCGTGCGCGTGCTGGGCGACCACACACCCAAGGAAATTCTGGATTGTGACCTGCACTTCATCCAGGCCATCGGTCTTCAGGAGCACCTGTCGCCCACACGCAGCAATGGCCTGGTGGCCATGGTGAAGCGCATCCGCACCATCGCGCTGCAAAACTCCTGACCCCACCCCAGCAACCCTAGAACATCTAGCCCTCTAGAAAAAGTGACTACAACTAAAAAACAATAACACTAACACAAAAAATTATGTTCAAAAACCATCCTAAAGGATTGATACCCGCCGCTCTGAGCAACATGGGCGAGCGCTTCGGGTACTACATCATGAACGCAGTACTGCTGCTGTTCCTCTGCTCCAAATTTGGTCTTGACGAAGGCTTAGCCGGCATCATCTATGCAGTGTTCTATGCCGGAATCTATGTACTTAGTCTGGTGGGAGGCTTGATTGCCGACCGCACACAGAACTACAAGAGCACCATCCAGTGGGGTCTGCTAGTGATGGCCATTGGCTATGTGCTGCTTTCCATCCCCATCGTTCATTCGGCCGGCAATCACATGTGGCTGCTTGCCTTTACCTGCGTGGCTCTATTCCTGATTGCATTCGGCAACGGTTTGTTTAAGGGTAACCTGCAAGCTATCGTCGGCCAAATGTACGACAACATGGAAGCCGATGCCATTGCCGCCGGAGTGAAAGGTGATGAGCTCAAGGAAATCAAAGAGCGCCGCGACAGTGGCTTCCAGATTTTCTACGTGTTCATCAACATCGGTGGCCTTATCGCACCCTTTGTGGCTCCGCTGCTGCGTCAGTGGTGGCTGGGCGTGAAAGGCATGGTCTATGATGCCGGTCTGCCCGCTCTGTGCCACCAGTATCTTGCCGATGCTTCCAGCATGACGCAAGAGCAAATGGCCAATCTCACCTCACTGATGGAGAAAGTGAACCAGGGCGGACTTGACTTGAGCAATATGCAGGCAGCCTGCAACAGTTATCTGGAAGTGTTCAACACCGGCGTGCACTATTCGTTCATCGCATCGGTAGTGGCCATGTTTATTTCGCTGTTCATTTTCATCGCTTTCAAGAAAATCTTCCCCACTCCCGCAAAGAAAGAAGCCACTGCTGTGGCCGACTACACTCCCGAAGAGAAAGCTTCTATGGCTAAGGAAATCAAGCAGCGCATGTACGCACTGTTTGCAGTTCTTGGCGTGTGCGTGTTCTTCTGGCTGTCGTTCCATCAGAATGGCCAGTCGCTATCGGTATTTGCTCGCGACTATGTTATCACCGACACCATTGCTCCCGAAATATGGCAGGCTGTTAACCCGTTCTTTGTGATTGTGCTCACGCCTATCATTATGGCCATCTTTGCAGCACTCACTCGTGCCGGACGTGCTATTTCCACACCACGCAAGATTGTTATCGGCATGTTCATTACCGGCCTTGCCTATCTGTTCCTCATGCTGGTGAGTATGGGTTACAACTACCCCAATGGCGAAGATTTCCGCGCAATGGACATCGCTCAGCAGACGGCCATGAAGTCGCAATGGTGGGTGCTGATTGCCACCTATTTCTTCCTCACTGTGGCCGAGTTGTTCATCTCGCCTCTGGGATTGTCGTTCGTGTCGAAGATTGCGCCCAAGCACCTGCAAGGTATCTGTCAGGGACTCTGGCTGGGCGCCACCGCTCTGGGCAACCTGTTCATCTGGATTGGACCGGTCATGCTCAATAAACTGCCCAAGCTGTGGATGTGCTGGGCCGTGTTCTTTGCCATTTGCCTCGTGGCCATGTTTGTGATGTGGGGCATGGTCAAGTGGCTCGAGCGCGTCACCAAGTAATATAATAAGGTATAAATATGAACCGATAGGCGGTGGGCCAGCATTCACTTGCCGGCCCACTGCTGTTGACAGAAGAAATGCAATATGTTTGAAAATCAACCTAAAGGACTCTATGCGCTGGCACTGGCCAACACCGGCGAGCGCTTCGGCTACTACACCATGATAGCCGTGTTTGCGCTGTTTTTGCGCTCTAACTTCGGCCTGGACCCCAGCAAAGCGGGGTTCATCTATAGTTCGTTCCTCATGTTTGTATATTTCTTGCCCGTGGTGGGCGGCATCTTGGCCGACATCTGGGGTTATGGCCGCATGGTGACCACCGGCATCATGATCATGTTCCTGGGCTATGTGGCGCTGTCGGTGCCGCTGGGCGGCGGCAACACAGCATTCTGGGCTATGATTGGCGCGCTGGTGCTCATCAGCCTGGGCACGGGCCTTTTCAAAGGCAACTTGCAGGTGATGGTGGGCAACCTCTACGACGACCCGAAATATGCCGACCGCCGCGATGCCGCATTCTCCATCTTCTACATGGCCATCAACATCGGTGCCATGTTTGCGCCCACGGCTGCTGTGAAGATCATGGAATATGCGCAAACTCACCTGGGCGTGAGCGAGGCCGAGAGTTATCACTTCGCCTTTGCCGTAGCATGCGCCTCACTCATCCTGTCCATCGCCATTTACTACGCCTTCCGTGGCACATTCCGCCACACCGAGATGAGCAGCAACGCCAAGAAGAAAGACACCGCTACGGCCGCCGTCGAACAACTGGCTCCGGGCGAGACCACCCGGCGCGTGGTGGCACTGGTGCTGGTGTTCATCGTGGTGATTTTCTTCTGGATGGCTTTCCATCAGAACGGGCTCACGCTCACATTCTTCGCCAACGAGTTTACGGCCAAAAGCGCCAGCGGCGTGCAGAGCATGGCCTTCGACGTGTGGAACCTGGTGGCCTGCATCTTCATCGTGTATGCGCTCTTTGCCGTGTTCCAGAGCAAAACAGCCAAGGCTAAGGGCATAGCCGGCGGCGTGATTGCCGCTGCAGTTGTTTTCCTGATTGCACGCTACTTTATGCTGCCCGAGAGCACCAAACTCGACGCGCCCATCTTCCAGCAGTTCAATCCCTGCTTTGTGGTGGCGCTCACTCCGGTAAGCATCGCCATCTTCGGCTGGCTGGCACGGCGCGGCAAGGAACCGAGCGCACCGCGCAAGATTGCCTACGGTATGCTCGTCGCTGCCGTAGCCTACGTCATCATGGCCGTTGGCTCAGTCGGGTTGCTCACGCCCAACGAGCAGGCCCAGACTGCCGGACCGCTCGTGTCGCCCAACTGGCTCATTTCCACCTATCTGGTGCTCACCTTCGGCGAGCTGCTGCTCTCGCCCATGGGCATCTCGTTTGTCACCAAGGTGGCTCCTCCCAAACTCAAGGGTCTGATGATGGGCGGCTGGTTTGCCAGCACCGCCCTGGGCAACTTCCTGGTGAGCGTGGGCGGCTACCTGTGGGGCGACATGCCGCTGTGGCAGGTATGGTGCGTGTTCATCGCCCTGTGCGTGCTTTCGGCCGGATTCATGTTTGCCATGATGAAGCGCCTGGAAAAAGTGGCCAAATAAATTATTCATGCACATCATTGCACCCTTTGGGGTACATTCACAACGGGAAACTGCACTGATTTTAGTGCAGTTTTCTAGTTTTTCTGCACTTCTATATGAATCGGCAGGAAAAAGTGGCCAAATAATTTCGGAAACGGACTTCACAAATTATAATAGTGCGAATTTCGGTAATTTAACAATAATTAGTAGGTATTTCTGTGAAAAACCTACCGATTTTGTTCGTAATGTCCGATTTTTATTCTAATTTTGCCTGTGAAAAGCAAAATATATGCTTTTTACGATCTTAAAAATTTACAACGTTATGATGGACCGAATTGACAACCTGGACCGCAAAATCCTGGAAATTATTATGAAAAACGCCCGCATTCCCTCGAAGGATGTGGCTGTAGAGTGTGGTGTGTCGCGTGCCGCTATCCACCAGCGCATCCAGCGCATGATTGACTTGGGCGTGATCACCGGCAGCGGCTACAACGTGAATCCCATCACACTGGGATACACCACCTGCACCTACATAGGTATTCAGCTTGAACGCGGCTCCATGTATCGCGATGTCGTGCCCGAGCTGCAGAAGATTCGTGAGGTGGTAGAGTGTCACTTCACCACGGGCAGTTACACCATGCTCATCAAACTCTATGCGCGCGACAACCAGCACTTGATGGAACTGCTCAACACGCGCATCCAGCACATTCCCGGCGTCACTGCCACCGAGACGCTCATCTCGCTGCACCAGAGCATCGACCGCGAAATTCCCATCAATTACGATCCCGACGATGCCTAAACACATATGATGTCATGATCCACAACCAGGCGAGGCCCTCAACGCGTTGAGGGCCTCGTTCTATCTAGGGTGTTGTATTCTCAACAACATGGCTCAGGTGCTATAGAATCAATCCACCTTGAGGATGATGTTGATCACCTTGTTCACGTCTTCCACATCCACTCTGCCGTCGCCGTTCACGTCGCCGGCGACACCCGACTGGCTACCACTACCCGAGCCGGCATCCTCGGCAATCGAGTTGAAGTCTTTCCACACATCCATGGCTTGATAAAGATCCTTGCTGCCCGCGGGCACGTGCAGTTTGCAATAGTCATGCTGCTGCACGCCGCTGAACACGCTGGCATCGATGGGGATGGGACGCGGCCTGGGGCAATACAGGTCCTTCAGCTGGGCGCAGCCCGAGAATGCCGAGTTGCCTAACGAGATGAAGTCGTTGGGCAAAGTCATCTTTTGCAGTGCCGAGCAGTCTTTGAACGCATTTTCGGGAATGTTGTATATCGAGTTGCCTAAAGTCACCGTTTCGACAATATCTTTCACTCCTGAGAACGTGCCGATGTTGGCATAACGTTCATTATCGATGTTTAGTGTTTTGAGATTGATGCAACCCTTAACAAGGCTGTTATTATAAGTGTCGATAGATTTTACCGTAGAGGGGATGGTGAGCGATTGCAGACCGGTGCAGCCACAGAACATAGTGTGGCCGATAACAGTAACAGAGTTGGGAATGGTCACCGAGGTCAAGCCGGTACAGTTTTCGTATGCACTATATTCAATACGATTCACTGAGTTGGAGATGGGCAGCGAAGTCAAGCTGGAGCAATCCTTGAAGGCACAACCGCCAATCGTTTCTACAGAGTTGGGGACTTTGACCGTTTTCAGTCTGGAGCAACCAGCAAAGGTGTAAGCTGGAATGGTTTGTATCGTGTTGGGGAGGGTCACCGAGGTCAAGGCAGAGCAGCCATTAAAGATATAACCGTACATGGTAGTGACCGAGTTGGGGATAGAGACTGTCTTCAGGTGGGTGCAGCCATTGAAGGCATAGCCGGAAATGGCAATGAGCGAGTTGGGTAAGTTGATCGAGGTCAAGCCGGTGCAGCCCTCAAAGCATGAAGTAGCAATTCCTTTGGTGCCCGCATTAAGAGTGATGTCGGTACCGTCGGGCATCTCACCTTTATATTTATAGGCAGCCGAGCCTATATATACAAGCCCGTCAGCCTGATTGTTCCACCACGGAGTTCCTTTCATGACATTTGAACCGACCAGATAGAGGGACTTAGGGAAGTTGATCGAATTCAACGAAGTGCAGCCATTGAACACATTATTATGAAACTCTTCCAGTGTTTCTCCGTAAAAAAAGACAGCCGACAAGTTGGTGCAGTTTTCAAATGCGCCGTATTTAATAGTTTTAACTCCTTCAGGAATTGCGACCATGTGCAAACTTGTACAGCCTTTGAATCCATTATAACCGATTGTTTTGACAGTGTTGCTTAGGGTAAGCTCACTGGCTTTAGTGCAGCCTTGGAAGACTCCATCGGCAATTTCAGTGACACCATTGGGGATAGTGATTTTTGTGAGAGCGGTGCATTGAGAGAAGGCAGATTCGCCAATCTTCTTGATGGTGTTAGGGAAATTTACTTTTGTGATAGTTGAGTTCTTATAAAAAGCACGAATACCGATATAACTGACTGTGTAAGTCGTTCCTTCATTGGTGACAGTTGCGGGGATAGTGATTTCACCTGACAGATTAGTGTAATGGGGATGGGTGTCAGTGTCACTGAGTGAAGGGTCATAAATCAAGCACACGGTGGCTTCACTCTGACTCGAAACATAATAGAAGAAATTACCGGACTTAAAATATGCCTGATAGGCACTGGCACTGAGTGAGACGAGCAGCATCAGTGCTGACATGAGTAATGAATGTTTCATAACAAAAGACGATTTAATGATTAAACTTTTAGGAGGTGTTAATTAAAGCCACGTCAATGATGACGCTGCCGTCCTCGTCACCCGTTGGCAACGACGGTGCGGCATAAACCGCAGGCACTAGCGGCAGGTTGCGACACGGCAATGATAATGGCGACGTTGCCAACACTACCAGAATT
>JAGAYZ010000011.1 GCA_017940245.1 Muribaculaceae bacterium | reverse complement strand
TGCAAAAGAAAAAACGAGTCTTTTCTTTTGCTGTTCGCTCGCTTATTCGTAATGTTGGCTTGCGCCCAAATTACTCCCGCTCGGAAATGCAAAAGAAAAAACGAGTCTTTTCTTTTGCTGTTCGCTCGCTTATTCGTAATTTTGCAGCATATTTCAAACAAGGTACATTTTTAAGGAAAAAAGACAAATCATTATGGGAAAGAAAGCTTTATTGATGATTCTTGATGGCTGGGGTTTAGGTCCCCGTGCCAAGAGCAACGCCATTTATTATACCCCCACACCCTATTGGGACTATCTGATGAACCGCTACCCCAACAACCAGTTGCAGGCCAGTGGTGAAAACGTGGGATTGCCCGATGGACAGATGGGCAATAGCGAAGTGGGACACCTCAACATCGGTGCCGGTCGCGTAGTGTATCAAGACTTGGTAAAAATTAACAAAGCCATTGCAGATGGCTCCATCAAGTCTAATCCCGAAATCGTTAACGCCTTCACCTATGCCCAGCGCACGGGCAAGGGTATTCACTTCATGGGATTGACATCAACAGGCGGAGTGCACAGTTCACTCAACCATCTCTTCGCGTTGTGTGACCTGGCCAAAGACTACAACCTTAAAAATGTGTTCATCCATTGCTTTATGGACGGACGCGACACCGACCCCGAAAGTGGAAAGGGTTTCGTGGCCGATGTTGAAGCACATTGCGCACAGTCGGCCGGCGTGGTAGCAACGATAACAGGACGCTATTATGCCATGGACCGCGACAAGAACTGGGACCGTATCAAGCTGGCCTACGACCAACTCGTGCATGGTGAAGGGCGCAAAAGCGACAACATGACCCAAGCCATCCAGGAAAGTTACGACGAGAAAGTGACCGACGAGTTTATCAAGCCCATCGTAAACTCCACTGTTGATGGACGCATCAAAGAAGGCGACGTGGTCATTTTCTTTAACTATCGCAACGACCGTGCTAAGGAAATCACCATCGCCCTCACGCAAAAAGACATGCCCGAGGCAGGAATGACCACTATCCCCAACCTGCAGTACTACTGCATGACGCCCTACGATGCCACCTTCACCGGCGTGCACATCCTTTTCCCCAAAGAAGACGTGACCAACACACTGGGCGAATACTTGTCGTCGCTCGGCAAGCGGCAACTGCACATCGCCGAGACCGAAAAATATGCCCACGTCACTTTCTTCTTCAATGGTGGTCGCGAGGCACCCTACGACGGCGAAGACCGCATCCTGGTTCCATCGCCCAAGGTGGCCACCTACGACCTCAAGCCTGAAATGAGCGCCTACGAAGTACGCGACAAACTGGTCGAGGCCATCGGCACCGAGCAATACGATTTCATCGTAGTTAATTATGCCAATGGCGACATGGTGGGCCACACCGGAGTCTACCTGGCCATCCAAGATGCCGTGACAGCTATCGACACCTGTGTGCGCGACACCGTTGAGGCCGCACGCATCGCAGACTACGAAGTCATCATTATTGCCGATCACGGCAATGCCGATCATGCCATCAATCACGACGGTACGCCCAACACCGCACACTCGCTCAATCCTGTGCCATGTATCTATGTGACCGAGGACCGAAACGCAATGGTGCATGCTGGCCGCCTGGCCGACGTGGCTCCTACCATACTGCAAATCATGGGACTGCCCCAACCGGCCGACATGACCGGCACGCCTCTCATTGAGCGATAACACGTCCACCTTCACGCCCATGCTACAGGTAAATGAAGCGACGACGCGGTTTGTGCGTGAACATGCCGGACAAGATGTCAGACGGCTCGCACTGCTGGCGGCTCGCTTTCCTGGTGTAGACATGCCGTTTGCATTAGACCAGATTGCCGGACGAGAGACTGCACGCCGCAAACTCCCATCTTGGGCCTCGGTCGACGGCGTCGTTTTTCCACCACACTTGTCGCTGGAGCAATGTTCAAGCGAACACACTGCGCGCTATAAGGCATCGCTGTTGGCTGGCAAATCGCTTGTAGATCTCACTGGCGGCATGGGCGTGGACTGTTTTTTCATGGCACAATCTTTTAGCAATGCAATATATGTTGAGCGACAGCAACATCTCTGCTCCATTGCCGAGCACAACTTCCATTTGCTTCATTGCGACAACATCCGCGTTGTTAATGGCGACAGCACGCAATATCTGCTCGAAATGCCATCAGCCGATGTCATTTATTTGGATCCTGCTCGCCGCGACAACGCCGGCCGACGCACTTATGGAATAGCCGACTGCACACCCGATGTGACTGCACTGGCCGATGTCTTGCTGAGCAAAGCACCGGTAGTAATGGTGAAACTCTCACCCATGCTAGATGTGAGTCAAACACTGAGCACTCTGCCCGCCGTGAGCGACATGCACATCGTGAGCACAGGCGGCGAATGTAAAGAATTGCTGGTGATTATGCGGCGCAACCACACCGGTGCCACCGCCATCCATTGCGTGAACGACGACAGCGTCTTCACCTTCAACCACGAGTCCACCCAGCCCACCGTAAGGCTATGGGATGGGCAGTGGCATGAGGGACTGCTGCTGCTTGAACCCAATCCTTCGGTGATGAAAGCAGGCTGTTTCAACCACGTCGCCGCGCACTACAACCTGCAAGTGGTGAGCCACGACAGTCATTTGTTTATTTCCGACAAAGTTGCAGATGGATTCAGCGGTCGCACATTCATAATCGACTCGGTCACTTCTATGAACAAGGCTGAATTGCGACACACACTGGCAACACTACAGCGAGCCAATGTGGCCGTGCGCAACTTCCCATTGCGGGCGGCCGACCTGGCTCGTCGTTTGCGCCTTAAAGATGGCGGCGACACCTACATCTTCGGTACTACCACATCCACCGGAAAGCACCTCCTGCTACTGTGCCACAAGCGCCATTAGGTTCCTGAAATGATTGCTGTCACCGAACTGACTATCAGCAACAATCAATCAGTTTACTTCTTGATGGTGTCGGAATTTTGGTTGTAGGCTTTGGCCACACATTTCCACTCTCCGTTGATTTTCATCAGCAGCAAGTAGTCGGTGAAGTCGATGCGCCCACCCCATTTCTCTTCGAGTACACGGACAACAGCCACTGTCTCCTCGACTGAGACCACGTCGATGCGTGCCTTGAAGTCGGCACCGGCACCCACGGTATCTACATTGTGATAGAATTGCTCGATGGAACCATGCTCAAGTGTGCCATCCAGATAGCCGAACAGCACGGCGTCATCGGCGAATAACTCTTTGGCATACTTACTGTTACCCTGTGCAACACTCTTGACAAACTTCATTGCGGCTTCTTCGACCGCTGCATATTCTGCAATAGGAGATCTCATAAAAGTCGGTTTTTAATGATTAATAATTTTGGTGCAAAATTAGACACTAACAACCGATTGCACAAGTACCGAAAAATTTTTCGGGTACTGAAAATTTTCTCTATATACCCTCTTTTTGGCAACTATTGCTTACCTTTGCAACATTATTCCAACCGCACGAACAACATGTATAAACGAAAAATCCCTGTCGACCTGAGTTGCCCTTTACGGCTGACTATCAGCCTGATTGACTCGAAGTGGAAATCTTGCATCCTCGATGAACTGCGCCACACCAGCATGCGCCCGAGCGAGTTGCACAAGGCGTTGCCCGAGGCCACGCCACGTGTGCTCGACCTGCAACTCAAGGAGATGGTCGATGACGGACTGGTGACCAAGACCATCTATCCCGAGTTGCCACCTCGCAGCGAGTATGCCATCTCACCACTCGGCATGACGCTCATACCCATCATCGACGCTATGCTCCAATGGGGCGAAGAGCATCAGGAACTGTTCGAGAAGAAGTATAGCGACAAGAACTAAACCAAGCGCAAAAGCACGAAAACCGCCCCCACACAAGTGAGATGCGGTTTTCAGGAAATATAATAATGAAGCAATTATGTCAGTTGCCGCCCATGCGGGCTTTTTCGGCGTCGCCTGCACCGCTGCCACGCCACTTGCTGCCGGCGGCATTGAACTTGTAGCGCACGGTGACCTGGAGCTCACGCAAGTCGCGGTGTTTCTCTTGCATCATGTTGCGCAAACCATAGCGCAGCACAACATGCTCTTGGGCGTCGAGAAGGTTGCGACCTGCAATCTTCACTGTCAGCCGGTCGTTCAGGAACGTTTTGGTCAGGCTCAAATATAGGTTAAATCCGGCTCGGGTGAGCGACACGTTTTCAATGTCACCTTTGGTGGTGACGTCGAGGCTGGCATTGGCTGTGAGAGTGGGCAGAATCTTGATGTTGTTATTGAATTGAATCAAAAAGACGGGGCGTTTAGGGCTGATAAATCCAACTGGTGACGGAATCTTGGTCCAGTCCTTGATCATGCCTACTGAGAGCTGTGGCTCATAGATGCCAAACTTGGGATTGAGGTTGAGCATCAGACGCATCTTGTTGCTGTGGTCGAGATTTTCACGGGTGAGCAGGGTTGTGGCCTCGCTGCCGGGCACCGCTCGCGCTACGTTGATGATGTGGTCGCTCACGTGCTTGTATTCGGCCATGAGGCTCATCCACCGCCACATTACCATGAGCCCCACCTGGTTGTTGATCGATGGCTTGAGGGCGGGATTGCCGCTCTCCCAAGTGAAGCGGTTGCCATAGGACACGTTACTGGTGAGCTGCCAGTAGTAGGGACGCTGAATCTTCATGCTATAGTTGAGCATGAGTTGCACTGCGCCTGCGCGTACTTGAAGGCCCACAGTCGGAAACAGGTGGTGGTAGGTGCGGCTCTGCTCGGCAATGCGCTGCCCCATGCTGTAGTAGTCGCTTGCCACGTTCTCGTTACGCAAGCCCAGGCGCAGTGAGCCGAAAGACAGTGGGCGGGCATATTCGGCAAAGAACGCATAGCTGCGTTCGCGCTGCTCGGTGAGCGACGACGGCACGATGTTCTCAGGGTTGGTATAATCGTCGTTGCGGCGGGTGTTGCTCAGCTCGGTGCCTGCTTGCAGATTGCCACCCAGTACTGGCCATGAGAGCACGAGTTTGCCGGCCAGCAGCCGGTTGCGTGCCATGCTCCGCGCTGTAACGATGCGGCTATCGCGCTCCTGGCTCACCTCGTCGTTGAGCTGGTGCTTGCGGCTCTTGCTGAACGTGTAGTCGAGGTTCACGTCGATGCTCGTTTTGCCCACTCGCCCGTTGTAGTAGGCATTGAGGGTGTGGGGCATGTTATCGGTTGAGTGATAATCGGCAGTGTTCTCAACGTGGTCGTAGAATTGGCCATCGGCCATCACGTCGGCAATCATCGTGCCGTGGGTTTTGTTCTTGAAGTACCACTTGGTATCGTAGCGTACGCCCATCGAGTGGTTGTCGCCAAGCACATAGTTCACGCCCACCGAGCTGTAGAGCGACTGGCTGTGGCTCTTGTCCTTGAGGTGCTGGTCGAGGAGCCAAACGGTGTCGGCTTGCACGTCAAACTTTATCAAATCGTTATTTTCCCAGCGGTCGTCGTTGTACCACACGGCACCAAACACATCCATACCGCCCTTGCGGTAGTTCCAGTTGATGCCGGTTGCAATGTCCATGTTCTTGCCCTGATAGTAGTTGGCTTCGGCATCAAACGAGAATCCCTCGCCCTGCTGTCGCTTGGTCTTGATGAGGATTACACTCTCCACATCGGCTTTGTACTTTGCGCCTGGGTTGGTGATGAGCTCCACGCTCTCAATGTCGTCGCTCTTGAGCTGGTCGAGGTCACTCTTGTTGCGCATCTCGCGGCCATTGATGTAGATGAGCGGAGTACCCTTGCCGAAGACCTCAATGCCATCGTCTTTCTTCTGCACGCCAGGCAGATTTTGAAGCACGTCGTTGGCTGTGCCCACTTTGCTTAGCAGTGTTCCTTCCACATCGGTCTTGATGCCCTCGGTGGTGAGTTTGTAGGTGGGACGCACGCCTTTCACCACCACTTCGCCGAGCATCATGCTCTCGGGCTGGAGCTGAATGGTGCCCAGGTTGCCGGCAGTGGCATTGACACACGTTGTCTCATAACCGATATATGAGATTTTGACGATGGCGCTTGATTGCCGGGCCGAGAGCGAAAATGCGCCGGCAGCATCGGTCATTGTGCCTGCCACAAACGCGCTGTCGACAGGGTTGAGAAGCACCACGTTGGCAAAGGCGAAGGGTTGGCTCAGCTCGTCAACGACCGTTCCCGTAAATGTTGCAGCAGTCGCAGTTATCGCCACAGCCAATGAAAGAATGAGAAATTGAATACGTTTCATTGTTCTATCTTTTTTATTTTGTTTTTGTGAGAGCAAAATTATTATCATATTCACGCATTAGACGCACACTAAAGGGTGAATAGTTGCAGCAAAAATTAAAACAAGCCAACTTTCACACTTTAGGGTGTGAAAAACATTAACAATTTCGTTTTTTTGCCGTAACTTTGCACCCGCAAATTATACCATTATGGCAAAGGTTGAGGATTTCTTTGGAATATTAAATACGGTTAACGACATTCAAGATGAGCAGTATTCCCACCTTGAAGTGCTCAAGCGTGCTATTGACGTGATGGCCAACGCTACCTATCAAAGCATCTATGTCATCGACTACTTCAAGCGGGAGTTCCTGTATGTGGCAAGCAACCCGCTGTTTCTGTGCGGCCACACGGCAGAGGCGATGCGGCAGATGGGGTATGACTTTTACATCGAGCATGTGCCCACCGAAGAGCAGGCTATGCTACTCGAGATTAACGAGGCCGGATTTCAGAAGTTCAACGACACACCACTTGATGAGCGTAAAGGCTGCTTCATGAGCTATGATTTCCACATCAGCGATGGCGACGCCACATTCCTGGTGAATCATAAAATTACACCATTTGCACTTGCCGACGATGGCAGGGCGTGGCTGGCCATGTGTGTCGTTTCCCTCTCGCCACACAGCGAGCCCGGCCACATTGAATTCCATAAGAAGGGCGATTCCAAATATTGGGAATACTCTATAGACTACCATCGGTGGGTGCCCAGAGAGGCAGTGAAGCTTCGCCCGCAGGAGAAACAGGTGCTCATTCTCTCGGCACAAGGTTTCACAGTGGCGCAAATCGCCGACAAAATGTGTCGCTCAATCGACACGGTCAAGACCTATAAACGCCTGATGTTTGAGCGACTTGGCACCCGCACCATCACCGAAGCCCTCACCCTCGCCACCAACTCCGGGCTGATTTGATAAAACAAGCCACGTTATCTTGCTTGATAACGCAGCCTTATATAAGGTTGTTATTTTATCCGATAGGTTATACGCTCATTTTGTCGAAGAACATCAATCGCGTGTGTTCATTCTCATCTTTCTCGTTCAGTTGGGTAAAGCCATTCTTCTCATAGAACGGTATGGCCGATATGTAAGCGTCAACAGTGATATAGCGAAAAGCTGAATAACTCTGCACTGAAGTTAACGTAATTTTTAGTTTATCCATTAACTCGCTGCCGATATTTCTGCCACGATACTCTGTTGAAACGGCAAAACGACCAATCTTAACGGTTTGCCGACGGTCTCGGGTGAGATACTTTCCTTTTCGGTCTCGACCCGAAAAGCCGGAGCGAGTGAGGTGAGTTGTGAAATATCTATCATAAGAATGTAGTTTTGGATAAATCAGGCTGCGTTTTGGAAAAGCTCAAGTAAACTTGGCTTTTCACTCAACTTGCACTGATTTTGCGATTTCTCGATGCAAAACTACATTGATTGAGCGGTGGAGCAAAAGACAAGAAAAAAGCCCACCGATGATTGTTCGGTGAGCCATGTAACATTAACAAATTAAGTGAGTCAATTTTCCAAATCTGCTGCTACCCAAATAACCCAATCGTCAACGTTATCTGACAATAATTCGGGCAATGGAAGCGTAATGCGCACATCTGGTTGAATTCCTGTTTCATCAATGCCATTATTGGGTAGACGACAGGAACGAGTGGTCGGGACTGCAAGAGTTCCTTTTCCATTGGGAAGTTCTGCTGCCGGGCGCACATTAGAAAAATCAAGGCACCCCATTGTATTATCACGTCCATAGATGATTGTCCTATCACTTGTTGCTTGAATCTCAAGCAACATTTGCTCGCCCGAACTCATCACATATTTGTCGATGATAATTGCCGCCTTAATCGGTTTCTCATAGATAGAGTCATATTCAATCGTTGTCAAACTATCCCCGAACAACACGAAAGAGCCGTTAGCACTTTCACGGCATTTTTCCAAACGCGACTCCAACCATTCGGGATTTCCATTCATCTGTGAAAGTTGCTCAAAAGCATTACGATTGGCAACGGTGTTTAAAAATTCAACGCCCTCAGTCAAGCCGGGATGGTCATATAAAAGTTTGAGATATGGCTCGTAGAATTGATCTTGACCGCCGGAGTTACCTCTTAAATCAATGATTAGGTTTGCGCAACCCGATTGTTGATATAGTTCTATGCTTTCCTCGATCCATTCCATATTTGGGTCATTACCTCCACATGATGGAAACCGAATCAGGAAAGTTTTATCGGTAACCTTGCAAGCCAGTTTCTTTGGCTTGTAATCCATGCTCAGATGATCGGTTAGTTGTTTGCGTGCCGGTAGATACTGCTGACTCATGTTGTACCCGTTATTAAACATGTAAAGGTGATTATCGGCAAACCAAGCGACATATTCTGCCGCAGCATCAGCACCACCACGTTTTCCTAATTACACCTGATTTCTTAGGTCGGCTTTATGCGCCTGATAGCATGAATCGTTGTCATTTGTCACTTTTGAGGAAAAGCCTGCATAGTTTTCCTCAACTTGTTGCACAACCAAGTCAAAGTCTTCAAGATGTTGAGTAACAGATAATTCTTGAGCAAAAATGCCCATGGTTACCAAAAGAGCTGATATGATTGCTATGTATCTCATTGTCAGTTGTTTTCGCTGTCGGTTTTGTTGTGTTGCAGATAGAATATTTCCTTTTGCTGCTCAATCTCACGTCTGAGCATTTCTTCCGATGGCAGATAGGTGAGGTATTTGGCGGCTATCAATCTGTCATTATCGTTCAGAACGGAGTATTTGGCTATGTCCTTGTCGGTTTCAGCACAAAGGATAATACCTATTGTCGGATTGTGAATTCGTTTCTTATTTACCTCATCAAACATTCTTACATACATATCCATCTGCCCGACATCCTGATGAGTGATGGTGGTGGTTTTAAGATCTATCAAGAAGAAACATTGTAAGTCGTAATTATAGAATACAAGGTCGATATAGTAGTTAGCAGTTTCGGTAGCAATACGCTTTTGTCGGCCAACCAATGCGAACCCACGCCCCATCTCCATGATAAACTTTTGCAGATGGTCTATAATCGCTTGCTCAAGGTCACTTTCGGTATAGTCGGTATTCTCCATACCAAGAAATTCAGCAACAACGGGATTCTTGACAATCTCGTCTCTACCTTGTTGTAGAGGTTGAGTCAGTGATTGCATTTCTTTAATAACATTTTCTTTCTTCGGCGATTGCAATAAGCGGTAATAGTATTGCGAACCGATATTTCTGCTTAGAGTGCGTGAACTCCACATTTCCTCAGAGGCTTCACGTAAATACCAATATCTTGCATCTTCATCGGGAACACGAAGGAGCATACGGAAATGAGTCCAAGAAAGATTTTGAACGCGCGCGTTCAAAATCTCCAAGTCATTGAAGCACAGGAATAATTGGCGCATACTATACAGGTTACGCTCGTTGTAAGATGAACCAAATAATGGCACTAATATTTGCGCCAGCCCCTTAAGAACTTGCTTGCCGTATTCGGCACGGCTTGCGCCTTGCTGTTCCTCCTCAACAATTCGTTTGCCCACGTTCCAATAGGTAAGTATTGAAATTGAGTTTACGCTATGGTATGCTTCGCGCAAGCCACGCTCCACAATCAGCTTTACATCGTCAACTAATTGAGTGGGCAACACTTGGTTGTTTTTCGCTTTTATGATGTTTTTGTTATCTTCCATAATGCAAAGATACAACAATTTTCGCTTTTAAGGTGCTTTTTACTTGTGATAATTACAACGTCGGGCGAAATCGCTCATAATACCTGTGAATGAGCGTCCTATGTTGTCTTCATAGAACTCTTTGATTCGCATGACCGAAGCTGCTTGTCGGTCAAATCCGCGTTTGAGCGAGAGCAAAAAGAAAATCTCGTTTTTTCATTTTGCCGAGCGTGAGCGCATTATTTAATATGGAAAGTTTCAAATCGATGTTGATCATGTCTTTTTGCATAAATTAAGCGGTTATCGCACTCTGCAAAATTTCGGTTTAGCGAGAGCAATGTCAAGCTCGCTTAAACATTGCCGAGCGCAAGAAATTTATGCAAAAGTACGGTAACCGCTCCTATGCGTAAAAGACAAACTACGCCTTCAATAAAGCCGATGCTATTAATCAGTTGGGCTCCACTGCTGGAACCACTTTACTTGGTCCTCATAAGGCATGTTGAAGTAACGTTTTTCTTTGTTCAACTGGTGCATACGCTGCATTTCATAATTGGATAGAGCAAAGTCGAACGTCTCTATGTTCTCGTGGATGTAGTCGGGGTTTGAGGCTCCTGGAATAACCGAGAAACCCATCTGCATGTGCCATCGTATGATGATCTGAGCCGGACTTTTGCCGTGAGCCCTGGCTATCTCGCAGATGACAGGATCACGAAGTAGTTCTCCTTTTGATTCACGCCCGCCGAGAGGGAACCAGCACTCAATCTGGATGTTGTGCTTGGCTGCCATCTTCTGCCAGTATTCGCGTTGCGCATAGGGGTGACACTCTATCTGAACAATCTGTGGGACAATGCGACAATTCTCGACTAGGGAGTTCCAGATGCTGTCGTTCACATCGAAATTGGAAATGCCGATAGCACGCACCTTGCCGCTCTCTAAGGCTTGTTCCATTTCTTTCCAACCGCCTACGTAGTCGCCCACCGGCTGATGAAAATACACAAGGTCGATGTAGTCAACACCCAAGCGCTTGCACATGCGGTCGATGGCTTTCAGCGTCTTGCCCTGACCATACTCATTGGGCCAGAGTTTGCTGGTAATCCATATTTCAGAGCGGTCGATACCACTATCTTTCACTGCTCGCCCCACGCTTCGCTCGTTGCGATAGGCATGCGCGGTGTCAATATGGCGATAGCCACATTTCAAAGCCGTCATCACCGAGTTGTAAGTTTCATCACCATCGGGAATGCTATACACTCCCAGTCCGAACTGCGGCATCTTCACGCCGTTGTTCAGCGTCAGATACGTCTGATTGTGTTGAGCGTTCATTGTTGCGCTAAATAATAAAAGTGCCACACTGACTAATAATGTTTTAACTCTCATTTGATTATAGTTTTTTTGCCATTGATAATATAAATTCCGGGTGCAATGCCATCAAGATTGAAGGCATCTTGCGCCACGTTTTTCCCGTCGAGTGTATAGACATTGTAGCGGCATGAGCCTTGGTCGCTTTCGATGTCTTGAATGTCTGTGCTTGCGCGGTGAAGCCCTAATTTCTTCAACCAGTTTTCGACAGCGGTTTTTGAGGATTGATTGCGCACGCTGGCTCCGCTGATGCCAAGTTCTTCGAAAATGGTGGCATTGGGAAAATACTCCTTAAGCATTGAGGGGTAGCTGCTCACGCCACTGCCACCATGGGTGCCGAAAGGCACGAGGCGTTTGCCAGCCAACTCGGGATGCGCCTCGATGAAAGAGCGAAGAATCATCGGCGGACGCGCCCACCAGATGGGTCCGCCAATGAACACGACGTCATAGTCGTTGATATTGGTGATGTCGCCCACATAGGCGGGACGGTCGTTGCGGTTGATTTCTTCGGTCACATATTCAATGCAGTCCTGGTATCCTTCGGGATATGTCACGACCGGCTTGACTTCAAAAACATCAACATCGGCATACTCCTTGATGTAGTCAACCATGATGGCCGTGTTGCCACGCTCCACCACCAATGCCTATAATGGGCATCTCATATCCACTGTTGAGCAGCACGGTTTTGGTCTCGAAGTTAAATGGATTTCTCATGTTGGTTGTCGTGGTTGTGATAGTGTCGGGTTCGGAATCCGGCTCTTCGGTCTTGATGCTTTCATCAGTACCGCATTGCATGTTGAGTAAAACGAAACTCAAGAGCATGATAGAGGTAATCATTTGTTTCATATTTTCTTGATGAATTTAGCAGGGTTGCCCCCAACAATAGTGTTTGCTTCCACATCTTTAGTCACAACCGCACCGGCTGCCACTACGGCGTTCTCGCCCACAGTGACGCCTGGCAGAATGATGGCCCCCACGCCAATCCATGCGTTGCGGCCGATGTGCACCGGCTTGCAGCGCAGCACCATGCGGTTATCAAAGTCGTGATTATCGGTAACGATGCGCACGTTGGGGCCAATCATTGCGCCATCATCTATCGTGATGCCGCCGGCAGCCATGCACGTGAGCGAGTGGTTGGCAAACACGTTTTTACCCACCTTCATCTGGCAGCCATAGTCAATCTGAACGGGTGGCATGAAGTAACTTGACGCGTCTAAACCGCCATTGAACAATTCCTCTTCCAGCGGGTGGATGGCCTCGGGGCTTGGAGCGGTGGTGTTGATTTTGAAACAGATGTCGTTACACCGTGCCATCTCCTGGATGGCCACTACATAGTCACTTGATGCCATATCGACATCGGCACCTGAGCGTAATTGTTTGAATATGTCCATAATTCTGCGCTATTAAAATTGTTTTACGGCGCAAAATTACAGGCATTTAGACTACCTTTTGTTGCCTAAATAGAAGTGATACTTTCAAATATTTCCGATTTTATTTTTTCCTGTATTCTGTGGGGGACTTTCCCAGCAGTTTTTTGGTATATCGCGAGAAATGCGACAGGGTCTCAAATTGCATCAGGTCGGCGACTTCGGTCAGTGTCTTTGACTGGTCGTTGAGCATGGCAACAAGTTCGTATGCCGAGTAGAACGAAATCCATTCCGAGGCGGGCAAGCCCGTTACCGATTTACTCACCTGTGACAAATATTTGGGTGTAATGCACAATTTGTCGGCATAGAAGGCTACATCGCGCTGAATGCGGCAATGTTGCCTAACCTGCGCAAGGAACTGCAGAAAAATGCGCGAGGCATTGTCGCTGGCCTCCATCGTTGTCATGTGGTGACGATACACCGACCATAAGTCAAAAAGAAAAATCTGCATGATGCGTCCCAATATTTCCCTCTTGAACAACGTGTTGCCATCGGCTATCCTCTCCTTGAACAAATCAAAGTCACCTGCTATCAACCGCTTGCTGGCAAAGTCAAGATGGAAAACAGGATTCGCCTTAATGAAGATAAAACCCTTGGAGGCCCAAACCATTTCGGGGTTGAACTCTTGCAGGAAATCGGGCGATGCCACCAGAATGTCGGCATCAAAATCGCTGGAATACCTTACTTGGGAAATGGTGTTCGACATTTGCCAGATGATCAGGTCATCGGCATGAGCGTGGTGTGAGCGTCGGCCGTCATAGAACGACAGTTCACCTCGACGCACAATAATGTGGACGTGTCCCTTGTCCAAGAAACTCGCCGGCAACACGTTATCCTTTACCGCATTGAGCAATGCGCATCCATCATCTTCTTTCATCATCACCGCAAAATTAAGCATTATTTCTCAATTGATGAGACAATCAGAAAAAATATCCCGAGGCTTTTTTCTTATTCCCAATTTTCGGTGGCTCAAAAAGTTTGTGGTTGTGCCCCACCGTTCTCAATTTGCCGAAATGCCCCCGATTGAAGCGAAATTCATTTCGCAAAAGTAGATTGATATGTAATCTCTTGCAAAAGACATCATTTGAAATGACGTTATATTAATGATAAAGAATTAAAAATTCTTAATTTACGAGAAATATTTATTGTAATTCGATAATTTGACTTATCTTTGCGGCGGATTTATTAACTAAACGTGTTTCATTATGGAAAAAACATCTTACAGAACGCTGAATATTGTGTGCGTGCTCGCACTCATCGGCATCGTGTTGTGGGTGGCTTTTTACGCCGTTCAGACCTATTTCGTGTTGACCACAGGCAGTGGTCATGGAGTAATCAACTGGGGCTCGCCTCGCATGGGGCTAAAACTCACCATTTTTACCTTAAACCGTGCAACTATCTTATTGATGGCGGTGTTGATGGCGGCGTTTGTCGTCAATATCCTCAAATATCTTAGAGGCGGCACGATCTTCAATCGCGCCAATGTGGTGCTGCTTTGGGTCATGACTATTGTACTCCCCATTCACTCATTTATTGGAGATAATATGAGCATCGCCTGCTCGGCATCGGAGCATTTTGACGTGGTTCTCACCGACAGTCCGTTTGTCTATGCCATGGTTGCATTGATTGTGGCATTGCTTTACAAGTTGGCCTACGACGCAGCCAAAGAACAGGAACTAACCATCTAACACGAGCAAGCCATGATAGTAATCAATTTAGACGTGATGATGGCGAAGCGCAAGATGTCGCTCAACGAGTTGAGCGAGCGTGTGGGCATCACCATAGCCAATCTTTCGATCCTGAAAACAGGCAAGGCCAAGGCTGTGCGCCTCACCACGCTCGACGCCATCTGCCGAGCTCTTGACTGCCAGCCCGGCGACATTCTCGAATTTCGCAACGATGATTGACGCAACTGAGCATTACCCGATTAAAGAATTATCTGAAAAGGCTGAACCAAGTCAGCCTTTTTTTGACAACGAACTGACGGTCACATGCATGAAATATATTATCACTCTTTGCTCATTATTGCTTAACAACCTGTTCTTGTCGAAGGCACAAAACACTTTTGATGCAAATGGCGGGTGCCTGAACGTTGTCGATTTCACCATTGGCCAGCCAATGGGAAGTTATGGCGACAGGAGCTATTCCTTGACATATCAGCATGAGGTGTTCGTCAACGAGAAATTCACCATCGGCGCAGGTATTGGCTACAGCTATCACGACAAGTTCAAGTACTCAGCCATACCTTTCTTTATCAGCTCGCATTATTTCTTCGTTGACAAACGATTTTCTCCGTTTGTAAATCTTAAGATTGGCACATACGGAATGTTTGGAACGAAGAATGTCGGTGCTTTCGAAAAATATTCACTGGCAGACAAAGACCACGACCAGACGTTTAACTTCTACTTTTCACCGGGTGCAGGCATCAAGGCTCACATCACGCCCAACGTTGGTGTGATTGCATCTGTCACCGATGAAGCATATTTGGTAAAAGCTTTCGATGTCAGTCACAAAGACTATCGCAGCAAATTGTCGCACAGTCTCGGCTTGAATATCGGCATTTGCTTCCAAATCAAAGGTTGGTAGATATAAACGTCATTCTTTTATGATAATGAAAAACCGAGGATACCATCACGGATATTCTCGGTCTCATGTTAATGGAAACAAGCTGAACTATACCGCAAACAGTTTCACCCCAAGTGCAACCGAAATTTTTATTGAGGGCGATGCCCGTCAATGGCCTGCAAAATCTATTTCTTTATGAAGATATTCTTCATGGCTTGCACGTCGAGCGGTGTGGTGTCGACGAGTTTGAGAGATTTCACCATGTGCAGGGTGCCTTGCTTGTACTGCTTGAAGTGCTCGGTAGCAAGATGTGCTTGATAGGCCTCTTGATTGCGATAGATTTCAACGATGCGTATTTGATTGGGTGCATCGGCCACTTGCATCGGGAAAATGCATACCACACCAGGCTCCTGCTCAACCGATGTGCCGCCTATCTTGGCCGCGGCTTGAAGATATTGGTCAAGATACTCAGGATGCACTTCAATCTCGGCAATGCGCACAATCAGCTCATTGTCGTCGGCAAATCGCGGTGTGGGTTTCTGGTCACTCATTCCCAACAGGTATTCAGCGTTCTCATGCAAGAACATCTCCTTGTATGGAGCCAGTTTCACGTCGGTTGCGAGGTATTGTTTCATCCTCTCCAGCTGCGTGCAGAGCACAGCCGAATTCGCATAGGGAAAATCGGAACCATAGATGATGTGATCGGGCGAAGTGATGGTCAGCATCATTTTGATTGTCTCGGGCGAGTGAGCGCCAGCCAGGTCGTAATAGAACGAGGCGAGACTCTTCTCCCAGTCGATTTCACCAATGAGTCCGCCAGCCCTCATCACCCGATAGAGCGACTTCATGCGAGGGATGGCGAGCGGGAGGTATGCTCCGCAATGTGGCACGACAATTTTAACATTGGGGAAGCGCGAGGGAATGTTGCGAGCAATCATGTTGGCAATGGCGCGTGTGGTCTCGCTCAGGTATTCCTGCATGGCCAGCGGCGTTTGCCTCATGACATTGCTATTTACCGGCTCGGGGCGGTGGGGATGCAAGATGACCACGGCATGGCGGTCGTTGAGCACCTGCATGAGTGTGTCGAGCGCAGGGTCTCCCAGATACTGACCGTGGCTGTTGGTGGCGAGTTTGATGCCATCGGCTCCCAGCGTGTCGAAGGCGTAGTTCACTTCGGCAATGGCGGCATCAACATCGGGCAGTGGAACAGCGGCGCAGAACTTAAATCGCCCGGGGTACTTTTGCTTGAGTTGGGCACACTGCTCATTCACTTGCCGAATGGTGACGGCACAACCGGCTCCACTGGCCGGTTGCGGTGCACACATGGTCAGCACCGAGCAACCTATGCCGGCGCTATCCATAAATGCGAGTTGCGATTCCACATCCCATTGAGGAATTGGGAAGCCCTCATCCATCTCTTGATGAGTGCTCTTAATGCTTTTGAGATAGTCGGGTGTGATGATGTGACTGTGCACATCCATCACACCTTGGGCTATACTTGTTGTTGCCATCAACATGGCTATGGCCAAAAGAAATGTTCTCATGCGCATAACTTACTCCATCGTGTGCTCCCATTCACCTCGCGTGTCGACACCTGTGGCATCGGCCAGCCGTTCAAGTTCGGCAACTTCATCGGCACTAAGGCAGATGTTAGCGGCTTTGGCGGCCTCCACAACGTGCCGCTCTTTAGTGGCTCCGATAATGGGCAGTGTGCCTTTGGCGATAGCCCAAGCGATGCCCACCTGCGAGCAACTGATGCCGTGCTTCTCGCCGATAGCTTTCATACCGTCGGTCAACGTCACCAGTTTGTCGAGCACTGGGTTGTATTTCTTACCACGGTCGCTCTCGGCGGGCAATGGATGCTCGGTGTTGTATTTTCCCGACAATGCCCCCTGCTCGAGCACCATGTAAGCCCAAAATTCAATGCCATTCTGCTTGCAGTAATCAAGTACACCTCCACGCTCGGAAGAGCGGTAAAGCAGCGAGAAGTGGTTCTGCACGGCACTCACCTTGAATCCGGCCTCGCCCAATATCTCGCCGGCGCGACAGATTTCGTCGATGTTGTGGTTCGACACGCCTACTCGCTTCACTTTGCCGCTTTGCAGCAGCGGAATGAGTCCCGGGGTCCAACGTTCCACATCCATCGGGTTATGAATCCAATAAATGTCGATGTAGTCTAGTCCCATGCGCTGCATCGAGGCTAAAGCCATTTTCTCCACGTTGTTATCGTACATCTCGGCTAGTTGCGGGGTGAATTTGGTCGACACCAGCACATCCTCGCGCCGATGGCTGGCAACAAACGAGCCCAGGATTTTCTCCGACTCGCCCATTCCGTACACCGTGGCGGTATCCCACAGGTTCAACCCGGCCAACATGGCTGCGTCGAAAACAGGTTTTAAGTTCTCCTCATTGGTGTTACTGCCGAACACGCTGTCTCCTCCAAACGCTCCTGCGCCCCACGCCCAGGTACCTAATGCAATTTTTGTCATATCTGATTAAGATTAATTGTTGAATGATTTGATTTGTCGCTGCAAAATTACTTATTGCTTCCCACCTACTGATTAAACAATTCACCGATTTATTGAACGTTTTTACTGATGTGAAAAAAATTTGTTATTTTTGTCGGCATCTAGAGTAGGTATTTTTTCATGGAGAAAATAATAAAAGTTCACAGTGTCAACGACTATGCCGACTACATAGGCGCGCCGCGACTGCATCCGCTGGTCAGCGTGATTCACTACGACGAACTCGAGCATTGCCGCCATAGTCTGAACAACTATGACGTGTATGCCATATTCATAGCCGACGAGATGCTCGAGAGTTTGACCTACGGCCGCATCAACTACGACCTTAGCCGGCACGCGCTCATGTGTGTCGCTCCAGGGCAAATAGGCGGCAAAACCGACACCGGCAAAGAAATTCACACCAAGGGATGGGCATTGCTTTTTGCCCCCGACTTGCTGCATGGCACCGCATTGGAGTCGGTGATGCACCGCTACTCGTTTTTTTCCTATAACACCAATGAAGCCCTCTTGCTTAACGATGAACAGCGGCAGTCGATAGTGCAGATGCTTGAGCTGATCAGGAATGAATTGAGCCGCAGCAACGAGGACGACCACACCAAGTGCATCGTTGTGGCCCACATCAGTGTGGTGCTGGAATTGATTGGACGATATTATGCGACTCAAATGGCAATGCCACAACGCAACAGCGCCGATATCCTCACACGATTTGAGAACTTGCTAAAACACTACTATGACAACGGGTTGCAGATGCAACATGGCCTGCCCACCGTCAAATACTGTGCCCAAGAATTGTTCCTGTCGCCCAATTACTTTGGCGACCTGGTCAAGCAAATTACAGGCGACTCGGCAACCAACACCATACGCCGCTTCGTCATGCAACGTGCCTCGGCACTGCTCATTGCCGGACATAATGTGAGTGAGACCGCCGAAACATTGGGGTTTGAATATCCTCAGCATTTCACGCGACAATTCAAGAAATATTTTGGTGAGACTCCCTCGACTTTCCAAAAACGAAGGATAAGACGGGAAAAAGTATAATGCCAAAGGGGCGCTGTCGACTCGTTCCAGCCCCATAGAAAAAGCCCCCTCTGCGCACCGGAGAGGGGGACACATCTGCATCTGCTTCACCGCATACACCATCTTGCTAGAGCTTGAGCGCAGGCTCAAGAAGGCAGATGCACTAATCTCACTCAACCAGGCAAGAGAGATGACCAACAACATCTACTCCATCACCTATACTCTGCC
>JAGAYZ010000010.1 GCA_017940245.1 Muribaculaceae bacterium | reverse complement strand
GTTAGGCTGAAACTTCCATTGGATTCCGTTGTCATAGAAATGGTGAACAGCACCGATATGACGTGCGTTACGGGAGAGTGGTACACCATTGAGCATCGGGTAAACGGCAAGTGGGAAACATTGCCCATCAAGCCGAGGAAGGATGGGGCTGTCTATGCCTTCCCTTCAATCGGCTATGAACTCGCTGCCCACGCATCCCGCCACTTCACTATCCACATACACCCCGACATGTACGACTTCGAACAAGGCAGAGTATATCGCATTGGCAAGGAATATCGTGTGTCTGGCGAAAAAAGGCCAAGCATTGTCTATTGCAATTTCACGACAGACTAAAATGAACAAAAAAATGAAAACAATGAAGATTTGGAGAATCATGTTTATGATGCTTGCTGCCTTCTCCCTCGCCTCTTGCAGCAGCGACGATGACGACAAAGACATTACCAAGGAAATTATCATGAATGTTTCCGCTGAACCGGGCGTGATGTACGACCTCTTCGACAGCATGGGAGAGCATCCCATTGAGTGCATGCGCGTAATGACAGAGGACGAGCCGGGTAGGACGCAGAACCTGTACTTCAGCGAAGTCAAAGGCTTCACTTACGAAAGAGGCCATGAATACGTGCTGCGCGTGAAGCGGACTATTTTGGCCAATCCTCCTCAGGATGCCAGCAACCGCACATACGAACTGGTGCGCATCCTCGCCGACAAGAAAGCGGAAGAGGTGGCTGAGCCTGTGGAGAAAGAGGTAAAGAGCGAAGCCGACATAGAGTATGAGCAGCAGTGCCCAATAGATAAGTATGCCATAGCCAAAGGGGGTGAATATCTGGTAGATGCCGACGGCAAGGTGACATATGCCGATGGCACGCCGACGCCCGAATTTGACAAGGATGCGCAAATCTACTTGGAGAATGTTCTTGACAAGAGCCATCCGCTATGGCAGGCTGGTGCCCGTTATATGGCAACCTACGCCTACGTCCTTTCACCGCTTACCGATGACATTCGCCTTGTGCCGGGAAATCATTCTGCCATCCTCTTCAAGAACATACTTACCGAGAGCGAGATAGCCTACGTCCAGCAGTCGATGCCACAGGGCGAAACGCTGCGCTACGCCCTCATCCTTTGCAATGTTTACAAGCGAGGAATACAAAAAGTGGAGTTCATAATCAAGAAGAAATAAAACAAACGTATGCAAGGGAGTTGTCATTATGTGATACTCCCCCTGCTTGTATCTACTCTACGAGGAATTATCTTAGTCACCTTGACACCCCTTGTTGGAACTTCTGTATGCGTCCATCGTATCTGCCATCGGCAATGTCGTGGACTTCATGGTCGGCACGTCTGAGTTCGTTGGCATTGAATTTGCCCAAAGTGCTTGCTAACCAGACAAACCAGTCCGCTACCTGCTTCAAGGTGGCACTGGCAAATTCGGCAAACATCTTCAGGTATTGTTTATCGGTGAAGAATTCATGTGGAATTGATGATGAGGGTTCCCTGTAAAAATATGAAATTTCCATGGGAAAAGAACATGTACATCAATAATTGCAATGTTTAGCTGAATTACTTTATTTAGGTCGCACATGCACCACAAAGGGAGGCCGGTTAGTCAGCTAACAACAATCATTGCGCGTTTTTTTTGAAAAAAACGGTGAAAAGATTTGCACAATCCAAAAATTCGCCTTACCTTTGCAAAGCAATTCGGTGATATCGTCTAGTGGTCTAGGACGCCGCCCTCTCACGGCGGAAACCAGGGTTCGAGTCCCTGTTTCACTACCAAGCAAGTCGCTTAACCATGGTTAAGCGACTTTTTTTATTAAATTATTTGCCTCATTCAGCAAAAATCACTAAATTCGTAACGAAAAGCAAACAAGCAATTAACTAAAACCATTAACTTATAAAACTAACAGCTTGATGAGCTACTTAAAATTTGATAAAAGCCTGATGATTAACTTGGAGCAGTCGCTCACCAAAGAGATGCTGCGCACCAATCAATCGGGGGCCTATCATTGTACCACCGTGGTGGGTTGCAACACCCGCAAGCAGCACGGATTGCTGGTCATCCCCATTCCAGAGCTCGACGACAGCAACCATGTGTTGTTGTCATCACTCGACGAGACCGTGATTCAGCACGGTGCACCGTTCAATCTGGGCCTTCACCGATATAGCGGAAACACCTTCAGCCCCAACGGGCACAAGTACATCCGCGAATACGACTGCGAGCGGGTGCCAACCACGACCTACCGGGTGGGTGGAGTGATTCTGAAAAAAGAAAAAATCTTCATCACGCACGAGAACCGCATCCTCATCCGCTACACCCTGGTGGATGCACACTCCAAGACCACACTGCAGTTCAGGCCGTTCCTGGCCTTCCGCAATGCCAACGACCTGTGTGTGGAGAACCCCGTGGCACGGCGCGACTACACCGAAGTGCACAACGGCATCGCCACTTGCATGTACGATGGCTACCCCACCCTGTTCATGCAGATGAACCACAAGCCACGCTTCGTCTTCGACCCGCACTGGTACAAAAACATCGAATACATCAAAGACCAGGAGCGCGGCATTCCCTACACTGAGGATTTGTACGTCCCGGGATACTTCGAGATTGAAATCAAGAAGGGCGAAAGCCTCATCTTCTCGGCAGGTATCGAAGAGGTGAACACGCGCAATCTGACCAAGATGTACGAGGACGAAATCAAGCCGCGAACTCCGCGCACCAGTTTCTATAACTGCATGAAGAACAGCGCCAAGCAGTTCTACATCACCAATGCCGACGGCCACTATCTGCTGGCTGGCTACCCATGGTTCAAGATTCGCGCGCGCGATGAATTCATTGCCCTGCCGGGCTGCACCCTCTCGGTGCACCACCGCCCCGACTATGAAGCCATCATGGACACCGCCAAGCGGGCTCTGATGCAATGGATGGCCGATGGCACGCGCGACAGGCATCTCGAGGACATCGACCAGCCCGATGTGCCACTCTGGGCCATCTGGGGGCTGCAGCGATACAGCCACGACCAGACCAACGACATCTGTCGTGAGCGCTACGGCGACTTGATTCGCGAGTTGCTCAACTTCATCATCGACGGCCATCATCCCAATCTGGGTGTAGACCCCAACGGACTGGTGCGCACCGACGGCACACAGCGACCCATGTCGTGGATGGACGCCACCCGCCCCAACGGCACCCCCTTGATACCGCGCACAGGCTATCTGGTGGAAATCAATGGCTTGTGGTACAACGCGCTGCGCATGGCCGCTGAAATCTTCGAGGGTGTGGAAGAGGCACAAACCGACGTGGCACGCTGGAATGAGATTGCCGACAAGGCCCAGGTGGCTTTCGTCGACACTTTCTTGAACGACTTTGGATACCTCTACGACTATGTGAACGGCAGCTATACCGACCTGAGCGTGCGCCCCAACATGATTATCGCAGCCGGCCTCGACTACTCCCCCCTGGACCGCCGCCAGCGCAAGAGCGTGCTCGACGTGGTGACTCGCGAGCTGCTCACACCCAAGGGATTGCGAACCCTCAGCCCCAACAGCTACGGTTACAACCCCTGGTATCTCGGTAACCCCGAAGAGCGGCAGATGGCCTATTTCTCCGGGTCGGCAAGGCCCTGGCTCATGGGCTTCTACTGCAACACCTATATTAAGGTGTTCGGATTGAACGGCCTGCCGTTTATCGAACGCATGATGATAGGATTTGAGGACGAGATGAAAGAAGGATGCATCGGCACATTGAGCGAGCTTTACGACGGCAACCCACCGTTTATCGGGCGCGGTGCCGTGAGCTATGCCCCCAACGTGGCCGGCGTAGTGCGCATCCTGCGCATCTTTAAGAACCTGAAAATCATAGAAATGTAACAACCTATAAGCCCGATAAAACACAGTATTATGAAAGCACTAATGTTTGGCTGGGAGTTTCCCCCGCACATTCTGGGCGGATTAGGCACAGCAAGTTACGGCCTGACTAAAGGCATGGCCGAGAATGGCGACATGGACATCACTTTTGTCATCCCCAAGCCCTGGGGCGACGAGTCGAAAGACTTTGCACGCATCATCGGCGCCAACAGCACCCCGGTGGCCTGGCGCGATGTAAACTGGGACTATGTGCAAGCACGCATTGGCAATGTGATGGACCCGCAACTGTACTACAATCTGCGCGACCACATCTATGGCGACTTCAACTACATGAACACCAATGACCTGGGTTGCATAGAATTCTCGGGGCGTTACCCCGACAACCTGATTGAAGAAATCAACAACTACTCGATAGTGGCCGGAGTGATAGCGCGCACTCTCGACTTCGACATCATCCACTCGCACGACTGGCTCACCTACCCCGCTGGCATCCACGCCAAGCAAGTGACCGGCAAACCGCTGGTGATTCATGTTCACGCCACCGACTTCGACCGCTCACGAGGAAATGTGAACCCCACGGTGTTCAGTATCGAAAAAGACGGAATGACACATGCCGACCACATCATCACCGTGAGCAACCTCACACGGCGCACCGTGATTGAGAAATACGGCATCGACCCGGCTAAGGTCACCACCGTGCACAACGCCGTGGAACCGCTCAGCGAAGAATTGCTCAATGTCACCGTGCCACCCAAGCACGACAAGGTGGTCACCTTCTTGGGACGCATCACCATGCAGAAAGGCCCTGAATACTTCGTCGAGGCGGCAGCACAAGTGCTGCACAAAGTGAAAAATGTGCAGTTTGTCATGGCCGGCGGAGGCGACATGATGGAGAAGATGATACGGCTGGCCGCACGACGCAAGATTGCCGACCGCTTCCATTTCACCGGATTCCTACGAGGCAAGCAAGTGTATGAAATGCTCAAGGCCAGCGATGTCTACATCATGCCCAGCGTGAGCGAGCCTTTCGGCATCTCGCCGCTCGAGGCCATGCAGATGGGCGTGCCGTCCATCATCAGTAAGCAAAGCGGATGCGCCGAGATTCTCGAAAATGTCATCAAGGTGGATTATTGG
This sequence comes from Muribaculaceae bacterium, assembly GCA_017940245.1. Lineage (GTDB taxonomy): Bacteria > Bacteroidota > Bacteroidia > Bacteroidales > Muribaculaceae > Sodaliphilus. Next base: position 13,565 of record JAGAYZ010000010.1, on the reverse strand, counting down.
GACACCAATGCCATTGCCGATGCCATCTACTCCATCATCAACTATCCGGCAATGTACAATCAGCTGCGCGAACAGGGATTGGCCGAGGTGGACCAGATCAGGTGGAACAAAGCAGGGGCAAAAGTCATCGACATCTACCGCTCACTCATGAAATAAAACGCAATCTATGATTAACCAATAAAAACAACCCGATGCTATGAAAGCAATTTGTTTCTATTTTCAGATACACCAACCATTCAGGCTGAAGACCTACCGGTTCTTTGACATCGGTAACGACCACTATTATTACGACGACTTTGCCAACGATGACATCATCACGCGCATTGCTCACCGCAGCTACCTGCCTGCCAATGAAATGCTCAAAGAGATGATTGCACAGTATGGCAAAAAGTTCAAGGTGGCTTTCTCCATCAGCGGAACAGCACTGGAGCAACTGGAACAGTATGTGCCCGAGTTCATCGACTCGATGAAGGAACTCACTGCCACAGGATGTGTGGAGTTCCTGAGCGAGACCTACGCCCACTCACTGGCTTCGCTGCAGGACCCCGAGGAATTTGTGGCACAAGTCAAAGCCCACGACGAGAAAATCTACCAACTCTTCGGCCAAAAGCCCAAAGTTTTCCGGAACACCGAGCTGATCTACGACGATGACATTGCAGCCATGGTGCTGAGCATGGGCTTCAAGGGTGCCATCACCGACGGCGCCAAGCACATCCTGGGCTGGAAATCACCGAACTATGTTTACAACAGCGCTGCCGCACCCAAGCTGAAGCTGCTGCTGAAAAACTCCAAACTGAGCGATGACATCTCCTTCCGCTTCAGCAACACTGAATGGGCCAACTATCCGCTGCGGGCCGACACCTACATCAACTGGATAGCCCAGCTGCCCGAGGAGGAGCAAATCGTGAACCTGTTCATGAACTACGACACCTTCGGAGAGTTGCAACCTCGCGAAAGCGGCATCTTCGAGTTCATGAAGGCGCTGCCACGTTTCGCGGCCGAGCACGACATTCAGTTCATGACTCCGAGCGAGGTTATCTCGAAACTGAAACCCGTGGCCGAGCTGAGTGTGCTCCACCCCATCTCGTGGACCGATGAGGCGCGCGACACCAGCGCTTGGCTGGGCAACACGCTGCAAAACGAGGCGGTGGAAAAACTCTATTCCATCGGGGAGCGCGTGCGCCTGTGCCAAGACAAGCGCATCAAGCAAGACTGGAACTACCTGCAGGCCAGCGACCACTTCTTCTACATGTGCACCAAGCACAGCAGCGACGGGTCGGTACACTCACACTACAGTCCTTACGACTCACCCTACGCCGCGTTCACCAACTACATGAACGTGCTGTCCGACTTCATGACTCGTGTAGAGGCACAGTACCCCAGCGACATCGACAACGAAGAGCTTAACTCACTGTTGCTCACCATCCGCAATCAGGAGCATGAAATCGAGGAACTGAACCGCGAGGTGGAGATGATGCGTAACAACATCGTCAAGGACACCACCGGCGACTTCGCCCCCGAAGAACCGGCACTCCCCCTCCCCGAGCCCAAGTCCGAGAAGAAACCTGAAAAGAAGCCGGAACCCAAAAAGAAGACCGCAAAACCGGCTCCCAAGAAAAAAACCAAAACCACAAAAGAAACTACCAAGAAGGAGAAATAAATCTCTCATCCTTTCACAAAACTCAACCGGCCATCCTTTTCCTCACAGATAGGATGGCCGGTCGGTTTTTTTATGGCAGAGGTCGCCATGGGGAGGTTATGTTACTCAAATCAATCTCTACATTCGAGTTTGTTCATTGTTATGCCTCTCGATGAGCGTGACGTGATGCGAGTGTGACAGATAGGCAAAACATTCATCGGGCGGCCAGAGCGGCCACCATGCGGCGGGCGGCTTCCTGAAGGTGCCGAAGCTGGGTGGCCAGGTTGATGCGGATGAAGGGTTTGCCCGCTTCACCATACATCGACCCGGGGTTCACTTGCACATGGGCCTTCTCCATGAGGAACTGAGTCATCTGGTCACCATCCATTCCCAGCGCCGAGCAGTTCACCCACATCAAGTAGGTGCCGTCGAGTGGAGTGATGCGCAGCATGGGCAAGTGGCGCAACAATTCATCTCGCAGCCAGTTGAAATTTGTCTGGATGTAACGGCACAACCCATCGAGCCAAGGCTCGCCATGATTGTAGGCTGCAATGAATGCCTCCACACCGAAGGGGTTCAGGTCGCACACTTCATTATCGTTGATGGCGCGGTCTATCTTTGCTCGCAACTCAGCATCATTGCACACGATAATCGCCGCTTGCAGGCCGGCTGTATTGAACGATTTGCTGGGCGAGACACAGGTGATAACCTGATTCTGGATTTCGGATGAGACCGACCCGAATGGTGTGTAGCGATGGCCGGGCATCACCAGCTCACAGTGAATCTCATCACTGATAATGCGCACATTATGCCTGATGCACAAGTTGCCAACCCGCGACAATTCCTCGGCCGACCACACACGGCAAGCGGGGTTGTGAGGATTGCAGAAAAGCAGCACCTTCACGGCCGGATCGGCCAAGCGACAATCCAAATCCTCCCAATCGATGGCGTAGGTGGCATCATCTCGATAAATGAGTGGTGACTCTTCTATTTCGCAGCCATTGTTACGGATGCATGAGAAAAAGCAATTATAAATGGGGGTGAGCATCAGCACCTTGTCACCGGGCCGGGTGAGTGCCTTGATGACCACCGACACTGCAGGCACCACACCGGTGGTGTATTGTATCCACTCTCGCTCTATGTCCCACCCATGCCTACGATGAAACCATCCGATGGCAGCATTGTAGAACTCATCGGGCACAGCCACATAGCCAAACACACCATGGGCGGCACGGCGTTGCAACGCCTCCACGACAGGCGGTGCTGTGCAGAAATCCATATCGGCCACCCACAGGGGAATCACATCATTGTCTTCAGCTCCATGCCACTTGTAGGACCAGGTTCCACGACGCTCTACCGGAGCGTCAAAGTCAAATTCTCTCATCATTCTTTTTCTTTTTCAGGGTTTATGTCTTGGCAATTAGTTAAGGTTCATTTCTATTTCAGGCGTCCTTGCCGCGCTCCGAAATCACGCAATCGGCCGGCCCCTTGATATTGTCATCGATAATCACTTCGCCTATCGAATCGGCCACAATTGAGCCTGAGGCTGGATTCTTGATGCTGCGAATGTGCCCACGAATATCGGCCTTGACAGTTGAATATTCAAACGCAAGGTCACAATCGTCGGCAAATGTGCAATTCTCCAGCACCAAGTCGTGGGCATAGCACAGCGGCTGCTGGCCGCCAATGTGACAATTGACCAATCTCAAATTACGCGAGTGCCAGCCGAGGAATTCACCATCGAGCACCGAATCGTAGACCGTGACATTCTCCACCTCCCAAAATGCGTCCTTGGTGGTGATGCGGGCATTGCGGAGCACCACATTCTTCACATACTGGAACACATACTTGCTATCGCTGGTAAGGCCGTCGATGTCAATGTTTCGGCTGCCCATGAAGGGATAGGTGCCATCGTGCAGCTTCACGTCACGCAGCACCAGGCCGTCCACGTTCCAAAATGTCTCGTCGGCATCGTTGAGCTGCACGCGCTCAAGCGTCAGGCTTTTCATCTCGCGGAAAAATTTGGGAGCATCTATCACGCAGTCGGTCATTTTCATGTCATCGGAATACCAAATGGCTGAGCGAGAACCCGGCGCAAAATAGCAGTTGGTGATGAGGGAGCGCTTGACGTGCCATAACGGATATTTGCCTTCAAAGCGGCAATGGTCGGCCTCGATGTCGCTACACTCTTTGATTCCACTCTCGCCCTCGGTGATGGTGACCTGTTCCAATCGCACATTGTGCGACTCAAATAACGGTCTTTCTCCACCAAACGATTGATTCTTGATTATCTTCATGATTTATCCTAAAAATTATTGTCATTATTTGTCAATTATCTTGAGCCAGCGCCCAGAGAACAGGCGGATGAGGAAGATGGTGCCACGGAAACACAGCTCGATGCACATGGCTGTCCAAACACCCAAGAGCCCCATCGACCCTACAAGTATCAAGGCCAGCGTTAGCCTGACGGCCCACATACTGAACAGATTCATCCAGCACGGTGTCATCGTGTCGCCTGCACCCACAAACACACCGTAGGTAACAATTGCCGCCGCAAAAAGCGGCTCGGCGAACGCTTCGATGCGTAATGCGCTGGCACCCAAATCGACCACCTCTTGAACAGGAGTCATGATTCCCATCATCACTGGTGCACAGACGTAGAGCAACACACCCATCACACCCATAATAATCATTCCCAGCGTCACCGTGATGTGGGCAAACTGACGGGTCAGGTCGCGCCGGCCGGCACCCACACTCTGCCCCACCAGCGTGGTGGCGGCATCAGCAATGCCATATCCGGGCATGTAGCACAAACTCTCGGCCGTTATGCCAAACGAATTTGCCGCGATGGCAATGCTCCCCAATGGTGCCACGATGGCAGTGATGGCCACCTGCGCGCTACACATGAGCACATGTTGCAGTCCCATGGGCATTCCGATATGATAGGCTTTTTTCAAGCATTGGCCCGTGGGGACAAAACTTCCCTTGTCAAGCGTGAGTCGCATCTCTTTCGACCGGAAGAGCAGATAATACATCAGCAGCAGGCATCCCACTCCCTCGGCAAGCACTGTGCCCAGCGCCGCGCCTGTCACACCCAGACCGGCACCCGGCAGCACACAACTGTAGGATCCAATGCTCAGCGTGTGCGACGGGAAAATGAAAAAGAAATTGAACACCACATCGAGCACACACATCAGCACGTTAATGATGCTGGGAACACGCATATTGCCACTGCAGCGCAACATGCCACTTCCCAAAAAATCAAATACCAGCAGCGGAATAGCCATGGTGAAAATCAGGAAGTAGCTCGACGCCTTGCCGGTAATGGCAGGATGACCACCCAGCCACACGGGCACATACGCGCTCACGGATATACCCAGGGCCGACAATGCCACAGCGAAGACAAGGCATGCCACCAGCGACTGACGCAGCACATCGCGCGCGTCGCAAGATTTTCCGGCACCCAGCTGATGGGCCACCTGCACCGCAAATCCAGTGGTGACAGCACTGCACACCCCGCCCAAGAGCCACAACGAAGTGGACACAAGCCCAATGGATGCGGCGTCATCGGCTCCCAGGCTGCCCACCATCGACGCGTCGATATATTGCATCACAATGGAAGTGAGCTGGGCCAGAATGGCCGGCACACTCAATTGTGCCGTCAGCATCAACTGCTGGCGAAGTGTCATGGGCCGACCGTCACGAATCAGTTGCAGCAATCCGTCTTTGCTCTCTTGCGCCATCTGGGAAAATCTCAACTCTAAAATGGATGTGCAAATATAACACAAAAAAAGCGCCCCGCAAAGCGAGGCGCTTATCTTTTACCGAATGGTAAGATTATTTCTTACGCTCGATGGTCACGCAGCGGCCCAGAGGAGCAGTTGCGATCTTGCCCTCGACAACGTATCCAGGACGGTTCAGGTCGCTGATCTGAGTAGCCAGACGGTTCTCGGCAATACCCTTAGCCATGAGGGCTTTCTTCACACCCTCAACACGGCCCTTGCGCAGGCGGGTGTTGATCTTGTCGTTACCAGTCAGGTTATCGGCCCAGCCAGTGAGCTGATAGTTGGAGCTTTCGTTGGCCATCACCTCCGAAACAGCCTCAACCACGTCTTTCTGCACGCCGAGGATCTCGGTGCGGTTGATGGGATAGTAAACGGTTGCCAGAGGAGCGTCGGCAGCGGGCTTAACGGGATCGATAATGGGCTTGTTGTCCAAGCATTTCTTCAGTTGAGCCTCGAGGTCGGCAATCTTGCGGTTAGCATCGGCCAGACGGGCAACAAGAGCATCACCCTCAGCATCGGTGTACTTGTAGGTGGGGCAAACGGGCACCACAGGTGCACCCCATTCGCGCTTGTTGAACTTGTAGCTCAGACCGAGCAGAGCGCCGGGATACTCAACCCAAGTGCGGTTTCCTGCGCCATCCACGTGCTCCTGGAGCATGTCGAAACGGAGGTCGAGCAGCAGGTCAACTGATTTGCTCAGAGCGAAGCTGTTGAGCAAACCGGCACGCACGGTGAGGTTACGGTTGTGCTTGTGGTCGCCACCACCGCCATAACGCCAGTCACCCTTACCTTGGGAGTTGGCATAGATGTCACGGGCATACACCCAGTGCACAGCTGCACCAGCATACAGGGTAGCGTTGTAGAAGCGGCCGGGCTTGTAGCCACAAATCCAGTTGGTCAGGTTGAACAAAACATCACCGGTAATACCGATGTTGTTGAACTCTTGGTTCATCAGGTTGTTCTTCACATTGTACTCACGGACGGGCCAGGGGCGTGCGCCGATGCCTTTGTAACCCTCGGTCAAACCTTTCATCTGGTTGAACTCACCACCCAGACGGAAACCGAACAGCGGCGAGAACCATTTACCGACGAACAAGTTAGCCTTGGCACCCAGACGATGTCCGAACTTAGCCTTCGAGTCCCACTTCGACATCATCACGCCGACACCGCCTTCACCCTGGATGAACCAGTTGTCTTGCATGCGGTTGAAAAGATAGCCTTGAGCGGGATCCTCAACATAGGTCACCTCCTGTGCATTAGCAACAGCAGGAGCCATGAACATAGCACATACAAATGCTAATAAAGTAATCTTTTTCATAGACTTACGTTTTTTGTATCTGTTAAACAATTAATAAAACTATATTCTAACTCAAATTATTGTGCAAATATAAGGCTTTTTTTTAGATTATTTATATTTTCCCGACAAAAAAATGCCTTTTTTTTGGAAAAAATCAATTTTTCAGACTTTCCACAATACGATTTGCCACAATTTCGGGTGTGAAACCGAATTTTTCATCCAGCACCTTGTAGGGGGCCGATGCGCCGAAATGGTCAAGGCCGATGATTTCACCCACAGGAATCACCCGGCGCAATGTCGACGGAAGACCGGCCGTAAGTCCCACGACGGGAATACCGGGAGGTATCACCGTGTCGCGATAACTTTCGGGCTGGTCGAGGAACAGCCCTATCGACGGCACCGACACCACTTGCGCCTTGATGCCCTGCGCGGCGATGAGTTGCGCAGAAGCTACCAGAGTCGACACTTCCGAGCCATTGCCCACAAGCACCACATCGGGATTTTCCACCTTATTTATTATATAACCGCCGCACTGGGCCTGCAATGCCTCGGCATATCGGTCACCACTTGCAGCAGGCAGGTCGGCAATGTTCTGGCGCGACAGGATGAGCGCCGTGGGGGTGTGCACATTTTCCATGGCCATCTTCCATGCCACCGACGTTTCGGCGGCATCGGCCGGGCGAAGCACGAGCATGCTGTTGCGGCCGCTGTGGTTCTTGAGCTCTTCCATCAGGCGGATTTGAGCCTCTTGTTCCACGGGCTCATGCGTAGGCCCGTCCTCCCCCACACGGAAAGCATCGTGTGTCCAGATAAATTTCACAGGCAATTCCATCAGGGCCGAAAGGCGCACCGCAGGTTTCATATAGTCACTGAACACAAAGAACGTGCCGCAGGCAGCGATCACGCCTCCGTGCAAGGCCATGCCATTGATGATGGCGGTCATGGCCAACTCCGACACACCCGCATGCAGGAAAGCGCCCTTGAAATCATGGCGGCTAAAAGCACCTGCAACTTTCAGGAAGCCGTCGGTTTTGTCACTATTTGCCAAGTCGGCGCTCGACACAATCATGTTGCCCACCTGCTTGGCCAACACGCCCAGCACATCGGCCGACGCCTGACGGGTGGCGATACCTGGCTTGTGCTCGATGGCGGCGTAATCCACATCGGTGACATTGCCTTGCACATAGTCTTGCAGCAAGCGTGCCTCGGCGGGATTGGCCTCGGCCCAAGCCCGCTGAGCCTCCATGCGTGCCGCCACAATGGCGCGGAGTTCTTCGGCACGGTGGGCATACAATTTCTCCACTTCCGGGAAAATTTGCCATGGATTGGCAACATCGCCTCCCAAATGCTCTATTGTACGCTCATAGCTTGCCCCCGACTTGCTCAAGGGATTGCCATGCGTACTGCATTTGCCCTCAAAGTTGCTGCCGTCGTCGGTGATGGCTCCACGTCCCATCACGGTGTGCCCCAAAATGAGCGTGGGACGCTCGGTCTCGGCCTGTGCCCGTTCCAAAGCGGCTGCCATGGCTACGGGGTCGGTGCCATCGACCTCCATCACATTCCAATTCCACGAGCGATATTTCATGGCCGTGTCCTCGTTCGACACGGCGCAGCAATCGGTCGAGAGTTGCACCGTGTTGCTGTCGTAGAACATAATGAGATTCGACAGCCCCAGATATCCGGCGATACGAGCGGCTTCTTGCGAGATTCCCTCTTGCACACCGCCGTCGCTGATAAATGCGTAGGTCTTATGGGCCCACACTTCACCAAATCGCTCGGCTATGAATCGCTCGGCTATTGCCGCTCCCACGGCCATCACATGGCCTTGGCCCAGAGGGCCGCTGGTATTCTCTACTCCACGTTCCACATCCACCTCGGGATGGCCCGGAGTAACACTGCCCCACTGCCGGAACGATTGCAAGTCGGCCATGGAGTATTTGCCCGTGAGTGCCAGCACCGCATAGAGCATGGGCGACATGTGCCCGGGGTCCAGGAAGAACCGGTCGCGTGCAAACCATCGAGGGTCATCGGGGTTATGAACCAAAAACTTGGAATAAAGCACGTTCACAAAGTCGGCACCACCCATGGCACCGCCCGGGTGGCCCGACTTGGCTTTTTCGACCATGGCGGCGGCAAGCACGCGGATGTTGTTGGCCGCACGGGTCATTAATTCTGCGTCAATCATATCACGCTAAATTTCTTTCTATGGTTTTATCAAACAGGAATATCCTCGTTGACGTTCTTGCAGCCCACGAGCGCATAGTACAGCAGATAGGCCAAACCCAGCAGAGGCACCACATAGGAGAACATATAGCCCAGCGAGCTGTCGGCAATGGCATTCTGCACCAGAGGCAACACGCCGCCGCCCACAACCATCATCATGAAGATTCCCGAAGCGGCAGCCGTGTACTTACCCAAGCCTTCGGTGGCCAGGTTGAAAATGCACGACCACATCACCGATGTGCAAAGACCGCAAAGCACCAGCAGCACAGCGCTGACGGGAACCGTTTCCATTCCGAATCCATCGCCCGTGAACACCGGCATCGACATGGTGACTTGCTTGCCGAGCAACATGGCCGCCAGAATGAGCACCATGCCCACGCACGAAACCACAATCATCATCACCTTGCTCGACACCTTGCTGGCGATGGCACCGCCCACGATGCGGCCAATCAGCATCAAGAACCAGTAAGTTCCGGCCACAAGTCCTCCGATGGCAGCGGCATTGGCAAGCAATCCGGCACCGTTTTCGGTGGTATCGCTCAAGTAGAAGTTCAGCGTTCCAGGGATGCCCACCTCGATACCCACGTAAATGAAGATACCAATGGCTCCCAGCACGAAATGGCGGAAATTCCACGGCGAGTGCTCAAACTTTGTTGCAGCGGTGACACGTCCCATTTCGGGGTCTTTGATGGGAACAAGCGCCAGCACGATGAAGGCTACGGCAAACACCGCCATGGCAATGTAAAGCACCATATTGACATCGGCAAAATCCGACTCCTTGGTCAGCTCGCCGATAAGCGCACCCACAAACATAGGCGTGAGCGTGCCGGCCAGCGAATTGAACGTGCCGCCAATCATGTTGAGCTGGTTGCCTCGTTTGCCACCGCCACCCAGCAGGTTGAGCATGGGATTAACCACGGTGTTGAGCAGGCACACCGACATACCCGAAATGAATGCACCCAGCAGATAAATAAAGTTGTCACTGTAACCATCCAGGGCCTCAAAGCCCGAAATGAATTGCACCATGACACCCACCAGGCCCAGGCCGATGCCCATGAGCGCCGTTTTCTTGTAGCCGATGCGGGTTAGCATCTTTCCGGCAGGAATACCCATGAACAGATAGGCCAGGAAGTTCATGAAGTTACCCAACATGGCCAGGAAGTTAGAGCCTCCCACCTCGGGGTCATTTTTCATCACCACACCGATGGGCGCCGCCAGGTTGGTCACAAATGCAATCATTGCATAGAGAAACATCATTGTCACAATGGCAATGATACTGCCATTGGATTTCGTTTGCGTTTTAGTCATGTCAAGTTATGTTTAATGGTTTATTTGATATTGATTTTGCTTGTAAATTTAGTCATTATTTGTCAAATCAGCAAAAAAAGGCCCAAAATTGTCGTGCCCCTACTGTCGTGAGCCGAAAATCGCGGTGCCTATCCGCACCATCGTCGAACCATGGTTCACGGCCACTTGCCAATCGTCGGTCATGCCCATGCTCAGACGGCAAAACTCCGGACAATCGTGGAAAACCCCGTGCTTGAGCTGCAAGAACGCGGCGCGGGCTTTGTCGAATTCGCGTGCCACCTGCTCCATGTCGTCGGTGAACGATGCCATAGCCATCAAGCCGCAGATGCGCACATTGCCGAAACCGGACAATTCGCCGCCTGCCGCCGCACTCAAAAGTGCATCCACCTCAAAACCAGTCTTGGCCGCTTCGGTAGCCACACGAACTTCAAGCAGCACATTCACATTTCGTCCTGCGCGCCCTGCCTCCTCATCAATGAGCTTGAGCAACGACACGCTGTCGACACTCTCAATCATGCTCACACAAGGCACCACAACTCTCACTTTGTTGCGCTGCAAATGGCCGATGAAATGGAAACGGGTGTCGGAAGGCATTTGTCGGAATTTGACAACCAACTCCTGAGCACGGCTCTCGCCGAACACTCGCTGCCCGGCTTCATAGGCCTGTAGCAACGCCTCCACCGGGTGGAATTTTGACACGGCCACCAGTTCCACCCCTGCGGGCAACTGCCCCTTGATGGCGGCCAGATTCTGTTGAATTTGCGTCATGTTTTTTTTCACTCAGCCTTTTTGGCCTCTTGTTGCGCAGCCTTGTCGGCCTGAGTGCGCTGCAAGTCGGCGGCGAACACGTCCATCAGTTGAGTCTCGGTGATAGAGGCCACCTCAAAATCGGCCATGGTGCCCTTCATTCCCTCCATGAACACATCGTAAGCACCCTTGAAGCTACTGGCCTGGGCCAGCTGGAAACTGGCAGTGCGCTTTTCGGCTGCCGTTTTCTCGTCGATGGTGATGAAGTTGGTTTTCACTTTGTACCACCGGTCGCCGCCTTCGTGATAGAAAACGTCGCTCAAGTTCATGCGCCTCACGGCTGTCACCGAGAATTCGCCACTCACATAGGGTTCCATCTCCTCGGTGATGCGGGCTTCGGCCTCGGTAAACGACAGGGCGTCGACGAGATAAACTTCGGTCACAACTTTCTGTCCTCCAGCCTCGGGAACCATTTTGTCATATTTCACTTTACACTCAAACCATTGCATAATTGTTGTCGTTTTTTAGATTGTTTATTTTCAGTTAAATTACTTCACAAAATCAGTGAAAATCCCGCACTTTTTGCAATGCGTTCTCATACTCTTGCATGAGCTGGCGCATCACGTCGTCCACGGGTTCAATGTCACGCCCTTTGAGCAACGATGCCGCCTGCCCTATCTCGAGTTCGCCACGTTCCACATCGCCCTCGAAAATGCCTCGGCGCGATGCTCCCGTGCCGATGATTTGCAACAATTCGTCGCCTGTGGCACCCCGATTCTCGGCTTGCTCGATGGCATCATAAAAGCCACCACGCACCAAGCGTGTGGGTGAGAGTTTGCGCAGCAACAGGCGTGTGTCGCCCTCGTTCAAGTCCAGGCAGCGGCGTTTAAAGGCCTCACTTGCGCTGCTCTCGGCCGTGAGGGCAAAGCGAGTGCCCATCTGCACCCCCTCGGCACCCAATGCCATCACCGCCAGCATGGCGTCACCGGTGGCGATACCGCCGGCGGCAATGAGCGGCAACGATGTGGCTCGGCGCACGGCCGGAATAAGGCACAGCGTGGTGGTTTCTTCACGGCCATTGTGCCCTCCGGCCTCAAAACCCTCGGCCACCACGGCGTCCACTCCGGCTTCCTCACATTTGCGGGCAAACACCGACGATGCCACCACATGAGCCACTTTGATGCCATGCTCATGCAGCCAGCCCGTCCACTTCTTGGGACTTCCCGCGCTGGTAAACACCACCGGCACCCGCTCCTGGGCCACCACTTCCATCAGCTGGGCCGCATCGGGCTTCATGAGTGGCATGTTCACACCATAAGGCTGGTCCCCTACCGCCTGCCTGCACTTCACAATGTGCTCGCGCAGCACCTCGGCCGTCATCGACCCGGCTCCAATCAGTCCCAGGCCTCCGGCGCGGCTCACTGCCGCTGCCAGCCGCCAGCCGCTGCACCACACCATTCCGCCGGCAACGACGGGTAGTTCTATTCCAAATAAATCGGTTATTCTTGTCTTCATAAATCTTGATTACGTATTGGATGCAAAGGTACTTGAAAATGGCAATTCGGGCAAATATTTGAGTCGAAAAGTCATCAACGGCCGTTTGCGGCCCTCACAGTAATTGTCGTGGTGTCACTGCAGCTCATTTTCTATCGTTCGGGTACAATTGCTTTCAATTTTTCAGGTTTCGTTGAAAAATAATTGCTTTTCGCAATAATTCTTGCCACGTCTGAAAAGATTTCATTATATTTGCCCATACTGAAAAATGCAAGAAGAGCGCACTTGCATCACATTTACAACCATATACATTAAAAACAACCTAATGGCCGTTACCTTCCTGCGCTCGGGCGACGACTTGACGGACAAACGCGTTTTAACTATGAAAAAGATTTTTACTTTAGCACTTGTGACGCTCATGGCCGGCTCGGCGTGGGCAACCGAAGTGACATTTGACTTCACCACCAGCAGTGGTGTGAGTGCAATGGGCCTCACCGCCCCTCGCAGCGACAGCAAGTTGTTCCTCACTAAAGACGTGGCCGTGTCGATTGGAGAGGTGTCCCTCACACCCAACACCGACAAAATCTGTATTTATAATGACGACGAGGGCGACATGTACCTTTACTTGCAGTCCACCGCTGCCGTTGGCAACCAATCGTTCACCATCAGCGTTCCCGAGGGCAAGAAAATCAAAACCATCCGCTTCAAATACCTGACCCCGAGCTACATCAACCGGCATGAATTTGACAGCGGCACATTTGAAGATGAATATGTGAGCAGCGGCAACCGATATGCCGAGTACTGCAACTGGAGCGGCGACGCACAGGCAGTGAAACTGACCACCACCGGCAACAAGATTGTGGCTTTTGACAGTTTTGTGGTCAACTATGAAGAAGAACCCGCCCAGCCGCAGGATTACTACCTGACCGGCGCCTTCAACAACTGGGGCCAGGACGGCAACGAGAACATCAAGTTCGAGGCCAACGAAGACGGTGAGCTCGCAGCAAGCGTCGACCTGCCCGCAGGCGACAACGACGGCGAGAACGGCTTCAAGGTGATTGCCTATGCCGAG
>JAGAYZ010000099.1 GCA_017940245.1 Muribaculaceae bacterium | reverse complement strand
TATCGCGCGCGGCTGATGCTGATTACACGGTCTTCCAGCGGCTGACGCATCACCTCCAGCACCTGTCGCGGAAACTCGGGCAACTCGTCCAGAAAGAGCACGCCGTTATGAGCCAAACTGATTTCGCCAGGGGTGGGGTAGTAGCCGCCACCCACCAGAGCCACGGCACAAGTATACGATTATGTGGTGGGATAAATTGTGTTATTTATTGAAACTGTGCTGGGTTTTGGCACAAAGTGTATTGTGTTTTGCAGGAAAATAATTTATAGGCAAAGATAAATACACAATGAGTTTCAAGATATTAAAAGCTGTCAATCACTTTGTTTCCCAAGTTTATACACTTTGTAGCATCCTTAATCCCACCCCAGTTAATGAGCCTAAAGTGCATAACATTATAGCCTTTTGGCTCACAATACTCATTATGAAAAAGATACTCAAGATTTATAGATAGATAAGTTGTGGCTGAAATCAATCACATCTTTACATCATTGGCTGTGCCAAGAAAAAGCACAGTTTTGGTATTTTTTATACTTGTTAATTTGCTTGAGTTATATCTTTACTATAAATTTGCTGACAAGAAATATCAATGAATTACTATGGCACGAAATCTTTTTGCTCGCTACTTATGGGAAATCAACACGCTCTATGAGCGCGGCAACATCACTCTCAGGGAGTTAAATCAATTGTATCGCGATAGCCACCTCTATGACGAAGCCGACGAAGAGGCGCGCTTGGAGCGACGAACCAGCGCTAACGATGACGATGGAGCCATTCCACGACGCACGTGGGACAACCATCGTCGCGAGATAGAGACCATCTTTGATGTGAACATTGAGTGCCGCAAGAGCGACAACACCTATTATATAGTTGATGACGAGGGCTACATGGCAAGTAAGATGACGCACATGGTGTGCAATCATTTTGCTGTGAAGAACATGCTTGGCGAAGCTAAAAACCTCAAGCAGCGAGTGCTCTATGAGGACATACCTTCGGGCTTCAACCACTTGACAACCATAATACAAGCCATGCGCGAGAACAAAGTGCTCGACATCTCCTATCAAAGCTTCGTGCGCGATGATGTCACGCAATTCTGTCTGCACCCTTATTGCCTCAAGGTATTCAAGCTGCGGTGGTATGTGGTGGGATGGCATGAACCCACAAGCGACATTCGCATCTATAGCCTTGACCGCATTAGCAACATAGAAATTTTAAAGAAAAAATTCAAGATGCCAACTGACTTTGATGCTCAAGAATATTTTGAAGACAGCTATGGCGCTTTCCGCAACGATGGTGTGTCGCCAACTACTGTTAGAATCAAAGCTAATGCCGAAGAACGGGAATACCTACGCACCTTGCCGTTGCATCACTCACAACAAGAGGTGGAAACAGAGCAAGACTTCTCGGTGTTTGAATTGCATATAAGGCCTTCATTCGACTTCAAGCAGGCAATCCTTGCCATGGGCGCTAACGTGGAGGTGCTGGAACCGCAATCGCTGCGCAAAGAACTTAAGGCGATGCTCACCGATATGTTGCAGAAATATTTGTGATTTTTCTAAACTATGCTGCATTTTGGCACAGTTGGGGCGTAATTTTGCATCGTGATTAACTATTGTAACCTATGACACTTAAAGAACTGAAAGATTTTATCCGCAGCATTGGGCAGCCTGTCGACCGCATCGCAGGCTTTTGCGACAACTATGAGCAGATGTTTGACCGCTGTCATGTTGAGGTGGAGGATGGCGAAGTTGTCATCGACACCAGTTTTGGCGTTGAAGAAGACAGCCATTTCACTCCTGTGAGCGAAGCGATTGCTCACTTGATGGCGTTGCCGAGCGAGTGCGACGATTATCCCGTGATTAAATCGGGCCTGGATAACGAAGAGGATGGGGTGATTCTGCATCGCCAGGTGAGAAGCGCCAAGGTTGTGCAATCGGCACAAGGCATCGGCATTTGTCTGCGTGGCCGCGAGACACTGAGATTCATCGACGAGGAATATGCTTTGGATAATTGTGCGGTTGCTTATCACGTAGAAATAATCATTGAGGACCCCAAGGCACAGAAACTGAAAGAGAAGTTCGCGGAGTTTCTTTATGGCTGCTGCAATAGGTGCTGCGACGATATTC
Organism: Muribaculaceae bacterium; assembly: GCA_017940245.1. Lineage (GTDB taxonomy): Bacteria > Bacteroidota > Bacteroidia > Bacteroidales > Muribaculaceae > Sodaliphilus. The sequence continues at coordinate 397 of JAGAYZ010000099.1, read as the reverse complement.
GTTACGACGATAATGCCTGGAATATCTCCAATTATGGTGATGTCACTATTTTAGATTTCGTTGCCGATGAGGCCACAAGCGACAATCTCATTGCGCTGATTACGGGGGCCTTTGATGGCGTGTATTTCAGCCGCACGCCACTCACGTGTGCCACCGAGGTTGAGCGCCTGTGCAACGACAGTGCCGGCAAGTATTATGGTCCACTGCAAGCCGTGGTTTATCCCGCTTTTGTACCCGATAAAGACCTGCTCAATGGCCCTCCATACTTGACCGAGATTGCCGACTCCACCTGCTATGCCAAGGAGTGTGCAACAGCCGATGAGATGGAGCAGTATATCGCCGGCCTCAACCCCGACGATACAGCGGGCGACTTGGTGCGCCGCATCAACACCCGCTA
>JAGAYZ010000098.1 GCA_017940245.1 Muribaculaceae bacterium | reverse complement strand
CCAACATTCAGATCGTTCTGAACTTCCCCAAGGGTGTGAAGCCTTGCAAGGATGATTATGATTCTTATGGCTTTGGTGGTGATGATATCCCCGTTACCGGACGTCAGAATACTCCTGTTGTTTCGTTTAGCGATAATATGAACAATGAATCTGACTGGCCTGTTTATACCATCTTCGGCAACAATGGTACCAAGACCAAGGTTGAGACCAATCCCTGCCATGTTTATACAGTGAACATCATCGCTGATGAAACTGCTGAACCAACTGCAGAATTTGGCGTGTACATGAAGTATACCGACTATGACAATGCAGCTTTTGAGTATGGTGCTTCTCCCGCTCAGGATGTTTACGAGTTTGTAACTCTGTGCAATGTAAAGGTTGAACTTACTCCTAGTGTTTATGATTTGAATGAAGATTGGAAAGTAGATGATGAAGATTATACACTGCTAGAGAGGCATATCGTGAGGCAGGCGGATTATGATAGCCGGTACGACTTAGATGGTAATGTTACTGTAGATGCGCTGGATGTAAACTTGGAGTTGGAAGAACTGAATAGGCACCCATCGAAAGAAATCACAACATATCATGTGAATGGCGTCGATTTTAAAATGGTTTCGGTGCTTGGTGGTACATACACTATGGGGGCTACCATAAAACAGGGAAGTGATGCGACTGATAGCGAAAAACCGGCTCATCAGGTGACGGTTTCTAGTTTCAGTATTGGGCAGATCGAGGTCACGCAAGCTTTATGGCAGGCTGTGATGGGGAGTAATCCTAGTGATTTCAGTGGAGACTTGCAGCACCCGGTTGAGATGGTAAGCTACAATGATTGCTTACAGTTCATTACAAAACTTAATCAACTCACCGGCAAACAATTCCGTTTGCCGACAGAGGCCGAGTGGGAATATGCCGCGCGGGGTGGCATAAAAAGCAAAGATTTCAAGTATGCAGGAAGTGATGATGCCACAGCTGTGAGTTGGTGCAGCAGCAATGCTGAGAGGACGCAACAAGTCGCCCAAAAAAATCCTAACGAGTTGGGCTTGTACGACATGAGCGGCAATGTGTGGGAATGGTGCAGTGACTGGTATGGAGTATATAGTTCGGAGCAGCAAACTAATCCCGAAGGCCCCGATAGTGGTTCAAACCGTGTTTGCCGTGGAGGTGGATGGCATAGTGACCCGTCGGGCTGTCGTGTCACAAGCCGTACTTACAATGCGCCGACGAAGACAAATAATCGAATTGGTTTCCGTTTGGTGTTGTAATATTTCGAACAGATTTAGAGATAAAGGACATTTCCAATAAGCATTCTAAATAAAATAATATGGAAAATATAAATATAAAGAGACAGTACTGGGCACTGTTATTGATGCTGGTGGGGCATTTTTGTGCATTTTCGGCAACCTACATCACTGATTCCAACTACCGTATTTACTGCGATGAACTGATGGTTTCGCCCGGTATAGATCAAGAAGTAACCCTTTACCTGACTAACCCGGCACGCATCAAACACTCCTTCCAGGTGGATATGGTGCTACCTGCTAATTTGGAGCCAATTGCTAACTTGAACGGCTGTTGCCAGTCGCTCACCGAAGCCCAAATCAGCAGCTACTATTTAGCGGCCAAGCACACATTGCGTATTCTAGCCGTTAATACTACTTCGCTGCCTGCGCAACACGATTTGCCCTTTGCGAAGATAAAACTACGTGCATCGTCTGCCTTTACAGGTGGTACGATTCATTTCTCAAATTTCATTTTTGCATTAGCGAGTAGTGGTGTGGGGCGTTATGGCGCAACTGTAAATGTTGGTGTTACGAGTATTATTCTGACTTCGGGAATTTCATTGTCAAGCAATAATGCCTCAGTTTTGGTAGGTAAAACCCTTCAGCTTACAGCCACGGTGACACCCTCCAACGCCAACAACAAGGCAGTGGCATGGCATTCGAGCGATACCTCTATAGCCACCGTTAGTGACAAGGGTGTGGTGACAGGCGTGAAAGTTGGCACCGCAACGATTACTGCCACAACAACCGATGGCACTAATCTGAGTGCTTCTTGCCGGGTGACGGTGAATCCAGTGCTGGCCACTTCAGTGACATTGAACAAAAGCAGTGAGACCCTGCTGGCAGGAGAGAGCGTGCAACTCACCGCTACCGTGTTGCCAGAGAATACAACCAATAAGAAATTGACTTGGAGTTCTAGTGATACGCGGGTTGCGTTAGTGGATCAGAACGGTAATGTGACCGCAAAAGAAGAAGGAGAAGCAATAATCTCGGCCCGGACTACCGATGGCTCAAATTTACATGCTACGTGTGGCATTACCGTAAAACCGTTATGTAGTTTAATGGCCGACACGGTAGCCTATTTGCGAGGCACAACTAACGCAATGCTGGAATTGCCCATAACCATAGAGAATCCTGTCGTCTTATCGGGATTGCAGTTTGACATCATTTTACCAAATTCAGTTGAACTGGCAATGAATAATGGTAATCCTGATGTGTGGCTGGAACAAAGCAGAGTTAGTGGCAATCACACTGTGGATGTGGCGTTGCAGTCAACAACTAGTTCTGGGAAAAAATATCGCGTATTAGTATCTTCTCCGACGGGCTTATCGTTGAAAGGCAACACAGGAGTTTTGCTTCACATGAATTTGATCGCTCAGCAGTATTTGACCAAGACAGGGATATTTGGCATTAAATATTCCAATATCATATTCTCAACACCCGATGAGGTGGAGTATAAGCAGAACGACATGCAGTCATGGTTCAGCTATGAGTATATGGTGGGCGATGCTAATGCCGATGTGGCAGTCAATGTTGCCGACTATGTTGTAACTGCCGCAAAAATTCTTAATCGAAATGTAAATGGATGGTACTTCAGCGATGCAGCCGATGTTAATCAGTCGAGTGATGTTAATGTGACCGATTTGGTGGGTATAACCAATCTTTCGCTTGGTCGTCGACCTATTTGGACACGGCGTGTTCCTATGACAGATTATGATTTGTCGTTTGAAGTGAATGGTATAGTTTCCGACTGTGATGACGGCTTATTAATCACCATTAACATGAATAATGACAGAGATGTGTCGGGAATGCAATTTGACCTTGTGTTGCCCGAAGGATTGGCGTTATATTCGACTCAATCTTGTGGCCGTGCCGATGGGCTAAATATTCAAACCGGGTTGATGCAAGATGGCGCAGTGCGTGTGCTGCTCTCTGATTTTAACATGCAAGACATTGCCTCAGGCAGTGGCGAAGTGGCAAGAATTAAGTTGAGTGGTCTTACAAAGGATTGGAGTGAAAGAATCTCATTCAATAATGTAGTCGTTGTAGAGCGCAACCTAGCGGAGCACAAATTAGAATCTCTTGACTTGGAAATGTGTTCAACAGGTTTATCCAATCTGAGTGCTGATCAAGTTCGGATTTGGGGTGAAAATGGAAGGATTGTGATAGAAAGTCCTGAGCCTGGTATGGCTTACTGTATCGGAGTTGATGGTGTATCTATGCCATTAACGGTAAAAGCAGGCCGAAATGAGTATCCAATGGATGCTAGTGGTGTGGCTATCGTGAAAATGGGTCGCACTGTAGTGAAAATAAGGTTTTAATGTTGCTCTTAAATATCAAAGTAATGAGAAAAATACATTTATTATTGTTGATGTTAGTTGCGACAAGCACATTTGCGCAGGATCATCTATATATAGACAACTTGTATATACGAGCCGGCGAAACAAAAGATGTGGAAATAATCTTGCGAAATGAAACGACCTATTCCGCTTTACAGACTGATTTGGTTGTGCCCGACGGTTTACAAATGATTGACGATGACGGAGAATTTATTATACGTCCTACATCGCGTTTAACAAGTAATCATCAGGTGTCGTCTTACCAACTACCCGATGGTGCAATTCGCATTTTAGTTACATCTCAAAATGTTTGGCCAATAAGCGGTCATGATGGAGCTGTGTTATCAATGACATTGAAAGCCGATGATAGTTTTGCTGGCAGTAAGGCTTTGACCTTAAGTAATACGATTGTTGTTGAGGAAGATGGAACGAAACATGTGCTTGATGAATTTGTCGCATGGATCAATGTAGGTGATGTGACGGGAGACGGCAAGGTGGATGTGGAGGACGTGAATGCGGTGATTAATCTCATTCTGAAGCTGAACACCGTGGCCGATTATCCGGGCACGCCCGATGTGACGGGTGATGGTAAAATCGACGTGGAAGACGTGAACGCCATCATCAATATTATCTTGAAGGTCTAGTGGGCTGTGGGCTCACGCAGATCTTGCAGATTGAACAGATTTTTAGACGATAAGAACATACGATTCAGATAGGCTGTGGGCTATGGGAGCTGCATTGCGGCACTCGTAGCCCACAGCTGATCTGTCGGATTTCAAATCCGACTGGAGCGGGCGCGACATTGAGAAGTTGTGCCCTATTATCGTGTTCTGACGCAGTTTTCTGCAAAAAACTGTGTTGGTGTATGAATTATTGATTATTTTTGCGGAAAATTAAAACGCATTTTGAAATGATACAGATTGTGAAACCTTTATTGCTGACGGTGATGCTTTCGGCCACTATTGCTGTCGGCGCACAGACCAAGCATGGCTTGGCCACGTTGCGCTCGTGGGAGCACAGCGAGGCTGTGGGTGACTTGAACCGAGATGGCATCAACGACTTGGTGATTATTGCCACCCCTGCCGACAAGGCACACATGAAGGTGCGTGACGATGGTTATGTGTATAACTTCAACCAGCCGGTGCTTGCCATCTTCAAGGGCAAGGCTGGGGGTGGATTTGAGCCCTGGAAGGAATATGATAATGTGATTCCCGCACGACCCCAAGAGTACGTTTCGATTTCACATAGTGTGAGTGTGACGAATCGCAACACGTTTACGGTTGACATAGAGTACTTTTTCTCCATGGGCGGCTGGGACTCTCCGAGTTACGCCTACGTGTTCCGTTATCAGGATGGCGATTTCTATCTGATAGGGATGGAGGAGAATCACATGACGAGAAATACGGGTGAAACAGAGTGTGAAAGTTATAATTACTTGACGCATAAAAAACTTCGCACCACCGGCAATGCGACCGGAAAGAAAGGTAAATCGACAAGCAAGTGGAGCAATCTGCCTCAAGAGCCTCTCAAGCGCCTGGGCACCTGGACGCTGGGAGAATAGACTCATACGATAAAACTATGAAACCAGAACTTGAACTGAGAGTGCAACGTGCTGTGGACAACTTCATGGCCGGATATGGATGTTGCCAGAGTGTGGTGGCGGCTTTTGCCGACCTCTATGGCATGGACGAGAATATGGCCCTGCGCGTGGCGGCGGGCTTCGGCGGTGGAGTGGGGCGCTTGCGCATGATGTGCGGTGCCGTGTCGGGCATCGTGATGCTGGTGGGGCTGGACTGCGGTGCCACCGTGGGCAGCGACCGCGAGGGGAAATCGCAGTGCTACAAGGTGGTGCAGGAACTGCTGGCCCAGTCGCGCGAACAGAACGGTTCGCTGATCTGTGCCGAGATTCTGGGCCTCAAGGGTCATGAGAAAGCACAATCCAGTTATGTGGCATCGGCGCGCACTGCCGAGTATTACAAGGTGCGCCCTTGCGCTGCCAAGGTGGAAAGTGCCGCACGCATCTTTGCCGAGTATCTCGACCGTAAGAACTGCGTCCTGTCATGAAAGTGCTGAAGTATTGCCTGTGGGCATTGCTGCCTGTGGCCCTGATTGCAGCAGGTGGCTACTATGCTTGGATGGTGTATGGCACCACGGTGAGTAATCCGCACAACTACCAGCGAGTGAGCGACATCAATCCGCCGCGTGGCTTTGAGCGAGTGGCCGGGGCCGACCCGACTCTCACTGCGTTTCTGCGTGCGCTTCCGCTTAGGGAGCGCGGCACTCGCACGCAACTGTTCACCGGAGGTGATGCCGATCGTCAGCCGCTCAATTATGCCGTCATCGACCTGTCCATGCTCTCCAATGCCGAGCAGTGTGCCGATGTGTGCATGCGTCTGCGCAGTGAGTTCCTGTTTTCGACAGGTCGTTTTGCCGACATTCACTTCAGTGATGTGGATGGTGGCATACAGCAATATGGCGGAGGCGACTCGCGTGACTCGCTTGTGCGCTATCTGCGTCATGTGTATGAGGTGTCGAACACGTTCTCATTGAGTCGGGAACTATCTGTGCGGCCCCTGCCAGAGATTCAACCGGGTGATGTCTTTGTATATGCGGCTGTCGACCGTGTAGGCGAGAAGTTGGGCCATGCCGTAACCGTAATCGATGTGGCCCGCGAGCCGCGCACAGGCCGCGTGTGCGTGCTGCTGGCCGAAGGCAACACACCGGCCCGCAACATCCATGTGGTGCGCAATCTGCGCGATCGCTGGCTCTCGCCCTGGTTTGCCATCGACGAGAAAGCCGACTCCATACGCTTTTCCACCTTTTCATACGCGCCCACTGAGCTCCGCCACTTCTGATTATATAATGATGAAGCTGCTTTCAGCCACCCGCGAACCGAGATGTTTCATTTAGCAAAAGTCCAGATTTGGAAATTGTGCTTAGTTTTATAGATATTAATTTTATGTTATAAATAAAATGGAAGTTATTCAAAGTTTTACCATCAATCACACTCGGCTTAAGCCTGGCATTTACGTGTCTCGTGTGGATAAAGGTTTTACTACCTTTGACCTGCGCATCACCGAACCCAATAAAGAACCCGCCGTTGCTCCGGCAGCCATGCACAGCCTGGAACACCTCATGGCCACGTGGTTCCGTAACAGCAAGGTTAAAAACGACGTGGTCTATGTGGGTCCCATGGGCTGTCTGACCGGTATGTATGTCATCATGACGGGTGCGTATACTGTCGAGGATATGCGTGCCCTTACCATCGAGTGTCTCGAGTGGATTCTCACTCAGACGGAAGTGCCGGCTACGCGTCCCGAGGCTTGTGGCAACTACTTGCTTCATGACCTGCCTATGTGCAAGTGGGAAAGTGCCCGCTATCTCGACCGTCTGCAGCATGATTTCCACTGCGAATATACCAAGTTGCAGATAACCCTCGACGATGGCAAGCAATTTGCCGACGCATAGTCAATACGCTTGGATTCCCATCCACAAAACCTATCCTGAAGAAATCAAAAAAAGAAGTCCTTTAAGGGCTTCTTTTTTTGATTTCAAGCGGAAAGAGAGGGATTCGAACCCCCGGTGCCTCTCGGCACGCCGGTTTTCAAGACCGGTGTAATCGACCACTCTACCATCTTTCCGAGTGCTCAGCTTTTTGCGGCTTTGCGGGTGCAAAATTAGTAACAAGTTTTTGAACGCACAAATTTTCTTTCCAAAAAATGTAATCATTTGACCGAATGTGCGCCCGAAAGGGTCCCAAATGTGAGATATGAGGGCTGCTAGAGTGCGGAGTAGGCTGGAATATCGGGAAGGAACTGGTAAGAGTTGTTCTCGTAGTCGATGCGACAGCAGTAGTGCGTCAAACCATTACTCACGATGAGGTAACGGGCGTGCAACACCATGTTATAGCGCACTATTTGGTCGAAGGTGGCCTGCGTAATGTTAATGCTGGGGGCTTTGTATTCAACGATAACCAGCGGACTGCCGTCGCGGGCGGCTACCACGGTGTCGCAGCGGCGCTTGATACCGTTTTGCGTGAGCGAGACCTCGTTGCCCATGAGTGCAGCAGGAAACAGGCGTTCACTGATGAGATATTTCACAAAATGTTGGCGCACCCATTCCTCGGGCGTCAATGCGACAAATTTTTTGCGCAGGTCGTCGAAGATGACAAGCCCAGCATCATTTTTTTTGATATTAAAATCATATTCGGGTAGGTTAAGTCGCATTATTTTGTTAATTTCGCAGTGCGAATTTAGCAAAAACTTTTGATATACGACACACTATGGCCGAGAAAAAAGATACTGCCACCTATGTGGCTCTGCGCAAGGAAGTGCAGAGCCGTAAGTTTCGCCCCATCTATGTGCTCAATGGCGAGGAACCTTATTATATAGACCAGCTGAGCGACTTGATCGTGAACACGGCGCTGACCGAGGATGAGCGCGACTTTAACCTGAGCGTGTATTATGGAAGCGATGCCGATGTGCGTGAGGTGATCAGCACCTGCAAGCAGTATCCGGCTTTCTCGCAATACAAGGTGGTGGTGTTGCGCGAAGCGCAGAATGTGGAGAAACAGGTGGGGCACAAAAACGACCTGGATCTACTGGAGCATTACGCCCTCAAACCGCAGCCCAGCACCATTCTGGTCGTTTGTTACAAGGGCGGCACGCTCAAGTCGAAGCCTTTTTTGGAAGCGATGAAAAAGGAAGCCACGGGTGTGGTGATGAGTTCGGCCAAGGTGCGCGATGGCCGCGACTTGCAGGCTGTGATAGCCAACTATGCTACGGCAATGGGTTGCAACATAGATGCTAAGTCGGTGGTGATGCTGGCCGACTTTATCGGCAATGACCTGGCACGCATGTTCGGTGAGCTGGACAAACTAAAGATTCTGGTGGGTGAGGGCAATGCCATCACGCCCGAGCTGATAGAACGCCATGTGGGCATCAGCAAGGATTATAACAATTTTGAACTGGAAGATGCTTTGCGCACACGTGATGCGGTGAAGGCCTACCGCATAGTCGACTACTATGAAAAGAACCCTAAGAACAATGCGGTTCAACCCACAGTGGCCACCATTTTCTCGTTTTTTGCCAATGTGCTGCTCGTGCGGGCGAGCCGTGACCAAAGCGATGGCGCATTGATGACCGTCACAGGGGCAAAGTCGCCCTACCGCATCAAGAAATTCAAGGATGCTGCGCGCAACTACAGCACGCGTGCTTGTGTGAACATCATCAGTTACCTGCGTGACTGCGACGTGAAAAGCAAGGGAATCGGGTCGCGTCAGGATGGTTACGCGTTACTGCGCGAACTCATTTACAAGATTCTGCACTCATAGCCGTAGCGCAGGCCGGTTGTAGAGTGTTACTTGAGGCCTGAGGTGTCGATGGTACCGTTGCCATTGACGTTCTCGGTGTGGCTTGCCACATTTCCCTTGAGCACAATGCGTCCCGAGCCATTAATGTCGCTGGAGGCCTGGTCGGCAGTCAGCATTTGATAGGTGATGCTGCCTGAACCATCAATTTCTGTTTTGACTTTCTTTGCCTTGACCTTGGTGAACATGATCGAGCCTGAGCCGTCAATCTCTACTTTAATCTCATTGCAGGTCAAGGATTTGGGCAAGTTGATGCTGCCTGAGCCGGAAATCGACAAAACGATGTCGTCGGCGTTGATTGCTTCATGTGATGTGAACGTGCATGAACCATTTAGGCCCACTTCATCAATCATGGGTGCCGTCACGTGAATGGTGACGCTATCCATCAAAGAAGCGGGTGCATCTTTGCTGGTGATGTTCAGCTTGTTGTTTGCTACTTTGATTTTGAGATATTTGAGCGCAGTTTGTGGAGCCTCGATGGTGTAGCCATGTTCAGCAGCTTGTGTGTAGGTCACATGAATGTCGCCCATCACATCAATTTGTCGGAACGTATCGGTGCCGCTTGTAGACTTCGCAGTATTCACCGGTGTATCGTGAGTTGCTGTGTCGGTGGTGTTGCTTGGCTTACATGCGGTTGCAATAATGATTATCACTAGAGTTGCCAGCCATGTTGCGGCGTTGCTTGCAATTTTAGAAGTGGCTGAATACATATAGGATAGTAGTGGTAAAAATAGTTTTGGAATTAATCAAGATTGGCTGTATCACTTCACGCGATACATGTATCCCAGCGTGACCATGATGGACATTCCCGATGAAGCAGAAAACGTGTCTTTTTTGTGGTTGCTGAACACGTCGCCCAGTCCATAATAGAAACGCCCTTCAAGGGTGAATGAACTGCGGTTGCGGGCAATCATTTCGATGCCCATTCCGGCCGAGATTCCATAGTCCAGACGATTGTGGATGTCGAGGGTGAACTGGTCCACGTTGCGGTTGGTGGAAGGAAAGTCGGCAATGGCACCGATGTTGTTGTAATCAAAGTTGGACTTGGTGGAACTGGCAATCATGTATCCGATCTCGGGACCCAGATTGAAGAAGCCGTGGAACTTGTTACTGCCGAAGTAGATGTGCGTGAGCAAGGGCAGTTGCAAGTAGGTGAGTTTTCGCTGGTAGGCATAGTCAAATCCCTCAAATTTTTCTTTCCATCCGCGCTGCTCCACGTTAAGTTCGGCGATGAGGCCGAAGTGGCGTTCCTCCATATAGCGGAAGGTCGCCCCCATCATCATGCCCATGAGCATGGTCTGCGGCACGTTGGGACTGAACTGCAAGCGCGAGATGGTTACGCCGGCCTTACCTCCCACGGCGATGTTGCCTTCGTAGTGGGTTTGCGCGCTGGCCATGAGGCCCATGCAGGCCATGACCATCAAAAGGATGAGTGGTGCAGGTTTCATCTCACGTTGGTGATGATGGTGTGGTCGGTGGTGAAGTGAACGATGTCGAAAGCCTGGTTCACGTAGCCTCCCCAGTTGTTCTGGCGTTCAAAGCGGAAACTGGTCTGGATGCCCTTGTGCAATGGCGCGGTGCCCATACTACCTGTTTCGTTGAAGGCTTGAACGATGAACATGGCCGTGTCGTAGCCAAGCAGACCCATGTTGGGGTAGGCCGTGAGCGTTTCTCCTCCGAACCAGCGTCGGTAGAGTGTGTCGAAGTCACGAGTGCGGAAACCTTTGGCATTGAAGAAGCGCGAGAACATGTAGGTGTCGATGGTCTGCAAGTCGTCTTGATAGTCTTTTAGATAGAGGACATATTCTGGATAGCCCAGCATGACCATGTCGCAGTCAAAGCGTTCCTGCTTGGCCTGTTTGAGAGCGCGCACCACTTTTTTGAGCAAGTTCTTGCTGCCCGACGAGGGAATGAACACATAGCGGGTTCCGGGATTCATCTCGCGCGAAAGGCGGTCGTAGCTGAGCTCTCCAGTCACGGTGATGGAACTGTAGCTGATGCCACGTGCGGCAATGTGCGCGCGGAAGTCGGTGAAGATGTCCTTGTCTTCGGCATCGGGGTCTTCAAGGTAGATAACCGAGCACTCGCCCAGTTCATCATCCATCCATCGCATCACGTTTTCGGCCAGGTCTTTAGTGGGAATGTTTACCTGATACACATTGGGATTGTTCTGGTAGTCATCGTTTTTGGTCGAAAAGCAGTTAAGCACATCTATGCCGTTTTGCTGGCCAAATTTGTTGATGCGTGCCAGCTGTTGCGGTTCGCTGGGTGCTACCACCACAGTGAGGTCGCGCATTTCGGGCAGAGCAAGCAGGCTGTCGGTCACGTTCAGATTGTGCTGGGTGTCATAGACCTTGACATTAATTTTTCGTCGTGTAGTGTTTTTGATGCTGTCCAATGCCAGCAAGAAGCCCTTGTAGAAGTCGGTGTAAAGATAGGCTTGTTTGGGAGGTTCCTGCTTGTGAAGTTGGAAGGGGAGAATGAGTCCTATGTTCAGTTCGCTGTTACGTTTGGCGGCCAGCAGTTGCTCATAGATTTCGCTTAGCCGTGGCACATAGTAGCTTTCCAGGTCGGCCAGCGAGATGGTGCGCATGTCGCCTGTCGCTTTTTCACTTGCTTGTAGTGGCAGTACCAGCATTTTTCCCTTCTTGGGTTTCTTCATGTTGGGATTGGCCGCCTGCAAGTCGGCTACAAAAATGCCGTTGCGGTGGGCAATAAGGCTATAGGTGTCGCCCTCGCGCGCCACATAGCGTGTGAAGTGCGTTGCCTTCTTCTCATAAACAAATGGCATGGCCGAGTTGGGAACCACGCGGATGCGTTCGCCGGCCACATATTTGTCGGGCGCCAGCCCCAGGTTGGCGCTCATCAGGCCTTCCACGGTCATGTTATAGGCCTTGGCTATGCTGCATAGTGTCTCGCCTTGCGCAATCGTGTGAATGGAGGCGGCATCGTTGCCGACTGGCACAGAAAATTCGGTGGCCGGTTGTGCGGTGTTCTGTCCCGGTACGGGCAGGAAAATGAGTTGCTTCTTCTCTAAGCCTTCGTTCACCCAAGGGTTATGGGTGGCGATATAATTCTCGCTCACACCCAGCTGGCGCGCAACGCCATAGAGTGTCTCCTTGTTCTTGATTTCGTAGTAATAATAGGGTTGCCCGCCAATCTGCTTAATGGGCAGCCCCGTCTGGGCCAACAATCCAGCGGCGCACACGAGCGTCACCATGGCGGCGGAAAAAAACCTTTTCATATTCATTGTCTAAATACAAGTTGCAAATCAATTAATTTTGCAAAATTACAATAAAAATGCGAACAAAGCAACCACATCCACCGATGAACTCCTCAAAACCCAGTTTTAACCATCGGGAGAATTATATTTATCGCCAATTTAATGCGTTGAAAAATAGTTGGTTATAGCGATGAAATGACGCGATCGCCAATGAGAGGCGAAAGTTGATTGCGTGTGGCGAAGAGCTGTTGCAATTGCTGCATGATGCTCAGGCTTTGCTCGCTGGATGTGGCAGTTTTCATTTGCTGCTGGAGCTGCTTGATTTGCACAGCCACGATAGCATCTTTAAGGGTGTAGATGGCTTTGGGCACAAGCGTGAGCAAGCGTTCGGCGTCGGATGTGATGGTGCCATATTGAGAATAAATCTTGCTCAGGGGGCTTTTCTCACTCACCAAGTCGCACGCAGTGTTGCGCACATCATCATCGAGGTGTGAGCAGAGTCGGCGTTCCAGGTAGCTCATGCGGTAATCGTTGAGTTTGGTAGAAACTCGGGAGTTGATGGCACCGGCCATCTCCTGCTCCTTCGTCTCGATTTCTGCGCTTGTAAGCCCTGTGGGGTCTATGTTTTTGAGTTGTTCTTTATACTCATCGTCCGACTCTTTTTCGACTTGCAGGTGAAATTGCTCGTAGTCGCGATAGAACTCGGGGACGGTAGCGATGGCGATTTCAAAAATCTTTCTGAAGGTGGGGATGGAGAACTGAATCATGTCCATGCCCAATTCCGACTGGATGAACTCAACCACAGTGGTGGACTGTTCCTCATCGGTTTCGGTTTTTGTTTCGCAGAAGTAGCACATGCCATATTTGACTACGTAGCGAATCAAGTCTTGTTCCTGCTGGAACAGGGCAGGGGTGAGCAAGGTGTTTTTGGGTGACGTCGGTCGAGCAACGATCACTGTATCGGTATCACTTGCTGTGCCTTCTGCATTGGCAGCTTGCGCCTCTTCGCGCCTTTTTTCGCGCTCGCGCCTGTTGAAGTCGTCGTCACGATTTTTGCGAATATGTTTTTGGATTTCGCGCAAAAGCACTTCTTCCTCAATCTCGAAACGCGTGGCACATTCCTTGGCATAGACCGTCTGGGTGATGGGCGACGGAATCACGGCGATGGATTTGACCACATCGGTGATGGCTTGCGATCGCTTGATGGGATCGCCGTGGGCATCTTTGAGCAGTATCTGGGTCTTGAATGAGATGAAGTCGGTCTCATGGTCGGTGATGTATTGCTCCACCTCGCTTGACGAGTGCGACCGAGCATAGCTGTCGGGATCTTCACCATCGGGCAGAAGCAGCACCTTGATGTTAAGCCCCTCTTTGAGCAGCATGTCGATGCCTCGCAGTGCGGCGTGGATTCCGGCTTCGTCGCCGTCGAAGAGTTCGGTTACGTTTTCCGTGAAACGGTGTAGCAGGTGGATGTGCCCCTCGGTGAGTGCGGTGCCCGATGAGGCAATCACGTTTTCAAAGCCGGCTTGGTGCATTGATATGACGTCGGCATATCCTTCTACGATGAAGCACTTGCCTTGCGAGGCAATGGCTCGCTTGGCTTGATAGAGCCCATACATGGTGCTGTGGCTCTTGCTGTAGATGAGCGAGTCGGGCGAGTTGAAATACTTGGCATGGTCGTCTTTCTTGAGCGTACGCCCACCAAATGCGATTACCTTTCCGGCTACGTTGAAGATGGGGAACATCACGCGTCCGCGATAGAAGTCATAGCCACCTCCTCGCTGGTCGTCTTTGCACAGACCCAGCTTGAAGAGCAAATCTCGGTTGTAACCTTCGGCGATGGCCGCTTTGTAGAGCGCTGAGCGGTCTTCGGGACAATAGCCTAAGCGGAACTTGCGTATCGTTGCGTCGCTGAAACCGCGCTGGCGGAAGTAGGAGAGTCCTATTTCCTGTCCGTCGCGCGATTCCCACAATTGATTTTCAAAGAACTGGCAGGCCCACTCGTTGAGTACGAGCATTGACTCTCGCTCGGTCTGCTCGGTGCGTTCTTCGTCGGTCAGTTCTCGTTCCTTGATTTCGATGTGATACTTGTTGGCCAAATACTTGAGTGCTTCTACGTAGGTCATCTGCTCGTGCAACATGATGAAGTTGACGGCGCTCCCGCCTTGTCCGCAACTGAAGCACTTGCATATACCCTTGGCACGCGAGACGTAGAACGAAGGGGTGCGGTCGTTGTGGAATGGGCATAGCCCTACCCAGTTGGCTCCTCTGCGTTTGAGGGTGACGAAGTCACTCACCACATCTACGATGTCGGCGGTGTCGAGGATTTGTGAAACTGTTGCGTGGTCAATCATGCTGGCAAGTATCGTTATGGATTGCAAAATTAGCGATTATTTTTTATGCCGCCAATGTCGGGCAAATAATTCCGTTCACATTTTATTAACAAGTGGGTGGCCCGACCTGCCTCGGAGCATGCTTTAATAAGCGACGCCTGTTATCGTGTGTAATTTGGCGTTGTCTAAAACGAATCCAAAACGAATAACAGCGATAAGTAAATTTTTCTGAAAACAAATAGTTAATTATTAAAAGTAAACTATTAACTTTGTGCCCGAAATTCAAAAGACGGGACATTCAATGGCTCGGGCTCATATTTAATGAAGAATAAATTGTCATAATCAAGATGGATAACCAACAATGTCATCAAGTGTTTCCCTTGGAGGCCTTTGAGCAGGCCGCTACTCCATTTTACTACTACGACCTAAAAATGCTTAAGGCTACTTTGCAGGAAATTAAGCACTTTGCAACTGCGGCAGGCTATGTGGTGCATTATGCCGTCAAAGCCAATGGCAATGCTCGCATCTTGTCGGAAATAGCCCGTGCGGGACTTGGCGCCGACTTGGTGAGTGGCGGAGAGATGCGTGCTGCGATTAAAGCGGGATTTAGCGCTGAATCGATGGCATACTCAGGAGTGGGGAAGACCGACTGGGAAATCCGTTTGGGCCTGGAGCATGGAATAGGGTGTTTCAATGTGGAGTCATTGCCCGAATTAGAGGTCATTAACCTGATGGCCGGCGAAATGGGCACGACGGCTCCTGTAGCCATCCGTGTGAATCCCGATATCGACGCTCACACCCACCGTTATATTACAACCGGCACGGCAGCCAACAAATTTGGTATCGGCATCGAGGCACTGCAATCTGTGGTTGAGCGCGCGTTGCAATTACCGAATATACGCCTGCGCGGCCTGCATTTCCACATAGGCTCTCAAATCACCGAGATGGTGCCCTATGAAATGCTGTGCGACACCGTCAATCAATTGCTGGACGATTACGCCCGACGTGGCATAGAATTTGAGATGATTAACGTGGGTGGAGGCTTGGGAATTGATTATGGGCAGCCCGACGCGCACATCATGCCCGACTTTGAGTCTTATTTCAATACTTTTAAGCGCATCAATCTGCGTCGTGGGCAACAACTGCATTTCGAACTGGGCCGTTCGGTGGTGGCACAGTGTGGCACGCTCATAGGCCGTGTGGTATATGTCAAGCAGAGCCGTGACAAGAAGTTTGCCATTATGGATGCCGGCATGACCGACCTGATACGTCCGGCCCTCTACGAGGCGCATCATCTTATTCAGAACCTCACATCGCCCAGCACCGACTTGGAGACCTACGATGTGGTGGGACCGGTGTGCGAGTCGAGCGATGTGTTTGCTCACGACTGCCCGTTGCATGTCACCCGTCGTGGCGACCTCATCGCAATCCGCTCGGCGGGAGCCTATGGCGAGTCGATGGCATCTACCTATAACATGCGATCCATGCCCGGCATCATGTTTTCTGACTAATTTCATGTGCGAGTAGCGTAAATTTCATCTCGGCTCAGGATGAAAATGGGATGGAAGTGTTGCTAACATTTTATTTCATAGGTGCTTTTTTTGATGGTTAACTCTATTTAATTTGGGTGTGCCGTGTTGTGGCATATCTGTGCACTACCTTTGCATCGTAAAACTTAAAAAACTGAAGAAAATGAAAACGATGCAATCGGTTAACAGCCTGAGCAAGAGTGATGAAATTATTGCTTCTATCGAGTTTAATGGTCATCGGCTGGCTTCACTCTCGCGCCGTGATTTTTCAAGTGTAGATGAAGTGGTGCGGGCCCTGGTGACCATGGCCGGTAACTTTATGGGGCTGGCACGTATCAACATTCGCAACAAAACGTGTGGGTGGAATTTGATGATGGGAGTGGCCTCGCGCCGTCGCACCCAGTTGGCTCCGTCCCCCGTCAAAAAGTTGGGGAACGCTACGGGGCGACAGCTCACGATTCCCTGGTCGGTTTATTAAAAATATGTAATAAATCGGTTGAGATGTGTGATATGTGCCGAAAAGTCAGTAATTTTACACTCTTAATTCAAAAAAGGGAATTTTACTTACTATAAATAAGGTACAAAAATCAAAACAGATTTATTATGATTTATTCTCATGAAGTACAAAACATGTGCTGCGTAGCCAAGGGTGCAAATCACCCCTCGGCTCCCATACCCGAAGAGGGAAAGTGGGTGCGGTCGAAGGAAATTAAAGATGTATCAGGTTTTACTCACGGTATCGGCTGGTGCGCGCCTCAGCAGGGTGCTTGCAAGTTGTCGCTGAATGTGAAAGAAGGCATTATTGAGGAGTGCCTGGTGGAGACCATTGGCTGCTCGGGTATGACCCACAGTGCCGCTATGGCCGCCGAGATTCTGCCCGGCAAGACCATTCTGGAAGCCTTGAACACCGACCTGGTGTGTGATGCTATCAACACCGCCATGCGTGAGCTGTTCCTGCAGATTGTGTATGGCCGCACGCAGAGCGCGTTCAGCGAGGGTGGCCTCGTGGTGGGCGCTTCGCTGGAAGACCTTGGTAAAGGTCTGCGCAGCCAGGTGGGAACCATGTTCGGCACCCGTGCCAAGGGTGTGCGTTACCTGGAGATGACCGAGGGTTACTGCACTCGCATGGCTCTGGACGAAAACAACGAAGTGATTGGTTATGAGTTCTTGAGCCTGGGCAAGTTTACCGATGCTCTGAAGAAGGGCAAGTCGCCCGAGGAGGCACTCGAAGAAGCAAAGGGCCACTACGGACGATTTGAGAATGCACCCAAATATATTGACCCACGTAAAGAATAATAAGGAGGAAACAGACTATGATGAGAGAAGTAAAATTTGAATCGCAAGACCGCCGCATGAAGCAGGTTCTTGCCGCCTTGAATGCCGCAGGCATTAAGGATATTGAGGAGGCAAACGCCATCTGCGACCAGTATGGCATCGACCCCTATAAGACTTGTGAGGAGACTCAGCAAATCTGTTTTGAGAATGCCAAGTGGGCCTATGTGTGTGGTGCTGCTATCGCACTGAAGAAGGGTTGCAAGGTTGCCGCCGATGCTGCCGAGGCCATCGGTCTAGGTCTGCAGGTATTCTGTATTCCTGGCAGTGTGGCCGACGATCGCAAAGTGGGTCTGGGACATGGCAATCTGGCTGCTCGACTGTTGCGCGAGGAGACCAAGTGCTTTGCCTTCCTGGCAGGCCACGAGTCGTTTGCCGCCGCCGAAGGCGCTATCAAGATTGCCGGTAAGGCCAACAAGGTGCGCAAAGAACCATTGCGCGTGATTCTGAACGGACTGGGCAAAGATGCCGCCAAGATTATCAGCCGCATCAATGGTTTTACTTATGTGCAGACCGAGTTTGATTATTTCACCGGAGAACTCAAAGAGATAGCTCGCACCCCCTATAGCGATGGCGACCGTGCAAAGGTGAACTGCTATGGAGCCGACGATGTGCGCGAAGGCGTGGCTATCATGTGGAAAGAAGGCGTGGATGTTTCCATCACGGGTAACTCTACCAATCCCACCCGCTTCCAGCATCCCGTTGCCGGAACTTATAAGAAAGAACGCGTGTTGGCAGGAAAACCCTACTTCAGCGTGGCAAGCGGTGGCGGTACAGGCCGCACTCTTCATCCCGACAACATGGCAGCCGGTCCAGCCAGCTACGGCATGACTGACACGCTGGGACGCATGCACAGCGATGCCCAGTTTGCCGGATCTAGCTCTGTGCCCGCTCACGTTGAGATGATGGGCTTTCTGGGTATCGGCAACAACCCCATGGTGGGTTGCACTGTGGCCGTGGCCGTGGATGTGGCTCAGGCACTGAATAAATAAAGAACTGAATGTAATTTTTGAGTGAATGATAGAGGCTCCGTCGATGTCGATATCGGCGGAGCCTCATTTTGGGATATTTAGAACAACCTCAACGATTACAGCAGATACTGGCTGCTGATGGAGCGGTTGTCGTGCACACGCTGGATGGTGTCGGCAAAGAGCGATGCGATGCTGATGATGGTAGCTTTCGGACACTTGGCAGTGTCGAAGGGGATGGAGTTGGAGAAGATGACTTCGTCCAGCGCACTATCCATGATGCGCTCGCTGGCTGGCTCGCTCATGATGGCATGTGAGGCCAGTGCTCTCACACTGCGTGCTCCGGCCTCCTTCATCAAGTTGGCGGCCTTGCAGATAGTGCCGGCTGTATCGATCATGTCATCGACAAGAACCACATTTTTGTCTTTCACATCGCCAATGATGGTCATGTTTTCTACCACGTTGGCCTTAGCGCGTTGTTTGTGGCACAGCACCAGGGGTGCGTCGAAATACTTGGCGTAACCATTGGCACGCTTTGCACCACCTACATCGGGGCTGGCGATGACCATGTCGGGCAAGCGAAGCGATTCCAAATAGGGAACAAATACCGATGAGGCATAGAGGTGATTAACGGGAATGTCAAAGAAACCTTGAATTTGGTCGGCATGCAAGTCCATCGTAATCAGGCAATCGATGCCGGCAGTGCTGAGCAGATCGGCTACCAGTTTTGCGGCAATCGACACGCGAGGTTTGTCTTTGCGATCCTGACGGGCCCAGCCGAAGTAGGGGATAACGGCGGCAATCGACTTGGCCGAAGCGCGCTTGGCTGCATCGATCATCAGCAGCAGTTCCATCAGGTTGTCGGTGCTGGGGAATGTGGATTGAATCAGATAGACGTGTGCTCCACGCACCGATTCTTCGTAGGATACCTCAAATTCACCGTCGGCAAAATGGAGGATGTTCATCTTGCCAAGTTCTACACCCAGGTCATGGGCAATCTCGCTGGCAACGTAACGAGATTTTGTTCCAGAGAAGACTTTAAATTGACTCATAAGTTGGTACTAAAGATTGTGATTGAAAAGCATGTGCAAAATTACGCAAAATTTGCGATAACCGGCGGTTATTTTTTCAATATTTTCAAAATCACCGCATCTTGAGCCGCCACTGTGATGTAGAGCGGTTCTAGAGACGTGATATTAATTAATTGATTGCCAGTGTGTAGGACGTCGCTTGCATGATATGTCCCCGGTGACAAGCTGAGCTGTTGAAGTGCATGGTCGGGGATATTGATTGGTGCGTTCACGGGCTGGTCATCGAAATTGGCTACAATGATCAATACTTCATTTTTGTAATGCCGCAAGAATGCGTACTGGCGTGTCAGGTGCGGGTTGACGTACATCAGGTCAAACATTGCGCCACTGGCAATGCTCTGCTCTGTGTTGCACAAGGTGAGGACTCGCTTGTAGTAGTCACGGAGCGGGTTGCGGCGATTAAGTTGCGGTCGGGCAAGCCATTGCCTGATGGTGGGCACGCTCCAGTAGTCGAAGATGGTGGTGCGTCCGTCGCGCCCGCTGAACCCCTCGGCATCTAGGGCTCGCTCGCCCAGTTCCTGCCCGGCGTAAATCATCATGGGGCAGGTGGAAATGCATGCGCTCACTACCAGCGCAGGCCGCCCCTTGAGGGCATCGCCGGCAAATTGTGGCGAGGCCAGGCGCAGCTCGTCGTGGTTCTCCAGAAAGTTGAGCATGTGGCTTCTAATGTCGTCCATCGCTTGCCAGCAACCGGTGATGTGCTGGGTGGAGGCACCGTTGCGCACAATATTAAATAAGGTGTCATAGAGCGTCACTTTGTCATACAAGTAATCGAAACCGCCGTCGTGGATGTAACTGCGATAGAGGTTGGTGTCGTAGATTTCGGCGATGAACACCATGTGCGGAAACTCACTCTTGATTTGCCCTATGGCCCAGTGCCAGAATTCCACGGGCACCATGTGCACCATGTCGCAGCGCATGCCGTCGATTCCCTTGTTGCACCAGAATTGCATGATGTGGAGCATCTTGTGCCAGGTGTCGGGAATGGGGGAGAAGTGACGGCTGCCATTCCACGGATCGATGCCGTAGTTGAGCTTTACCGTTTCATACCAGTCGTTCATTCCAGGTCTGGCATGCCAGCAGTCGTTGCCGGTCGCACGAGCCGGGTGTTCGAGGTAGGCATCGTCGCCATGACCCAGGTCGATATTTGGGGCAAATGTTTCTCCGGTGATGTAGTAGAAATTATTGTTAGGCTCGAAAAACATCCCGGTATTGTCGTTCTCACCCAGGTCGGTAACGCCATCTGGTCTGCTGTCGCTGGCATACTGACGCGCCACATGGTTGGGAACGAAGTCGATGATGACTTTCATGCCGGCATCGTGTGTGCGTTGCACCAGGGCCTCAAACTCGTCCATGCGGTGCGACACATCATCGGCCAGCTCGGGCGACACGTCATAGTAGTCGCGAATGGCATAAGGCGATCCGGCCTGTCCTTTCACCACATGTGGGTTACATGGCGCTATGCCAGGAAAGACGGTCTTGGTGGCGTGCTCAATGATGCCGGTGTACCACACGTGGGTAACCCCCAGATGCTTGATGGCTCTAAGAATGCGTTGGTCGATCTCGTTGAACTTTCCTGAGCCGTTTTGCTGCATGGTGCCGTCGGGCACGCAGTGATTGTTCACGTTGGTGAACCAGCGCGGCATGAGCTGGTAGATGATAGGTTTTTCCATTTGGTTATAATCACAATAATGGTGCAAAATTACGCATAAACTCAGCTATGCCCAAAAATAAGTGCCGAAAAAGCACGCTTTGCACCCATTGGTGCTGCACATGGCACAAATATGGCCGAAATAATGTGACAAATGCTGACATACTGGCACAAAAACACCTTGTGACACCTCTCTGTGCAGGAATTGGCACAAGATTTGCAATAAAAGTAGCGGTTGCTTGTCGCAACATGACGATGCAACACAAATCATTTAGAATATAAACAAATAAAACGATAAAGCATTATGGGAAAAATTATTGGTATTGATCTTGGAACCACCAACTCGTGTGTTTCAGTGCTTGAGGGTAAGAACCCCGTAGTTATACCTAACAGTGAAGGCCGTAACACCACACCATCGGTAGTGGCATTCAAGGACGGCGGCGATGGCGAGCGCATCGTGGGTGACCCCGCAAAGCGTCAGGCTATTATGAACCCCACCGGCACCGTGTTCTCAATCAAGCGTTTCATGGGCGAGACCTTCGACCATGTGACCAAAGATGTGGAGCGCATGCCTTATAAGGTGATCAATAATGGCAACAATCAGCCCCGCGTAGAAATTGGTTCGCGCCAGTACACTCCGCAAGAGATTTCGGCAATGATTCTGCAGAAGATGAAAAAGACCGCCGAAGACTATCTGGGTACAACCGTGGATGAGGCTGTGATTACTGTACCTGCCTATTTCAACGACGCCCAGCGTAAGGCAACCAAGGAAGCCGGTGAAATTGCCGGACTCAAGGTGCAACGTATTGTGAACGAGCCTACGGCTGCGGCACTGGCCTACGGCCTGGACAAGGACCAGAGCGACAAGCGCATTGCCGTGTTTGACCTGGGTGGCGGCACATTTGATATTTCCATTCTGGAACTAGGCGACGGCGTGTTTGAGGTGAAATCGACTAATGGTGATACACACCTGGGTGGCGATGACTTCGATCAGCGCATCATCACCTGGCTGGCCGAGGAATTCATCAAGCAGGAAAACATCGACCTGCGCAAGGATCCCATGGCATTGCAGCGCTTGAAAGAGGCTGCCGAGAAAGCAAAGATTGAACTCTCGAGCCAGACGAGCACAGAGATTAACTTGCCTTACATCACACAGCAAGACGGAATGCCCAAGCACTTGGTGAAGACGCTGAGCCGCGCCATGTTTGAGCAACTGTGCGACGACCTGATTCAGGCCACGATGCGTCCCTGCGAGCAGGCATTGCGCGATGCAGGCATGAGCACCAGTGATATTGACGAGGTAATCCTCGTGGGTGGCAGCACTCGTATTCCCGCCATCCAGCAAGTGGTGGAACGCTTCTTCGGGAAGGCTCCGAGCAAGGGCGTGAACCCCGACGAAGTAGTGGCTGTGGGCGCTGCTATCCAGGGCGGCGTGCTGAGCGGTGATGTGAAGGATGTGCTGTTGCTCGACGTGGTACCCCTGTCGGTGGGTATCGAGACGCTGGGCGGCGTGATGACCAAGCTCATCGACGCTAACACCACCATTCCCACACGCAAGAGCCAGGTGTTCTCAACAGCGGCCGACAATCAGCCCGAAGTGGAAATTCATGTGCTGCAAGGCGAGCGCCCCATGGCACGCGACTGCAAGACGCTGGGTAAGTTCCATCTCGATGGTATCGCTCCCGCACCCCGTGGCATTCCTCAGATTGAGGTGACCTTCGAGGTGGATGCCAACGGCATCATGAACGTGAGCGCTAAGGACAAGGCTACCGGCAAGGAGCAGAGCATCCGCATCGAGGCCAGCAGTGGCCTGAGCGACGCCGAAATCCAGCGCATGAAGGATGAGGCAGCAGCCAACGCCGCAGCCGATGCCAAGGAGAAGGAGCGCATCGACAAGATCAACCAGGCCGATGCCATGATTTTCCAGACCGAGAAGACCTTGAAGGATGCCGGTGACAAACTGCCCGCCGACCTCAAGACCCAAATCGAGGCCCAACTCGATAAACTGAAAGAAGCTCACAAGGCCCAAGACCTGGATGCCATCGACAAGGCTATGGCTGACCTGAACAACCTGTTCCAGCAGATGTATCAGCAAGCTGCCGGTCAGCAACAAGGTGGACAACCCGGCGGAAACCCCTTCACCGGTGCAGGTGGCCCCTTTGGCGGAGCCAACCCCGGAGCTGGTAACGCCGGAGGATCGGCTAACGGCGGCAACGGCAGCAACGATGCCGAAGACGTTTCCTATGAGGAGGTGAAATAAACCGAAGCCTCCCGTTGAGGCCGCCCCTTTCGGAATTCTCTGAAACATAGAGACTCTCCGATACAATCGGTCAAGATTTTCATTAAAATAAAACTCCGCGCAGCCCGCCGCGCGGAGTTTTTCTGTTACCAATACGTCACCCACCTTACTCATAATCTGGAGGTCCCAGGTTCAAGCCCTGGCTGGTCCACACTGAAAATCAAGCACTTACAAAGATTTTGTAGGTGCTTTTTCTTTTCTTGGTGAACATGAGGTGAACATAGAGAACCCGAAGTGACCTTGGGGTGACCTTCTGTAATTTAGTGTAATTACTTGGGAGAACATGAAATACATTAATGACTTATTGTGGCATATATACATCCCCCACACTATGGATAAGTGGGAACATTTTGGGAACAATTAACCCACCGACCTTTAGCATAACTGCTGATAGTCAGTGGGTTTACTTGTTCTGTTATCAATCTTGATAAGATTATTATGTGTTTTAATTGATAAATTAAAACGTCATTGGTATATGTTCTTCAATTCAATTGCACCAAATACTTATTATTGTCGCTATGAGTGTTACAAATGATACTACGATTGCTATTAAAGCAAGAAGCCTACTTTCCTTTGCTTCCATAAGGGAT
>JAGAYZ010000097.1 GCA_017940245.1 Muribaculaceae bacterium | reverse complement strand
TCCATGTCCAGGCTGTCAACAACCGCATTGACCAGACGGACAGGGTCGTCCGGGGCAATATCTTTGTCGATTCTTTCAGGAAAAAGAACCAATTGGTTGTTTATGTGCTCACGAAAGTGTAACTTTGCAGACATATTTTTTTAAATAAATTGATTGTCACAAAGTTACTAAAACTTTTTGACATGACAAAGCCTCCGCTTGGGAAAGTAGAGGCTTTGTTATATGTTTTACAACATGTTACAACAAAAGGGTGCGCCAGAATTATGACACACCCTCATTCTAAGAATTAATAAATACTTTATCTCTTTGCATAAGAAGCATAAAGCGATTGTATAATTTCATAAATGTTGTGTCATTTTCTCCTTTTACCATTTTTATAAATGATAATTTACCTTCAATAACATTCTCCATGGATTTCAATTTACCAAGATGAGTTTTCTCGTAATGTTTTAAGAATTTATAACTTGCTATGACGTATCCATCTCTTTCCCAGTTATGTATCTCGGTACGTAGACGTTTAATATACTCTCGTTTTACATTAACTTTCTTATTCACAACAAGACCTGTGACTTCATGTCTTTGATTAATAAAAGATATTCTCGTTTTTCTTTTATTTATTAAAAAGCCCTCTGTTTCGATAATGTCAAATATAATATCTCGTATTCCTTTAGTAAGCCCGTGTGAACGCCATCCCCTTAATTTTGAGCGACTAAAACTAAATGTAATATCATCAGCATATCTTGTGTATGTTAAGTCGTGCTTTTCTGCAAATTTTGATAATCTAACGTCTAAATGGTCTGCGATCATATTTGTTACTATAGGTGATGATGGAGCACCTTGAGGCAAAACCCTTTTACCATCTTGAGTTTCAACAACTAATATGTCTGTTAGAAATTTTGCAGCAGGGTATGAGAAATAATATGGTTGTCTAATAAGCTTTTCTATTATATCATTGTAACTAATTGAAGAAAAATAATCTTTTAAATCAATATTGAATAATATTTCCTTATTGATATGTTGTTGCGCATTTTGTACGATTGAGCGTTTATCTACAAAACCAAAAACACATTTATTTGGTTTGTAAATACTATTAAATAAAACAGCTATACATAATTGAATAAACGCCAACTCTCTTTCAGGGGCTGATATAATTCTTTTGCCACCATTTTTCTTTGGAATAGAAAAAAATTTATAATAATTGCCTGACGCATATTTTTGTAAGGTTGAGAGTTTAAAATATCCTTTACAATTTAGAATATCTCGTCTTCTTCTAATTCTATTAAGAATAGTTATAATATGGCGTTCTGAATACATTGTTAAACGCCATCTCGCTGTTCTATATTTTTCCATATCATTACAGTTTTAATAAAAAAAAGCGGATAAGTGTACGAGCTTTCCTTATTGGCATAATAGTAATTTTTGTAATAAATCAGCCTATAATCTTGTCTGCCGATACCAGCAGACCTCTCGGTCTCCAATGACCAATCAAAGCTTATTGGATGTACACTATCCGCTACCTATTATAACGAACAATTATAAGTATTATTGTGCTAACGTCCAAAATTATTATTGAGGGCGTTGCTGATGATGCCTGTGAACGAGCGTCCTATGTTGTCTTCATAGAACTCCTTGATTCGCATGACCGAAGCGTAATACTTGCGCGAGAACCAGCGGCGGCGTTTGCGGTTGTGTCCCACCGTTCTCGGCTGCGCCTCAGCAGAGTTCAAGCGAGCTTGACTCTGCGTTCGGCTTGCACGAGAAGTTTTGGCACGGCCGAGATCGCCGGAGTTGCCGCGAGGGTTTCGTGACCGCAACCCCAGCTGCGCCTCGGCAGAGCTGTGAGCAAGCTCTCTCTCTGCGCTCGACTTGCGCGGGGTTTCGCGCCCTGTGCCATAGTCCTGCCACAAGCCGTATTCGAGGAAGGCTTGTGAGAGCGGCACCTCGAAGAAGCGTCCGTCGGCACGCATGGCGATGGCTTTGGGCGAAGCCAGCAAAGCCCCGGTGTCAATGACTCCCAACAATGTGATTTGCTCCTGCCAAATCTTTATCATTGTGTCATTGAAAGCGGAAACAAATTTTTTTCTTTCCTCAATCGCTTGCGCTTTGCTTATCTGACCATTTAGACCGTAGTCCGACCTAAAATGGGTGGGGGCATTGAGCCCCACACCATTTTATGCAAACAACAAGGACTCGGATCCAATTACCCGTAATCTCATTGTTGAATAAACATAATTATTATCTTTTCCCGATTCAACATTTTTCGGGACGATACAGTGCGGTGGGAGCAGGTTCTCACTGCTCCGCCAGTTGCTTGCACTTACCGACAGGGGGGCCTGTCAATGTGATACGAACCACGGCTGTCCGTTCGAGGCTGCGAGCGATTGCATCATCAAAAGCATCCATGTGATGAGGCAGGAAACGCTGGCAAATGACTCTTAGGGCCGATATCTTCTCTTCACGTTCAGTAACAAGTTCTGCCACGCCGACGGCAGTTGCAGACCTGTATTGCAAGGTGAAGTTCCCGACTTCGGGGTCGAAGGTCGGTGAGCAACGGGTCACCGCAGAGAGGAACACAACCGGGTTATGGGCGATGCAGTCCAGTTTCTCACCCTCCAGGGCGCAGTGAAAGTAGAACGTCTTGTCACCTGTAAGCGCCAACGACAATGGTAAACCGTATGGTGTTCCGTCTTCCCTGGTCATGCTGACCGTCACGAATGGTGCCTTGTCCAAGACCTCCAAGGCGAAAGCGGCATCCCTCTCTCTGTCAGATCTTCTCATCTTATCATTACTTGTTAAATAAATGCCGTATGGCGGCGATTGGTGAATAGAGAATCATTCTGGGACCAGTCCACCGCATGACTTCACAAATCAGTTCACGTTCGGTTGGGGGATAGCAGTGGGTGGGACAATCCTTGCAGGCGGTCTTGCTCTCCCCATAGCGGCAATGGTCGAGACGGCGGCACGCAAAGTCAGCTAGGTGCTGGTATGCCTCAGATATCGTGTCAGCCTTCAGCCGATGGCTACAATAAAGCCCGATCATCTTGCGGACGGTCTGCTTCTCTCGTTCTATTCTGGTCATTATGGGTTATGTCAAGAGGTATAGGTATGTACGCTGGAGTCTTGAGCCGAGGGCAGGTAGTTGATGCCCCACCAGCAGACCTGCAACAGGATGAAAGCGATGAGCAGCACCCACAGGGCAGGTTTGATGGAATTGGGGCGATAGATGCGATAATGGATATAGCCCAAATAAGCAAGCCAGGTAATGGCCGCCCAAGTCTCCTTGGGATCCCATGACCAATAGTGGCCCCATGCTTCTTTAGCCCACATCGCGCCGAAGAGCATGCCAAAGGTCAAGAACGCAAGACCGACATTCACCAGGTTGTCGGTAATGTCCATCTCCTTGCGCTCCAACGAACGCCCCTTCTTGAAAAACAGTTGGTAAAGCGCCATGAGCGTCGCTGCGCCCAACAAGGCGTAGGCAAACATATAGACGATAACGTGCGGAGCGAACCAGGGACTCTGCAAGGCAGGCATCAAGGCCTTGGAGTGAATCTCGGGCTTGAAGATGTTGATACAGATAAACACGGCCGCCAACATCGTAGAGAACGACAGAATCCACTTGTATTTCCAGCGGCTATAGACCAGTATACCGGCCAACGGCAGGAAAAATGAGTACCACAGGCGTGTCTCGCCCATCGTGCGCAATGGCGGGCGCTCTAGCGTCACCCACATGATGACGATAAACGTGAAAAACACGGCCATGCCCGTCAGTGTTGAAGCATAGACGCCAGCCTTTTTTTCTTTCCATGCCAGGAACGCGCCTACGGCCCACAGCATGATGGCCACAATGGCAAAGTAGATGAAATAATCCCAAATCATGGCGTCACGCGTTTATTAGATGAATCAGGCGAAACCTCAGCAAATCGAGTTTGCCCGTTTGCGTTCGGTTTGCGCTGATTTTGAGATAATACAAACATACACAGTGCTCCTGCGAGCATCAGCCCTATGCCAATATAAACGAGCGGTAACCACGGGTCGCGCACGAGTTCAAAGATGCTGATCTGGCTCTGAGGGCCGGCAGCGGTGTCGTAGCCATACTGATAGATTTTCCACCCCTCGACCTCGACAGGCTTGTTGACGTCGATGGTGGTGTGGATGTTCTTGCCCGACTTTGTCATGATGTTCACTTCGCTGGCAAAGCGTTTGGGGCTGCCGTCGTCGTATTGCTCCATGATGAACTGTTGAAGTTCAATGGCCAAGTCCAATTCCTTGACTTGCGGGTTCTCGTCAATGACGCGCCACTCGGGTTCACCGACGGCGGTAATCATCTTCAGGCGCTGCATATCGGCGTTGCCCAGCGTCGCGCAGGTCAAGGCCAAGAACAGTCCCAGGTGATTGAGCAGGAACGGAATATCACGCCTCCACTGGAAGTGACCAAGGCGTTTCAACACCGCAAGGCCGATGATAACGGCAATATAGACATAGATGAGCACAAAGGGCCAGAATGACAGCATGTCATTTATCCATGTCCCGTTCACTGTCTGCCGCGTGAGGCCCATGATCAGTGTCAGAATCACTGCAAAGGCAATGGCCGGTATCGCTGCTGCATAGGTGCTCAGGAATGTGAATGCATAGATCTGGCGACGCAACAGGTGCATGATGGCAATCATCACCAGGAAGCCGACGAGCACGATGCCGTTGACTGGCCACGAGAAGGCATCCCACACAACAGGACCGACGCTCAGTTCGAGCATAAGTCCTGCGATGATTAATCCAGCGCCAATGAGGCTGCCTTCTTTAAGAGTCCACGGTTTAACCCACATCAGATTTCAATGAGTTTGCCGTTCTTTTTGGCATCCATAATCCACTTGGGAACAATCTCGTCCAGGAAGCGTTGCTTCTTGGCTACGAGCGTGGACATATCCAAACCGATGTAAGCCTGAGCCTTGGCCTTAGTGCTGATATCGGGCATGGGAACCTCGCCGATGTAGCCGTGCTTGGCCAACACCTTGGAGATCAGGCGTCGCGCTTCTTGAGCCTGTACCAGGCCATCGCTGAACAAGCGCTGTACCTCCTGAGGCGCATGGAACGACGCTCCATGTGAGGCGAATGCGTAGTCCCAACGCCACTGACTGCTGCGGATAAGCTGCAGGATGGGTTTCATTTCGGCCTCGGTAGCTCCTTTTTCCCAAGCAAACTTGGCTTCAATATGGGCCGCGGCAAGCTGTTTCTCAAGCTTGGTGCGTGAATCGCGGGTCATACGTTGACGGTCATAAACGTTCTGGCGCAATACCTCGGCATCCTGACGGTGGCATACCTGGCAGGTGCGGTCGATGTGAGCCAGCGGCGAAGTGATGTGGTGGTCGGTGAATTTCACGCCGCCATCCTGTTTGTAGGGCATGTGGCAGTCGGCACAGGCAACGCCGCGCTGACCATGAATGCCTTGCAATGCCATTTCGTAACCGGGATGTTGGGCCTTGAGGATCGGTGTCTTGGACAGCGGATGAATGTAGTCATAGAAACCAATGGAATCGTAGTAGGCCTCGGCAGCTTCACACGTCAAACCCTTGTCTTGGGGAAACATCAAGTAGTTGGGCATGTCGGGATGTTGCGGGTCATCCTTCTTGATGAAGTAATACTCGGTGTGGCACTGGGCGCATACCAGCGACCGCATCTCCTGATGGCTGGCCTTCTTCACATCCTTGCCCACACGTGCCCATGCCTCATGCAGAGCGGGGCGTGCGGGCATCAAGTCCATCGTGCGGGCGTCGTGACAGTCACTGCAACCGATAGTATTGGTGATTTCATGCCCCAGACTGCTCCACTTGCCGGCGTAATACTCCTTAAGGCCGAGTTCGCGCATCATGCGGGGCACATCAGGCCCCTTGCAGGTCCAGCAGGTCGCCGGTTGCATGTCGTCATCACCGTCGATGCCGGGGTTGCCGGTGCGCAGGATCTTGCGCATATCCTCCAGGGCATGCTTGTGGCCGCGGGGCGTGTTGTACTGGCGCGAGAAAGCGTATCCGGCCCACAGGATAACCATCTCGGGGCGGTCAGCCAACTCGTCGGTCTCATTGCTGCTGTTGTACATTGAATGGAACGTGGTGTCCTCGGTCATCGACCAGGTCTCGTACTCACGGGGATAGTCGGCCTTGAACTTCTCGTTCTGGGCAATTATGGAGTCGGTAAACTCGGTGCGCTTGTTGTTGAACACACTGGCGACTTCAGCACGGCGCTCCATGAGCGATGAAACGAGCAGTCCCAGCAGGAACACTGCTATCATTGAGCCGCCAAAGAGCGCCCAACTTTGCCATTTCTTTAATTGCTTTGCCATAATATTGTCGTTTTTGTTATAGTCGATTATTAATCACTTCTTTGAGAGGGCACCTCCCAGCCATTCGGGTACAGGACTGGGCGGTAGCGGAGTCACACCCTCGGCTCCCGGGGTTGACATCAGCGAGTTCATGCCACCGTGCGGCACGTTGCGGTGACAATGCCAGCATTCCACGCCCTCGCCACGTTTAGCCATCATATAGTCGATACGGCCCGTTTTGACTAATTCCTGGTTGAGTTGCGTGTGGCAGCGGATGCAGTTGTCCATGATGACCTCGGCACTGGCATCCTCGGCCATGATGGCCTGACGCTCGCTGTGGGTCACGAAATAAGCCGTATGCTTGAGGCCGTCCATAGCTTTGAAACCGTATTTGGCCGCCAGGCTGGAGTGCGGCACATGGCAGTCATTACACGTCGCGTCGCGTCCATGAGAGGAATGGCTCCATGTGGCATAATAAGGCGTCATGATGTGGCAATTGACGCATGCCGACGGATCATCAGCGATATAGGTGTGCGCCCTGAGCAGATACATGAACAATCCACCCAAGCCCACCAGAATGCCGGCACAGACGATAAGACCGATTTTCTGCTTATAAGAGAAGCGATCCTTCAGTGTTTTCAGTCGATTTGTGATCTTCATCAATCACGGATTGAGGTTAACATCGCAAAGATATACCTTTTTTTCAACAATAAATAATTTTAAGACAAATTAAATCGTTAAAAAGTGTAAAATTCATTTTTTACGCCGTGCGAAATCGCTCAAAATTCCCGTGAAAGTCTTGCCGATATTATCTTCATAGAACTCTTTGATTCGCATGTCTGGTGGGAAGTTTGAGGTCGATGGAGATTTTGTCTTGTTGCATAGAAAAAGCGGTTATTGTACCTGCAAAAGTACGGTAACCGCTTCTATGCGTAAAAGACAACGATTTGTGCCTTATCTCACAATCATGTTGAGCATCGCTCTAACTCGTTCACGTTCGGCAATGCTCATGCAAGCATGGCGTTGCTCTCACTTAATCACTCGTTTTTTGCCGTCTTCGATGACGATGCCCTTGTAGTCGCCAGCCACGGGCTGACCCATGATGTTGTAACGCTGGCCGCTCTTGGCGGTGGCGGTGTTGACGTCCTCAATGCCGGAGGGATTATCGTCCTGCAAGAAGATTTTGAGCATCGGTGCGCCGGTGGTTTCGTCCTGCACCCAAACTTCCTCATCACGACCTGCTTGCAACGCCGTGGCTATCGTGCCATCGGCAAGCTGCTCGTCTGTCACTTTGGTTCCTGCTGTGCCGTGGTCGGTTGAAGTGCCTGAGCAATTAACAACATACGTGTTCCTGGTAGTGCCATCCCCATAAATGTAATGATAGATGGAGTTAAACTGCGTTGCATTTGTGCAAGTTGCAGTAGACAAACAATTTGTAACATTGGTATGGCCATTGTCACGCATTATACCGATAAAGTTTGCCGCCCAACCGGCAGTGATATTGGCTTGGCACATGCAGTCATCAATATTGAGAATTGTTCCACTTCCAATGCACTGACCCACAAAGCCTCCAATCCATTCTCTGCCACCCTGTGTGGAGATAATGGCTACTGTACTCAAACATTGTTTGATATAGTTGATGCCTGCTGGCACATTACCAACTACACCACCTGCGTAACCTTTGGTCGTGCTAATATTTCCATCTACATATAGGTTTTGAATAGTAGCACCGCTAATGAAACGGAATGGGGCCACATAATCTTCGGTGACATCATAGTTGATTGTCAGTTTGTGGCCTAGCCCATCAAAAACACCTTGATAAGGCACACTTGATGTACCTATCATGGTCTGGTCATCGCCAAGATTGACGTCGGCAGTCATTTTGGCATTAACAGCAGGTGTTTGTGCCACGATCGTCGCAAACTCATCCCAGTCAGTTGCTGAGCCGATGAGGTAATAGCCGTCGCCTTCCTGCTCGATTGCCCATGCCGAGAGGCTGGCGACAAGAGCCATCAAGAAAAGTAATGTTTTTTTCATACGCGTATAGTTTTAGAGTGAATATATAAAAAGCGGCACACTCCAGCAGTAGCCGGAATGTGTCGTATAAGGTTGTTTATAAGAAACCTGTCCTACAAAAATGGAGGAAGGTAATAATGTGCTAACAGTCAATGACTTGCATAAACCACACAAGTCAAACGTCAGTTGGACGATATGTTGATAATCGCGCATCATAAAGCATTAAGAATTTTGAGCGTCCTTGAATGGCTTGAGGTCAAAGTACAGCAAACGGGTGTCCTCATTCTCGTCAAGTTCTGTGAAAATCTTAAAGCCGCCTCGTTCTAAGTAGAATGGTACTGCCGCAGCATACGCGTCAACCGTTATGAATCTGCAACCTGAACGCGAACTGAAAGCGTAAAGCGACTTGACGTAGTCAAGGATTTGTTCGCCGATGCCTTGATGGGCATAGTTCTCACTGACGGCAAGGCGACCGATTTTTACTGCCGGATAGTGAGTGCGTTGCTTCTCGTATGGGATTTTGCGATTGATTCGATTACGAGTTTTGCGGTCTTCCTCCTCAAATTTGATCGTGTCGTTGAGCAGACTGAAATAAGCCACGACCTCGTTTGATTTTGAATTCATGAGGAGATAAGTGACGGTAAGTAGTTGCTCTTGATAGTCTTTTGCTTCGAGCATAAGGAATTCGTTCAAGTCATCATCAGAACTCTTGAACTCCTTTATTACTGTGTCTTTAGCCAAAAGACTTAATGTCAACTCCTCTAATGCAATCATAGCGTAAAGGTCGCAATACTCTTAAATTTTTCGTAAGTTTTACGAGCTTTTGCAACCTCCGCCTTCGACACGGGAGTGGGATGCTCGACGCTTTCTCTGAAACGCTTTGCATCTTCACCTTTCAGCACAGGTGTTTCTTTAATCGGTCTTGCCATAATTTTATCCTCCGTTAGTGTACACTACCTTGCAAAGCTAATCATTCTTTTTGAGATAGTTGCAATAATCGAGCCAAAAACGAAAGAAAAAAGCGTTTTTTGTCGATTTTTGTCGGATGTGGTAGGAGTTTTTAGCAGCCAGATCTCTAACCGCTCAACTCTAAATGTTTCACGCAGAGCATTGTTTTCCTTAACAATGACCAGTTCTATTGCCGAGCCGCAGCCCGATTTATTTATACGTACACTATTGCCGAGCCTTTCTTCAGCGCGACCTGCGCACCATCTATTGACGGTGATATAGCCATAAGTTAAGCGGTTGAGGTTCTTTTACTGTACCTCAACCGCTTAAAGATTTATAGATGATGTCTTATTTAGAATTCAATTCCCACATTAAAGGTAATGGCATTGGTGTTTGTACCGGCATCTTGAATTTTCTGCAATTTGTAACCAAAACCAAAGTTCATAGCCTTGACAAATTTGACGGGGACTCTCACACCAACCGTAGGAGCAAAATAGAAACCATCAACTTGACCTGCAGCGTAGCCTATTTTAGCATCAACAAACGGCTTGATGCTTCTGCCGCGCAGGGGGATGTCCATGCGTACATCGGCATAGATAGGAACTAAAGCCACCGCTGCATCGCGAACATATTCAAAGCTTACACCGGCACCCACGAAGAACATGTCGTCCAGTTGATAGCCGTGTGTAGTTGAAAGTGTGAAACGGTCGAAATCTTCGCTTGTTTCGCCCACACCGAGTGTGTAACTAAGGTCGGTAAAACCACGATAACTTTTTGCATTCTGCGCAAATGCTGTTGTTGCAAACAGAGTTGCCACAACAAGCGTCATAACTAATTTTCTCATAATCAAAAAATAAATTTAGGTTAACTATCATTTGTTTCTTTTGTTATTGCAAAAGTAATAAAAAAAATGACACCTACTATTTTTCTAAGGAGATTTATTGTTCGTTAATCATCAGTCTCGTGGATGATGCCAGTCAGGGTCACGGCACCCACCTTTCGGAACTTGGTGTCTTGCAGAACAGCATTGAAAAAGATTTTGTCTGTGTCAATATCTTTTCGTGTGAGGTGTCCGAACACAGCGATGTTCTGTGGACACTCGGCACTTTTTCGATAAAGCGAGTGCAATGCAAACTTGCTTACATTGCCAAGCGTGAGAAAAAATCCAACGGGCAGCTCAATCTCCAGCGAGTAATCGTCCGCGTCAGTAAAGATACGGTTCTCTGAAAATCGGAACAAGGCGAGCGCAATGAAGCTTGCTTAGATTGCCGAGCCGCAGCCCGATTTATTTATACGTACTCTATTGCCGAGCCTTTCTTCAGCGTGACTTGCGCACCGTCTATTGTCAGTGATATAGCCATATCAATACGCCTTACGGCGTGGTTTATAGTGTATAGACCGCTGCCGCACACGACGAAAGCGGTTGATTTACCGCAAAGATAAATCAACCGCTTTGGTTCTTAAAAGACGTCGCCAACACATAGGAATTTACTCTAAAGAATAGCCTTTCACAACAATCATAGGACCGGCAGGGATTTTTTTCATCTTCCCTTTCACATTGTTGCGGGCATAGTAGCTTTTGAAGTTGACAGGGAAAGAGAGCCTACCTTTTCCCTTGATGTCAACAACGCTTATTGTGATACAATATTTGTTTTTCCCTTTAAGCACTATGAGTTCCTCTGGTCTGACATATATTTGTTTTCCATTGTCGGCAGGTGTGACACACTTGTAGATGGGTTTGTTTAGTACATTGACAAATTCTTTGTCTCGAACCTCGTAGCAGTTGAAACTCAACAAGCATTCCTCATACTCGCACTTATCGATACTTACAATGATGTCAGTCAGCAGATAGTCTTTCTTTTTCTTAAAGATTGGCCCCCACTCCAAGTCACCCTTGCTATCGCCTTCGAAAGCGGCCTTACCCACACTTATCCATGACTTACCAGACAACGTTTGCGGCTTGTTTTTTTTGCCGTCAACTATGACTTCTGCAAGTTCGACGGACTTGTCTCGTAGCGTTACGGTCAGTTCCCGTCCATCGGCGTAAGACGCATAGGGAATCGTCGCCGTCTGATAGGAAACGTGAGTAACAGTCAGTTCATCCTTGCGCCCTGAGGGTACCGTTAGCGTGAAATACCCCTCTGCATCAGAGATAACGCCCACGCTATCTTCCTCGATGCCAATGCTGACGTACCCCACACCGGCACCTTGCTCGTTGATGACGTGGCCTTTGACTATGGTCTGTGTTTGCGCTGCAATTCCAACAAATGCAAGTAGAACGATGGTAATAATCATCTTCATGTTCATTACATTTTTTGTTTTAGCAAAAAACGATAATATAACTATGTTTCACACCGTTGCCACTTCGTGATATACTTGAAGCACAGGCGCGTTAAGGGCTTCCTCGATTGAAACTATGGTATCAATCGTGAAATTGTGAGTCCCGCGCATCCATTTGCTTATCTCAGCCTCGCTCTTGCCAAGCATGAGCGCGAGGTCTTTTTGCCGCAGGCTACGCTCCACAAGAATCTCATGAATACGGTCAACAATCTGAAATGAAAGGCTTACGCGTTCTCTCACTTCGGGGCTGACCTGTCGGCGGCGTTCC
>JAGAYZ010000096.1 GCA_017940245.1 Muribaculaceae bacterium | reverse complement strand
TGTTACGTTTCGTTCTGATAAACATAGTTAAAAAACCTTTTGCGCCACCCAAATTTGGGTGGCGCAAAATTACAACAAATTGTTTATTAGTTGATTATAATTTAACAATTTCTTTTCTCAAAAAAAGTGACGAAGTCAGGATTGAAAGTTATTAACAATCGGGGCAAGTTATGCACATTTCAAGCATTTTAACGCTGATTTATAGCCCTGTTTCACAGAAATTATCTTACTTTGCAACGTGAATCATAAAGCGTGAAACATTTTTAAATCTATATAATGGGTAAAACTATCGCTATAGCCAATCAGAAGGGCGGTGTGGGCAAGACCACTACAGCCATCAATCTCGCCGCCTCGCTGGCCATGAACAAAAAGCGCGTGCTGCTCATCGATGCCGACCCGCAAGCCAATGCCACGTCGGGCCTGGGCGTGGACCCCAAGCAACTGAACGCATCCATCTATGAATGTCTGGTCGACGACTACCCCATGCACAGCGCCGCAGTAAACACATGCGTTGAACGACTGCAAATCATCGGGTCACGCATCGACCTAGTGGGCGCCGAACTGGAATTGGTGAGCAAAACCGACCGAGAGAATGTGTTGCGTCGCGCCATCGACGACGTGAAAGATCAATACGATTACGTGCTCATCGACTGCAGCCCCTCGCTGGGACTCATTACGGTCAATGCGCTCACCGCAGCCGACAGCGTCATCATTCCGGTTCAAGCCGAATATTTTGCCCTGGAAGGCATCAGTAAGTTGCTTAATACCGTGCGCATCATCAAGGGCAAACTCAATCCCTCGCTACAGATTGAGGGTTTCCTGCTCACCATGTACGACGCGCGACTGCGTCTGGCCAACCAGATTTATGAGGAACTGAAGAGCCACTTCGGCGACATGGTGTTCAACACGGTTATTCCACGCAACATCCGCCTGAGCGAAGCCCCCAGCCACGGCCTGCCGGCCATTCTCTACGACCCCACGAGCCGCGGAGCAACCAGTCACATGCAACTGGCCAAGGAGCTGGGCATGAGAGCTCGAAAATCAACCAAATCATAACCCAAACCATATTCAACCAGATTTTTTAAGCAATGAAACGCAACGCACTGGGCCGAGGACTTGACTCACTCATCTCCATGGATGACATACAGACCGGAGGGTCGTCGGCCATCAACGAAATACCCATCAAGCAAATCGCTCCCAACCCCGACCAGCCTCGCACCACATTCGACGAGACTGCTCTGGAAGAACTGGCCATGAGCATCCGTGAGTTGGGCATCGTGCAACCTCTCACCGTGCGCAGTGTAGGCCCCAACTCCTACCAAATCATCTCGGGCGAACGGCGCTACCGTGCCGCCAAACTGGCCGGGCTGGAAAGTGTGCCCGCCTATGTGCGCACAGCCAACGACAGCGAGCTCACCGAGATGGCCCTGATCGAGAACATTCAGCGTGAAGACCTCAACGCCATCGAGATTGCTCTCACTTTTCGCAAGCTCATCGACCAGTACCGGCTCACACAAGAGCGTCTCAGTGAGCGCATCGGTAAAAACAGGGCCACCATTGCCAATTTTCTGCGACTGCTCAAGTTGCCGGCTGAAGTGCAGCTGGGACTGCGCGACAAGCTGCTCGACATGGGACACGCACGCGCTTTGCTGGCTGTCGAAAAACCGTCGGCACAACTCAAGCTGTATAACGAAATTATCAAAAACGGCTTGTCGGTGCGGCAGGTCGAGCAACTGGTCAAGCAATACAATGCCGACCATCAACCCAAAGAGACGAAAGCCAAGGCTGCCGGCGCCGCCACCGGCAACAAGGACTACCGCATTCTGCAACAGCACTTGTCGTCATCGTTTGGCGTTCCCGTTAAATTCACTTGCGACGTGGCAGGAAAAGGAAAAATCACCTTCCCGTTCAAGACCGAAGCCGAACTTGAGAAAATTATCTCCATCTTTGACCGCCTAAAAGAGAAATAATTACGGCACACTACACTACATACCGCTCCTTGCTGGCTCTGTTCACAATAGCAGTGCTGGCCATGTTCATGCCACTGCCCGCATTGTCGCAGCAAGTGGAACCCGACGGCTCTTTGGTGCCTACCGACACGGTCGCCCCCACCAAGCACCGTCCGGCCAAGCATAAGCGCACCCCGGTGAAAGCCACTCCCGAGACCACCGGCGTGCAGGTGGTAAACGTTGCCGGCGATACCATCACATTGGCTTCGACCGACTCCATTCAAGGGCTGGAAAACGTTGAAATCATTGCCCGCAACGACTCGCTCACCACCGTCGCTCTGGGCAAGAAGCGCGTGTTTAACCCCGATCCCACACGTGCCTTGTGGCTATCGGCCTTGTGCCCGGGACTCGGACAGATTTACAACCGGCGCTACTGGAAACTGCCCATCGTGGTGGGTGCTTTCGTGGGCTTGACCTATGGCACCACCTGGAACAACCGCATGTATAACGACTACACGCGAGCCTATCGCGACGTCATGGACAATGACCCGCAGACCAACAGTTACATGAATTTCTATCCTCCCACCACTAAGGAGAGCGTCCTGGACAAGGAGTGGCTCAAGAAAGCCCTGCGAAACAAGAAGAACAATTACCGGCGTTACCGCGACTTATGCATTATAGGCATGGTGGGAGTTTATGCCCTGTGCATGATCGATGCTTATGTCGACGCCCAACTGGCACACTTCGACATCTCGCCCGACATCACCATGCGCGTCAAGCCAGCCGTCATAGACCCCGGCACGCTCACACGCACACCGTCGCTAGGTATTCAGTGCGCTTTCAATTTCTAATTCACAAAGGAATGTCAAAATCAGACATGGGGCAGCAAAAATTCGTAAAAAGGGCTCTGACTTTCACATAATTGTTGTACCTTTGTTGATTATTGCAACTAACAAAAGAATAAGTAGTTTTTTATTAATATGAACCGACTCTCTACACTCTTGATAATGGGTACGCTGGCACTGACCATCATGGCCGCGCCACGCACCAAGAACAACATCTTGACCATTAAGGAGACCATTACCGACAACGACATCGTTTTTCCTGAAAGTTTCGAGACCGACACTCGCGAACTGATGAAGAACTGGTACCTGCAAAACTACACGGTACTCGATGCTGACGTGGAAAACAAGGCCACTGGCGAAGTGAGCGATGAAGAATATATCAAGCGGCTCAAGGCCATGCCCACGGCCATAGAGATGCCCTACAACCAGGTGGTGCGCTCCTACATCGACCGCTACGTGAAGCGCAACCGCACGCTGGTGGAAGAAATGCTGGGCATGAGCCTGTACTATATGCCCATCTTTGAGCAAGCCCTGGAAAAAGAAGGCCTGCCCATGGAACTGAAATACCTGCCCGTGATTGAATCGGCACTCGACCCTAACGCCGTGTCGCGCGCCGGAGCGGCCGGATTGTGGCAGTTCATGGTGGGCACCGGAAAAGGACTAGGACTGGAGGTAAATTCGCTGGTGGATGAACGGCGCGACCCCTACAAGTCGAGCGAGAAAGCCGCTACCTACCTCAAGAACCTCTTTAGCATCTATGGCGACTGGTCGCTGGCCATCGCAGCCTACAACTGCGGACCGGGCAACGTGAACAAGGCGCTGCGCCGAGCAGGCGGAGAGAACAACGACTTCTGGGAAATTTACAGTTACCTGCCTCGCGAGACGCGTGGATACGTCCCCGCGTTCATTGCCGCCAACTACATCATGACCTATTTCAAGCGGCACAACATCAGCCCCAGCCTGGCCAGCAAGCCGCTCATTACCGACACTGTGGGCATCACCCAGCGCGTCAACTTCAACCAGATTTCAAAGGTGCTGAACATGCCCATCGACGAAATACGCGCCTTGAACCCGCAATATCGACGCGACGTAATTCCGGGCACCAGCGAGCGCAGTTACACCCTCATCTTGCCCTCACAACAGGTGTATAGCTACATCATGAGCGAGGATTCAATCGTGAACTACCGCACCGACATCTACGCCCAGCGCGACGTGGTGGAACCGGTCGGCACTTCATCATCGGTGAGCGAAGACAAGACAGAATATACCTACGAGACAAAGACCGTGACCGAATACCACAAGGTGCGTCGCGGAGAGACCTATTCCAGCATCGCATCGAAATATGGCATGAGTCTCAACTCGCTGCTCTCGCTCAACGGCATGCAGAATGGAAAGGCTCGTCGCGGACAAGTGGTCAAGGTACAGACACAGAAGAAGGTGCGCGTACCCAAAACCGACGACGATAGCGACGACGATAGCGACGACGACATACGCGTGGTGCACGGCAATGACTATAGCCTGGAACAAACCCAGACCTCGCAGGAAGACGAAAACGAGCAAATCGAAGAAGTGCGCCAAATCGAAAAGGCTGCCGCCACCTCGAAGCGCACCACCCACAAAGTGGAAACCGAAGTGCCTGCAAAACCCAAGCCCAAGGCTACTCCCACTCACGACACCCCGTCAAACTCCAAGCAGTGGCACAAGCGCAATGAGCGATATGCCGACAAGAGTTCTTCCCGACGCAGCCGTGAAGACAATTATAAAAACACCCGCTCGAGCGGAAAGCGAGGCGAGCGCAGCGGTCGTCGCAAGAATGCTAATGTGCAACCTGCCCGACCCACCGAGCACACCATCAAGCGCGGTGAGACGCTGAGCGAAATCTCCGAGAAGACTGGCGTGTCGGTCAAGGAACTGAAGGCCGCCAATGGCATCAAGGGCGACAACATCAAGGCCGGCGACAACATCAAGATTCCCGCTAAGGGTGGTAAAGGCACCAAGGCTGCCAAGGCTTCGGCTAAGACAGGCAAAGCAGCCCAAAAGTCGAGAAGCAAAAAATCACGCAGGAGATAATGAGCCGTCCTCTCATTCTCATCAGTAACGACGACGGGCTTCACTATCCCGGCATACGCTGTCTCATCGACATCGCCCGCACCATGGGCGAGGTGGTCGTGGTGGCTCCCATGCAGCACCAGAGTGGAAAGTCGAGTGCCATCACCATCCTGCAGCCCCTGCGCGCTTTCATCATGGAGCGCGACCGCGACTACATGGCTTGGGCCGTGACCGGCACTCCGGTTGATTGTGTGAAACTGGCACTGGACCAGTTGCTCAACGGTCGCCGTCCCGACTTGGTACTATCGGGTATTAACCATGGCTACAATGCCGGCATCAGCACCATCTACAGCGGTACGATGGGTGTGGTCTTCGAGGCTTGTCTGCGGCACATTCCGGCCATCGCCTTCTCTCACGGAGGCATCGCGCGCCAGATAGATTTCACTCCATGCACGCCCTACATTCGCAACATTATCACTCGGGCTCTTCGGCAACTCGACCAGTTGCACGATGTGTGCCTGAACGTCAACTTCCCGCACGACTGCGACCGCTATCCTGGCATGAAAATCACCACCACGGCGCAAGGACACTGGGAAAAGGAATATGACCACCGCGTAGACCCGCACGGGCAGGACTACTACTGGTTACAAGGAAAATATGTGAGCGATAATCCCGATGACGACCGCACCGACTTCTACTGGCTGAACCGCGGATGGGTAACCGTCACTCCTTGCCGAGTAGATCAGACGGCACACGAGGCTATTCCTGCTATCACGGCCATGCTTAACCCGTAAGTTTAATCACTATAGCAACATCATATATAACTTGAACAATATGGAAAGACAAGTAAGAGTGCGTTTTGCTCCGTCGCCCACCGGGCCCTTGCACATCGGCGGTGTGCGCACGGCGCTGTATAACTATCTATTTGCGCGCCAGCACGGCGGCTGCATGATTCTCCGCATCGAGGACACCGACTCCACCCGCTTTGTGCCTGGAGCCGAAGACTATATCAACGAGGCCCTGCAATGGCTGGGTATCGGCATCGACGAGGGCGTGCGAGAAGGTGGCAACTATGGCCCCTACAAGCAGAGCGAGCGCCGCGACATATACCGTCACTACGTCAAGCAACTGCTCGACCAGGGCAAAGCCTATATCGCTTTCGACACACCCGAAGAACTGGATGCCAAGCGCAAGGAAATCCCCAATTTCCAGTATGATGCCTCCACGCGCATGATGATGCGCAACTCGCTGAGCATGCCAGCCGACGAGGTGAAGGCCCTGCTTGATGCCGGCACCAAGCACGTGGTGCGCTTCAAGATTGAGCCTAACCGCGACGTGGTGGTCAACGACCTCATTCGCGGACAGGTCACCATCAACTCCTCTATCCTCGACGACAAAGTGCTCTACAAGAGTGCCGACGACCTGCCCACTTATCACCTGGCCAACATCGTAGACGACCATCTCATGGAGGTCTCGCACGTGATTCGTGGCGAGGAATGGCTGCCCAGCGCCCCCTTGCACGTGCTGCTCTATGAAGCCTTCGGTTGGACAGACTGCATGCCACAGTTCGTACACCTGCCGCTGCTGCTCAAGCCCGACGGAAAAGGCAAACTCAGCAAGCGCGACGGCGACCGACTGGGATTCCCCGTCTTCCCGCTGGAGTGGCACGATCCCAATAGCGGTGAAGTGTCGAGCGGATACCGCGAGCGGGGCTACTTGCCACAGGCAGTGGTCAATTTCCTGGCACTGCTGGGATGGAATCCCGGCGACGACCGCGAGATGTTCACCATGGATGAGCTCATCAAGGAATTCTCCTTTGAACACTGCTCCAAAAAGGGCGCAAAATTTGACTTTGAAAAGGGCAAATGGTTCAATCATGAATATCTCATGAATATGCCCGACGACCAACTGGCCACCGTGTTCAAGCCCGTGCTGGCACAGCATGTGAATGCCGGCAACTATAGCGACGACTACATCGCTCGCGCCGTGGGACTGATCAAGAGCCGCGTCAACTTTGTGGCCGAACTTTGGGACCAAGCGGCATTTTTCTTCCGCGCGCCCGAGACCTACGCCGAGAAAGACGTGCGCAAACGCTGGAAACCCGGCACCGACGGCATCATGCGCGAACTCATCAACGTGCTGCAAGGCATTGATGATTTCACCAGCAAAAACAGCGAAGAAATCGTACTGAACTGGATCAAGGCCAACGATTATCACATGGGCAACGTGATGAATGCGTTCCGCCTTACAGTGGTGGGTGAATGCAAAGGCCCGCACATGTTCGACATCACCGAGTTGCTGGGCAAACAAGAAACCATCGCCCGCATCCAGCGCGGCATCGACACCATTCAACCCATCGAAGCCTAGCAATGCCCATCAACAAGGTCATAACGGTTTTACTGGTTTTCTGCCTAAGTTCTATCACAACCATAGCTCAAGAAGTGCTGTGGAACGTGGACTTGAATGTGGTGTTGCACAACCGTGAGGGCGGCGACGACATGCGTCCCGACCAGACGTTTTTCTTCACCCGGCTTGCACCCGAGGTGGGGCTCACGCTCGATCATGGCCGCAACAGCATCATGGGCGGTGTGGCCTGGTTCCAACCCATGAACGACCATGGCACGGGATACAAGGTGGTGCCCACGGTCTATTACGCTTTTCGCAGCGAACGCTTGAAGGCCGATCTGGGCATGTTTCCACGCAAACATCTGCGCGAGCGTGCGCCACGATTTCTGTGGAGCGACTCGCTCGACTACTGCCAGCCCATTGTGCGGGGTGCCATGCTGCAATATGAGCATCGGCGGGGTGGATGGCTGCAAGCCGTGCTTGACTGGCGGCAGATGCAGACTCGCACCCGTCGCGAGGCTTTCAACGTGCTGCTGAGCGGTGCCATGCCTCTCACAGGGCCATTGTGGCTCAAGGGACACATCTACTACAATCACCTGGCCAAGCGTAAAGATGCACCCGAAGGCGAAGGCGTGAACGACGATGCTACCATCAACCCACTGCTGACCCTAAAACTGCATCCGGGCCAAGTGGCACTGGATGTGGAGGCTGGTGCCATCGTGCAGTTGCAACGCGCTCGCGCCGACAACAAGTGGCACACCCCCGCCGGATTCACTGCCGGGGCACACGCCCGTTGGCGGTGGCTGGAAGTGGAAGAAACCATTTTTGCCGGCAAAGACCTGTTTCCGCTCAACGACAGGTTTGGACCCGAGTTCAACCTGGGAGACCCATATTATCGCGACAAGTTTTACAGCCGCACCGACGTGCGGGCTCACTTAATACAAAAGAGTTTTGTGGACGTAAGCGCGCTGCTCACCTTCCACGCCACCGACCGTGTGACCGGATTTTGGCAGCAACTCAGTTGCCGTTTCTATGTGAACGGTAGCGGACGCCATGCCAGCAACATGAGCACCGGCAAACGCCTTAACCCGCTTTTTTAGCAAAACATC
This sequence comes from Muribaculaceae bacterium, assembly GCA_017940245.1. GTDB lineage: Bacteria > Bacteroidota > Bacteroidia > Bacteroidales > Muribaculaceae > Sodaliphilus. The sequence continues at coordinate 3,755 of JAGAYZ010000096.1, read as the reverse complement.
ATCACTTATAGCACAATCAATGAATCCACTATATAACTTCGGAATCAGAGCCTATAAAGCCGCAGTGCGGCTTGCCTCGTGCAAAAACAACAAAGCGCGACTCATGCTCAAGGGGCAGGCGCAGACACTCTCCTACCTCAAAGAGAATCTCGACCCGGCCGGAGGCTACATCTGGATTCACTCCTCGTCGCTGGGAGAGTTTGAGCAGGCTCGCCCTCTCATTGAAATGCTCAAGAAGCGCAATCCGCAATCGCGCATCTTGCTTTCGTTCTTCTCACCGTCGGGCTACGAGGTGCGCAAGAACTACAATCTGGCCGATGCCGTGTGCTACCTGCCCTTCGACTTGATACGAAACGTCAAGAAATTTCTTGACGTGGTCAAGCCATCGGTGGCCATCTTTGTCAAGTATGAATTCTGGGGCAATTACCTCATGGAGTTGCACCGCCGGTCGGTGCCCACTTATATCATTTCGGCCATCTTCCGCCCCGGGCAGATTTTTTTCCGTCCGTGGGGTGGCATGTTCCGCAAGATGCTGCAATGCTTCGACACCTTGTTTGTGCAAAACGAGCAATCGCGACAATTGCTTGAGCAAATTGGCATCACACGAGTAGAGGTGACCGGCGACACGCGTTTCGACCGTGTGGCCGCTGTGTGCCGGGCCGCACGCCAGTTCCCGCTCATCGACGAGTTTGTGGCCGGAGCCCGCTTCACGATGGTGATGGGCAGCTCGTGGCAGCCCGATGAAGACATCGTGATTCCCTATTTCAATGAGCATCCCGAGATGAAACTCATCATCGCGCCACACGAGTTTGATCGCCAACGCCTGCTGGACATCATGGGACGCATCGGACGCAAGACCATGCTCTACTCTCACGCTCACGCCGGGCAAGTGGCCGACTGCGACTGCTTGATTATCGACTGTTTCGGTCTGCTCTCATCGCTTTACCGCTATGGCCAGCTGGCCTATGTGGGCGGTGGTTTCGGTACCGGAATCCACAACATCAACGAGGCCGCCGTCTATGGCATACCCGTGATTTTTGGGCCCAACTACCACAAATTCCGTGAAGCCCACGACCTGATTGCTTGCGAAGGCGGATTCTCCATCTCACAACCAGAGCAATTCACCACGCTGATGGACCGGTTCATCAGTTTGCCCGAGGAGCTACACCGCTGCGGCAATATTGCCGCCACCTATATTCAGAGTCACCTGGGGGCCACCGAGCGCATCTTCAGCGCCATCTTCGGCAACACTCAACATGCACAATAAACCATCACAATATTTGAACACAACATGGAAAAGAAACTGAACATACTTCTGTTAGGATCGGGCGGACGTGAGTGTGCCATCGCATGGAAACTGAGTCAAAGCCCACGGCTGGGCAACCTCTACATTGCTCCGGGCAACCCCGGCACAGCAGCCTATGGTACCAATCTGCCGGTCAAACCCGGTGATTTCGACGCCGTGGCCGAGGCAGCCCTTGCCCACGAGGTCGACATGCTGGTGGTAGGCAACGAAGACCCGCTCGTGGACGGCATTGCCGACTATTTCAACAATAGCCCTGCACTGCAACACATCATGGTGGTGGGCCCATCGCGCCTGGGAGCACAGTTGGAGGGCAGCAAAGCTTTTGCCAAGGAGTTCATGTTGCGACACGGAATTCCCACAGCGGCCCACATGACCGTGACGCGCGACAACGTGGCCGACGGCGTGCGATTCCTGCAAACGCTCGACGCTCCCTACGTGCTCAAAGCCAGCGGTCTGGCTGCCGGAAAGGGCGTGCTCATCATCGACTCGCCGACCGAGGCACAGCAGCAGTTACAGGCCATGCTCGACGGCAAGTTTGGTGCGGCCAGCGAGCAAGTGGTCATCGAGCAGTATCTCACCGGCATCGAGTGCTCGGTATTTGTCATCACCGACGGGCATGACTATCTCCTGTTGCCCGTGGCCAAGGATTACAAGCGCGTGGGAGAAGGCGACACCGGTCTTAACACAGGAGGCATGGGCAGTGTATCGCCCGTGTCGTTTGCCGACGACGCTTTTATGACTCGGGTGCGCCAGCGCATCATCGAGCCCACCATTGCCGGACTCGAGAACGAGCATCTGCCCTACTGCGGATTCATCTTCTTCGGCCTGATGAATGTGGCCGGCGACCCCTATGTGATTGAATATAACGTGCGCATGGGCGACCCCGAAACGCAAAGCGTGATGCCACGCATCACCGGCGACCTGGTGCATGTGCTGGAAGCCGCGGCCACCGGGCGGCTGAGCGAGGTCACTCTTGGCGAAGACCCGCGCTGCACGGCCACAGTGATTCTCACTGCCGGCGGTTATCCCGAGTCCTACCGCAAGGGAGATGCCATCACTGGTCTCGACCAAGTGGATGGTAGTATCGTGTTCCATGCCGGCACCAAGCGCGAGGGCGACACGCTGCTGACCGGTGGAGGTCGCGTGATGGCGGTGACCAGTTACGGGACAACACTGCAGGAAGCCCTGCAACGCACCTACGATAACGTACATCGCATCCACTTTGCCGACTGCTACTTCCGCACCGACATCGGCAAAGACGTTCTCTAAAACCACTTGACGCGATGAACGATGCCAAAATAATCGACTTCCTCAACGGACGCTCATTTGCCTTCCTGTGTGGCGCGTTGCTCACTGTAGCGGCGCTGCTCACTGTCTTTGCCGGTAGAGTTCCAGGCATTGAGACGACTGGCGGCATGTTCTTCGACATCAAGGGCACCATCATCGACTCCCCGCTGTGGTCAATGGTCGCCAACGTGGCCGTGGTCATCAGCATCGGGTTGTTGATGCTCTTACTCAACAAACTATACAACTTTGTCAAGGCGTTCACCTTTATCGGAGCGGCAACGTTTTTCTTGCTGGAACTGGCACTACCTGTCACCAGTGCCGTCTTCGATACCGGCACCGTCATGTGCCTGATGCTGGCGCTGGGAGCCTTGCTGCTATTCGGCACCTACGAGAACCGGCAAGCGCAACGCCCCATTTTCCTGGTTATGTGCGTGCTGGCATTCTTCGCCCTTTTCAACTGGGCCGCAGTGGTGCTCATCGTGGCATTCTTCCTGGGATTTGCTTATATGCGTGCCTTGAACTGGAAAGGGGCTATCGCGGCCGCCATCGGTCTGTTCACCCCTTTCTGGATTGTGCTGGGGCTAGGACTGGTGTCGCCCTTCGATTTCAAACTGATAGAGTTCAACAGCGCATGGCAGTCGCTACAAGCCGGCCAGATGCGCGCCATGATCGTGTGGGAAGTGGCGGTGGTTGTGCTGGCCACAGTGCTGTCGGTCATCAATCTGCTGCACATCTACAACTACCGGCTGCAACTGCGCGTGTATAACGCTTTCTTTCTGCTGGTCACGCTGCTGTCCATCATCGGCATGTGCGTGGATTACCGCCACATGAGCACTTTCATCCCCATGCTCAACGTGTGCCTGGCCGTGCAGGTGGCACACTCGTTCACCATCGGTCATTTTCCCAAGCGTCACATCTTCATCTTCCTGCTCATGGCGGCGGCTTTGGCCTCATTTGCTTGCAACCTGCTGTTATGAAAATCGTTGCCGACAGCCACATTCCCTATCTCGACTTGCCACCCGACGTACAGGTGGTGCAGCTGGACACTATCACGGCCGCCGACGTGCGTGATGCCGACGTGCTGCTGGTGCGCACCCGCACGCGGTGCGATGCGGCACTGCTCGCCGGCAGCCGCGTGCGCTTCATCGGCTCGGCCACCATT
>JAGAYZ010000095.1 GCA_017940245.1 Muribaculaceae bacterium | reverse complement strand
CGAGTCCCTAAACGCCAAGATAAAGAACTTCAGGGCGCAGGTAAGGGGCGTAGTCGACACCAAGTTCTTCCTCTACAGAGTCTCTCTCATCTTTGGCTGAACAGTGTCACCCAAACACAGGTTTTTGCAGGTGACCCAAATTTTTATTATTTTCAGTAGTTATTTTCTGAATTTTTTATCAAAGAAAGAAATGGCGATATGAATGATTGGTTTTTTTATGACGAACGTGGGTGCGCCAGCGTATCATGCGCATCGCATCGCCAAATGACTTACAATAATAGTCGAGTCAAATAATTCATCATTCATCATTCATCATTCATAATAAATTCGTAATTTTGCGCATTAAAAGATAATAGACGATGAAACGTGTAACGATAGTGGTTCCGTGTTATAACGAGGAAGCCTCGCTGCCGCAACTCTATGCCACCCTGTCGAGCCTGATGGAAAGTCAACCAGCCTACGATTGGGAAGTGCTGATGATAGACGACGGCAGCACCGATGGCACCCTGTCCTTGATCAAGCAATACAGTGCCGGCGACGCGCGTGTGGCCTACGTGAGTCTGTCACGCAACTTCGGCAAGGAGAACGCCATGATGGCCGGTTTTGACTATGCATCGGGCGACTGTCTGGTGATGATGGATGCCGACTTGCAGCACCCTCCGGCAGTGATTCCGCAGATGCTGGCTTGCTGGGAACAGGGTTGGGACGATGTTTATGCCCGTCGCACGTGCCGCGGACGCGAGAGCTGGTTGCGCAAGCACTTGTCGTTGCTGTTTTACAAGCTGTTGCAGCGTTCGTCGCGCTTCGATGTGCTGCCCAACGTAGGTGACTTCCGTCTGCTCGACCGCAAGTGCATCGATGCCATGCGGCAGTTGCGAGAAAGTGAGCGTTACACTAAGGGAATGTATGCCTGGATAGGTTTCAAGAAACACGAGATACCATTTGAGCAAGGCGACCGTCGTGCCGGCCAGTCGTCGTGGCGAATGGGCAGTCTGTTCAAACTGGCTCTGGACGGCATAACGTCGTTCACCACCGCACCGTTGCGCATCTCAACCATCATGGGCTTGGTGGTGTCGCTGGTGGCGTTTTGCTATATGGTGTTCGTGCTGTTCAAAACACTCATCGTGGGCGAGCCGGTTCAAGGTTACCCAACACTCATTCTGGTGATTTTGTTCCTGGGTGGCATCCAGTTGTTGTCGCTGGGCGTGATAGGCGAATACCTGGGTCGCATCTTTAATGAAACCAAGCACCGCCCCATCTATCTGGTTGCCGAGAAAAGCACACGCGAGACTCACACCGATATCAATTCCAATTCAAAACATGAACAAGATTAACGGATTCCTGTACAGTCGCACCCTGCTATTTTTTGTGATAGCCGTGTTGGCACTCACCGCACAACTGTTTCTACTCAATAAGTTCATAGTAGTAAGTTTCAATTATCAATATAATTCGCTGGCTTTTAAGCTGTATAGCGCAGCCATTGCATTTGCCGACGCGCTGGTGCTGCTGGCAGTTTACTGGTTGTTGCCCCAGCGGCGCAAAGGCTGGACGTGGCTGGTGTTTGTGTTGATGACCATTTATAGCATCGTTCAGGTGCTGTATTACCCCACCTATCATGATATCATGCCCTGGTCATCGTTCACCTATGTGCAGAATGTGGGAGCCATTCTCATCAGGAGCGCCCTGGGCGAGGTGAGGGCGTCGCATGCCCTGTTGCTAGTGCCGGTAGCTGTGCTAGTCGTGCTATATGTGAAATGGCGCGGAAATATTGCCGCCGAGGTGACCGGAGGTGCGAAGCGGGTTTGGATGACGGTGGGCTGTGTGTTGGCTTATGTGCTCATTCATTCGGCGTTGCTGGCGTGCAGCTTCAACGCGCTGGTGCAGCAAGAAGGCACGATAGGGCAGCGAGTCAAGGGATATACACAACTCGTAGCCAGCCACACCAGGTATTATCTCAAATATGGCTTTGTGGCCTATGGCGCTCGAGCGGCCATACACACCGTAATGGAAAACCGCTCGCTTGACGAGGTCGAACGCTGCCGGGTGAAAGATTTCCTGGCTGCTCAGCCCCAATATACCGATAATGTTTACGGTCAAGCCGGGAAAAATTTGATTCTCATCATAGTGGAGTCGCTTAATGCTTGGGTCATCGACTTAAAGCTCGACGGCCGCGAGGTGACACCGGTGCTCAACAAGTTGTGTGCCGACAGCACCGCGCTCGTGGCACTGCACATGAAAACGCAAGTGAAAACGGGACATTCCAGCGATGGCCACTTCATGTATAATACCGGACTGCTGCCGCTCACGACCGAGTCGGTGGCTATGAATTATGGCAATCGCGACTATCCCGCGCTGGCCAAAGCACTGAAAAACTACGATAGTTTCGCCGCAATTTGCGATGCGGCTCATGTGTGGAATCAAGGCGAGACCACGTTCAGTTATGGTTTTAACCGTCTATATGACTTTGAGGAGTTGCGGCCCACCCTCGAGCAGTGTGACTGGGTGATGGACCGTGCGCTGCTACGTCGTGCACCGGAACTGCTTGCACAAGCGCGGCAACCATTCTTTGCACAAATCGTGACAGTGAATATGCATTCGCCTTACGATGAGTTGCGCGATGTGCCTGCCGGATGGGTGTCGAAGACGAAAGCCTATACCCGGTCGGTACGAAATTACTTGGAGGCAACCGCGCTATTTGACCAGGAATTGGGACTGTTTTTGGATAAGATTAAAAACATGGGGCTCTACGACAACTCGGTAATCGTCATTGCCAGCGACCACACTGAGCGTGTGGATGATGCCCCCAAGGGTCGCGCTTCGCTCAGTCGTGAGGGTGACGATTGTGTGCTGATAGCGCTCAACACGGGGCATGGTGCGCGCATCGATGCAATCATTGGTCAGGTAGACGTGTATCCCACCATTCTTGATGTGATGGGTGCCAATCAGTATGCCTGGAAAGGTTTGGGGCACAGTGTGCTGAGGGGCCCGTCGGGTGCGGCTGCTATCGCTCCCGACCAAGTGAAAGGCAATGTGCCGGCTGTGGTGGAAAAACGCCTAAAAGAGGCCTGGACCATAGCTGACTTGATGATTACACGACAATATTTTAAAAATAGATAGTGAGAATGGAACTAAAACATGGTGAGCAGTGCTGGCAATCACGGGTCTACTATGGCGGATTGGTGATGGCTGGCGTGTTCTTTTATGTGTTGAATGTGTTTACCACGCTCAAGGGCGATGATATGCTGCATGGACTGATGGCTAACGACACCACTCGACACATCACCGACTGGGTATCACTGCTGCAGTCGCAGGCATATCACTATGTGGATACCAATGGTCGCATGGCCGATTTCCTGGCACAGTTGTGCTGTGGATTGCTGCACAAACCGCTATTTAATGTGCTCAATGCGTTGATGGCCGTGCTCTTTGTTCATGCGGCGGCCACCATGGTTTCGGCTCGCAAGAGCAGTGTGCTTGCTTTGTTATTCACACTTGTTTATGTGCTTGTGCTGATGCCTACGCCAGGAGAGACCATGTTGTGGATATCGGGTGCAACCAACTATTTGTGGGCTATCACATTCACGCTGGTGTTTTTGCTGTGGCTGCAGCAAGAAACCGCAGCGCCCAGCCGAAGCAGGGGTCGTCATGCGGCATTGTTCATGATGGCACTGCTGTCCGGCTCGATGAACGAGAGCGTGACGGCCGGCACCCTGCTGGGCTTGGTGCTCTATTATGCCATGAACCGCAAGTTGCTGAGTCGTGTGGTGGTCGTTGCCCTGGTGGGTTATGCCATAGGCGTGGCCGTTATTTTCTCATCGCCGGGAATGTGGCAGCGGCTGGACGAAGGCGGCGGAGTGAACATGAACATCACAGCGGCACAGATGCTGTCGCGACGTTTTATCAACACATGCACCAAGAGTGTGCATTTCATCACCCCCGTGCTGGCCATGCTGGGAATAGCAGTGTTATTGTTGCAAAGGCGCTGGCAAGCGTTGCGCAGCGATCCGCTGGTGTGGATATTTCTCTCGGTATTCGCTAGTGTGGTGGTACTGAGCCTCACCAACAGTTATCGTGGCTATACCGCTTTCTCGGTGTTCAGTTTCCTGCTGGTGGCACAGTGGATTCACGCCTGGCTCAACGGCCACAGTTGGAGCCGCTGGATAGCGGTGGCCATGCTGGTGTGCTGTGTGCCGCTGGGCGTGCACGCTGTTCGTCAGGTGTGGACATACAAGCAATATGACGATGCGGTGATTGCGGCCATCAAGGCCGGTCCCGATGAATGTATCCTGCCCGCTGTGCAATCGCCCGTGCATAGCCGCTGGGTGTTTCCCATCGACTATGACAACGAAGCCTATTTTCCGCATAAGGTGTTTTTTGCCCGATACTATAAGAAAAGCGACTTGCAGTTCCTGCAGGCCGACATCTATTCGCGTTATGCCTCGGGCAAGATGATGGAAGGCGGCATAGAGGCTCCCTTTGTGTCGGACGTTGCGGGCGACACGCTGCGCATCATGACTTTCCCCGGACATCCTTATTCTATTATTGATGCCGGCCGTGAGCGGCCCGAAGTGGGAGGCCTCGAAGTGAAAGTTCATTATGCATCAATGGAAGAGCACCTGGGCAAGGAGCGCAGTGAAAAATTGAAACGGTGGGGCGAGTTTCCCGAGTTTATGCCCATGCGCTATTATTGCTTGAACAGTGGCGGCCGGTATTATGTGGTGTTGCCTGAAATTACCGATGATATGGTGACCATAGAAATTCCCCGCAACGTCGATGGTAAAGAAAACTGGCGGCGTTTCGACCGAATAAGTAAAACGAGTGAGCAATGAGTGACCAGTGGGATAAAATTATATTAGGCATTGACCCCGGCACAAATGTGATGGGCTATGGCTTGCTGGGTGTGAAAGGTAAGAAACCCAGTCTAATAGTAATGGGGGTGATTAAACTGAGCAGGATGGAAGACCACTACATGCGCTTGCATCGCATCTATGAGCGGGTGAAAGGGCTGGTAGACCAGTACTTGCCCGATGAGATGGCAATCGAGGCTCCATTCTATGGCAAGAATGTGCAGTCGATGCTCAAGCTGGGCCGCGCGCAGGGTGTGGCCATGGCGGCAGCACTGAGTCACGAAGTGCCCATCACCGAGTATGAGCCACGCAAAATCAAGATGGCCATCACCGGCAACGGCGCCGCCAGCAAAGAGCAGGTGGCCGCCATGCTGCAACGCGAACTGCGCATCGCTCCCGAGCAAATGCCCGATTTGCTCGATGCCACCGATGCACTGGCCGTGGCTCTGTGTCACTTTTTTGAGTGCCAGAAACCCATCCAGGGGCATGGTGCCAAGTCGTGGAAGGTATTTATTGCAGCTCATCCCGACCGTGTAAAATAAAAAGTACTCTACTATGAACGTGATGCTTGATAAAGCCGAATGTGCAATGCTCAAGGCCGTGGCCATTGTGCTGATTATGGCTCATAACTTTTGCCACCTGCTGAGTGGCATCGGCGTGGTGCCCGAGAATGAGTATTCTTTCCGCGTAGAACGCGTGCGCCAGTTGTGTGATTGCCTGTTGCATCCCGATGTGAGCTTGCTGCATCACCTGCTGTCGTTTTTCGGTCATTATGGTGTGCCGGTGTTCCTGTTTCTGAGCGGTTATGGACTGGTGATGAAGTATGAGCGCCAGAAAAGCAGCATGCCCGGCGCAAGTCGTTTTATCGGTCGGCATTACGTGAAATTGTTGAAACTCATGGCTCTGGGTCTGGTGGCCTATTATGTGATTCTGTTTTTTCAGCAAGATCACTTTGTGCTGGGCAAGAAGAATGTGCTCACGCAGTTGCTCATGTGTGTGAACTTGCTCCCGCAGCCGTGGTATCACATCAAGCCCGGTCCATACTGGTTCTTCGGGCTGATGATGCAGTTATACATCATTTATCGCTTGTTGCTCTATGCTCCGCGGCAGGGCACGTGACGCCGCTGGGTGTGGCCTGTGCTCTTTATCATGCTATGCTGGGTGGCGCAGGTGTGGGGTTCGCGCCATGGCATGCTCTACTGGATGCGCTATAATTTCTTTGTGGCGGCATTGCCGCTATCTATGGGCCTGCTGGCGGGGCGCTACTGCCCACCGATAGTGCTGAAACGATGGCAGTGGCTGGCACTTATGGCTATGGCTGCCGTGGCGGTATTCTTGATGAACTTCAAGTTCCATTTATGGCTGTGGAGCCCGGTGATGGTGGTGATAGCAGCCATTGCACTGGTCAAGGCGTTGCCCGCTCGCTGCCATGGTGTGCTGGTGTGGACAGGTGGCGTGTCGGCCATGCTCTTTGTGGTGCATCCGCTGGTGCGCGCCATCGTCATGCAATATGCCAGTGCAGACGAAGTGGCAGACTACGGCCTATTGGTGCTTTACCTCTTGGTGTCGATGGTGCTGGCAGTGGGTTACCGCTGGTTGCTCGACCGCATCAGAATATAGCGGCGATGAGGCGTGCTACACCCCAGATGAGTAGCCCGGCAACCAGTAGCATGAGCACGATTGCGGCCACACTTTGCCACACGCGGGCGTGGACCTGGCGCACTACTTGCTCGTCGCCGCTCACGTAGCCCTCAACGAGTTGCATGTTCTGCCGGTTGCTGCGGTGAAACACATCGATGATGTCGCCCACATAAAACGGAATCAAGCCCAGCATCAAGTCGCGCACCGTGTTGTTGAGTAGAGCCACGCTCAAGGCCGGTGACTTCACTACTCGCGCTCCTACATATACATAAACCAGCGAAATCAGAGCCGTGACGATGTCGCCCACTCCGCCTGGAATGAGGCCTGCCGCCGCGTCCAAGTAGTAGCGGTCCATGACTGTGGACACGCGTTGCAGCACGTTGTAGATTTTGCTGTCGCGTAACGTGGTGAGTTGAGAATTGCTCTTGTTCATCGTTGTCGTTTACGTCGTTTCGTGCTGATATCTTACAAAAATTGTGCCAAGTTTTTTTAATGAAAATAGTGGGACTTCTTAAATATTTTACTACTTTTGCATAGCGTAAACGAATAGGATAACCATTTTCTATGGGATTAACACGAAATACATTTCAGCTCTATATAACGCTACTCCTGGTTGCCATGATGCTGGTATCGTGCCACCATCACCCGGTGGGCACCGAATCTCGTGCCGAGCAACTCGACAGCGCACTAGCCACCATGACCCAGTCCAAGCTCGCGGCTATAGCCGATAGCATGACTCGTGCCGAGGATTGGCAGGGCGAGATGCTGGTGCGCAGCCGCCTGGGGAAATTGCTACGCAACGAGAGCCAGTTCTACTCGGCCATCGAGCAGCACAACCGTGCTCTGGAGCTGGCGTGCCAGCTGTGCGACACCATCGAGATTGTGCGTGCGCTCAACAACCTGGGCACGAATTTCCGTCGCCTGGGCATTATGGAAGAGGCTACGTCGTTTCATTATCAGGCGCTGGCCTATTGCGACCAGTATAGCGAAAAGCGCAGCCAGGTGGCGCGTAAGAATCGTGTGATTTCGCTCAATGGCATAGGCAACATCTACATGACCATGCACAATCTGGAAATGGCCGACAGTGTGCTCCGCGCCGCACTCGCTGGCGAGCAAGAACTTGGCAGTGCCCTGGGGCAGGCCATTAATTGGGCCAATCTTGGAGCCATACAAGAAGAGCGTGGCAGGCTAGACTCGGCCCGGGTCTGCTATGAGAAATCAATGCAGCTCAACCGAGAGGCGGGCAGCCTGCTGGGCCAGTCGTTGTGTTATACCCACTACGGTGAGCTCAGCGAGAAGCAGGACCGGCTCGATGAGGCGCGTGACCACTATCGGCGCGCCTACGACATGCTCTCGCAGGGCGATGACACCTGGCACTGGCTCGAAGCCTGCCAGGCGTTGGCGCGGGTAAGCATCGCACGTGGCGACTTGGCTCAGGCGCGCCGCTACATCAACTTGAGCGACAGTGCGGCGGCGACCATCCACTCGCTCGAGCATCAGGCCCGGGCGCTCCGACTCCAGTATCTGCTGGACGAGCGGCAAGGCGACGTGCGTGGCGCGCTCGACCACTACATCGCTTTCAAGACGCTCGACGACAGTGTGACTTGCAGCCGCAACATGAGTCACTTGCAGAATACTCGAGTCAATTTTGAGCGTCAGCGCCGTCAGGCCGAGCTGGACTTGCTTAGCGAGAACTATCGCAACGAGCGATGGCTCAAACACTTGTTGATGGCTGTGGTGGCACTTATTGTGGTGCTAGCTGGAGTGGTCATCTACCTGATGCGCGTGAAAAACCACAACCAGCTCATGGCCAACCAGATGCTGGCCGACCAGTTGCTCAGGCTCGGCAAGGAGCGGGAGCCCGATTCGGGGCAGGAAGATGATGCCCGGTGGCAACTTAACGCCGACGACAGGCAGTTTATGGAACGTTTCACCGCCGTCATCGACCAGAGTATCGATGCTCATCAAGTAGACATGGAGTCGATCGCATCGCAGCTGTGCCTCACCTCAAGCCAGATGCGCCGCCGCGTGCAGGCCATCACTGGCATGAATCCGCTTGCCTACGTGAGCGGCGTGCGCATGGCCAAGGCGCGCCGCCTGCTGCTCGAGCATCCCGAGATGCCCATAGGCGACATCGCCGAGCAGTGCGGCTTCTACGACATGGCACATTTCTCCCGCTTGTTCAAGAAAACTTATCAACTCACACCCTCGCAGTTCCGCCGGGGTTAGGCGGACTCTTTCTCGTGGCTGATTTTTCGGTAGGCGTGTCGTGCCGCCATATTCAGGTGCGGAATCATTTTCACGGTGTTGCGCACTCGTGGAAACTCATATACCATCATGAGCAGTAGCAACAGGGAGCCGATGAGGCACATCATGCCATAGGACTGCTTCACGCTTGCCAGCAACACGTTCACAATGTCGTTGGGCACATCGCGCATCAGGTTGTCGGCAATGTTGTAACGCATCCTGAAGCTGTAGATACCTGAGCACACGCTCTCGGCCACACCGTTGCGAATGAATCCCGACATGGTCAGCGCCATGAAAAACTGAGGAAATTCAATCAGGTGCTTGAGGTAAAGCGTCATTGTCGCAAAGAAAATGGCATAGCCGGCACTGCGCAGCACGGTGGGCAAATAGAATCGCTCAATATTCACATCGGGCGAGACCATGAAATACATCATGATTTGATAGGCCAGCAAGGCGGCAAATCCCAGCGTGAGCAGTTGTGTGAACGGTCGCTTCACGCGGGTAGCCCACAGCATCACACTGCAGCATCCCAGCACAGTGCCCACCACTTCCCACAGGTTGAACACGCTGGTGGTGAGCATGCCCCAGTGCAGCACACCGCCGGTGAGGGTGTTTTGCATCACACGTGGCGTGGCATTCATCATCTCGGCCACGAAGAACAGACCCAGAATGGGCCACAGGCGCGAATGGTTCCACAGGTGCGCTTCGATGTAGGGATGACGGATGCGGCGCATGCGACCGATGCAGATGAGTAGAGTGACCGGAATGGAAAGAACCACGCCGCGCCACAGTGAGCTGTCCCACCAGTTGTAGTACTCACCATAGGTGAACACCCAAATGAATTCCAGCATCAGTGCCGACCACAACAAGCAGCCCAGCCAGTCCATACTTACCAGGGGGAGCGGTTTCATGAACATGAACGGCCGTGTGAGCAAGCGCAGCACAAGAATCATGGTGAGCAACAGCCCAATGGTGAGCCAGTTCATCATTTGCCAGTCGTCAAAGTAGTAGGTAATCTGCTGTGAGAGCCAGGTAGAAGTGCTCACAGCACTCAGAATGACGATGTAGATTGAGGGCAAGAACACACCGAAGTTCTGCTTGGGCGAAATCCACAAGCGGATGTTGGAAAAACATTCAAACGTGCCACACAACTTGAAGAATCCCGCCACATAGCTGATGGCGCACAACAGGGGCACCCAGGTCACATAGAGTGTGAGCAGGTTGCACACGATGATGACCACTGCTGCTGTGATGAGCAAGTAGTGATTGGGGAATCGCAGCTTGAAGCGGAACAGGAACGGGAACGGCATGTTCACGCCCACCACCCCCATCATGCCTATCATCATCACGTCTTCACGCATGAGTGACGTGGTGCCCATGATTTGGCTCAACGATCCCAAGTAATAGGTACCGGTGAGCTGGAAGATAAAGGCAAAAACGAGGTATATCCAAGGCCTGATGGCCTCGGGTACCCATGCCTTATACATGGGCATGGAGAAAGTTTCATTCCACTGTGCCAAGGCTCACTAGTATTTGATTTCGGTAATCACGTTGAGTCCGGCCAGAAGGCGGCGCACGTCATCGGGCCTGTTGTCGCCTTCAATCTTGATGCGCACGGGCACGCGTTGCTCCACTTTCACGAAGTTGCCGGTGGCATTGTCGGTGCGAACTCCTGAGAATGCCGAGCCGGTTGCAGCCGAGATGGCTTCGACAGTACCATGATAGGTGATGCCTGGAATGGCATCGGCGGTGAAATCGACTTTATTGCCGGTGGCGATGTGCTCGAGTTGCGTCTCGCGGTAGAAGGCCATTACCCACACATCGTTGTCGTCAACGATGCGTGCCAGTTGCTGCCCCGGTTGCACCAGTTGTCCCTCATGGATGTCTTTGCGACCCATGTAGCCATCGGTGGTGGCGATGATTACAGTGTACGACAGGTTGAGACGAGCCAGATTGAGTTGGGCCTCTGCCACGCTCACACCAGCACTCGATTGCCCCAAGCGGGCACTCTGCTCGTTCTTGACAACGGCTGTGGCCTGGCGGCTGGCAGCGGCTTGTGCATGCCTTGCTTGTGCGGCTTGATAGCGGCTGGCGGCATCGTCGTAGCGTGCCTTGGCATTGTCATATTGTTGTTGGGTGACAGCGTCTTTCTTGAGCAGAGCGGCATAGCGCTCGTAATCCTTGCGGGCCGTCTCCATGGCCACGCGGGCCTCATCAACCCCGGCACTGGCCACTTGCACGCCCGCGCTGGCCACGTTCACGTTGCTGGCCGTGGTGTTCATGCTGGCACTAACAGCTGCGCCGCCGCTGCGTGAACCGCGCACACCAGCTTCGGCTTGCGCCAGTTGCAGTCGATACTCGGCATCCTCGATGATGATGAGTGTATCGCCCTTGTTCACGTGCTGAAATTCTTCAAATCTGATTTCCTTGATGAATCCTTGCACGCGTGTGTTGATGGGTGTGATGTGGCGCACCACTTGGGCATCGTCGGTCCACTCGATGCGTCCGGGGTGCCAGAATCGCATACATATCCAGCCGATGGCGACCACCAGCAGTGCAATGACTGCAATGTTATAAATTCGCTTGATGAGTTGCTTGTTTTTCATATCATGAATGTTTAATGTAGTGTTATCGGTAATTTTACAGTGTTCCTGCCAGGTATTGCATTTTATAGTGAGCCAGCAAGATGTTGATGCGCGCATCTACTTCCTGAAGTTCGGCGTTGAGTTTGATGTTGCTGGCATCCACCATGTCGGTGATGAGTGCCATCTGGTTCAAGTAGCGCTCATTGACCACGTCATAGTTTTGTTGAGCAAGCTGTACGCTCTTTTGTTGTGTGGCCAGTTCCACGTAATTCTGTTGTAACTGGGTGTAGGCGGCTTGCACCGAATTGTTCAGGTTTTGAGCGGCCACATCTTTTCGCTCCATCGTTTGGCGCGTGTTGAGTTGAGCCTGTTTCACCTTTTTATTGCTCTTGTAGAGTGCGCCTATATTATAAGTGACCCCCACGCCCAAGTACCACACGTTGATGTTCTTGTTGATGGGCGGAATCTCGAAGGTGATGGGCCCATTAAAATTGTCGGCTGCGAAGAACGCCACTTTGGGTCTCATTTCACTGCGTGCCAGTCGTTCACGTTGCTCGGCCATTTTCACGCCTATTTCTTGCTGTTGCATGACGGGCGAGGTGGTGCTGGCCAGCAGTTGCCACTCGTCCTGACTGTGGCCAGCGGGTTGCAAGTGTGTGAGCGAGGCGTCGGGGACAACTTGTGTGCCATCGGGTAGGTTCAAGGCATTGCACAGCTGGTGATTGAGGATGCTGCGCTTGTCTATGAGGCGTGTGAGTCCCAGTTTCAGGTTTTCCAGTTGCAGTTCGTAGCGAGTGATGTCGTTACGCAGCACCATGCCCTGCTCATACTTGAGGGTGATGTCGGCAATGAGTCGCTCAGTGAGTGCGATGTTTTGCTCATATACCTTGATGCCATTGTTGAGTTTGAGGATGTTGAGGTACTGTCCCAGTGCCAGAAACCGTTGCTGCTCACGCGTGAGTTGTGTGGCGGTCTCGGCTTGGCTTTTGCCCAGTTCGGCGAGTTTGATGCCTGCAGGAATGGCTCCACCGGAGTAGATGACTTGTTGCACTTCCAGCGTCAAGCTGTTGCCCAGATGTGGAATATGTACCCATTGTGCCTCGTCAAACTCTCGGCTCATGAGCAATCCATTTCCGTTATAACTTAGTGAGAGCTTTGCATTCACATCGGGCAACCAAGCGGCGCGGGCGGCTTCGATACCAGCCGAGGCTGCCTCGACACCTGTGCGAGCGGCGGTGAGATTGATGTTGTTTTCCACCAGTGTGAATAGTTGTTTCACGGTCATGGGCTGTTCGCCGGCCGTAGCAGTGCTTCCTGTAAGGACTAAAGCCGCTGCTGTTATCAGTTGTTTAATCATCATTCAAAATCTTGTTCAAAAATCGGCTGCAAAATTACTCTAAAATGGGCAAATGGTTATTTTAATAATTTCGCCGAAAATGGGATTTTTGGGAAATATCCTACCGATGATGTCGATAATTTCTTTAATTTTGCAGTCTAAAACCGAACAGTTATGATTAACGAGATGAAAGCCACCGAGAAGGCTCAACTATATACCTCACCCCTCGAAGAATGGCGAGTAGAGCCGCAAGTGGTGGATTTTGGTGCAATCATCATCTGCCGGCGAGGCGTCGCTTCTATGCGGATTGACTTCAAGGACTGGGAGTTACATGAGGGGGCGGTGATTATAATCTTCCCCGGTGAGGCACTCATCTTGCAGCAGGTGAGTGAAGACTTTATGGTGGAGATGCTGCGCTATGATGCGGCTATGCTGCGCGAAGCAAGTTTGCAACTGGAGCACACGGTCTATTCGTCGCTTCGTGCCGACCGCTGCCGTAAAGACCGTCCTGTGGTAACGGCTATCATCGACAATATGTTTGCACTGCTCAAGGTGTATTTCACTCAGCAGGATTGTACCTGTTTGGATCAGTTGGTGCTGTATCAGTTAAAGGCATTTTTTACGGGCTTTTACGACTGGATTGTGCGCAGTCGTGCTGAGCGACCGCCCGAAACGGGGTCAAGACGCACTCGTGAACTGTTCAGTGATTTTATGGAGGCATTGGAGCGTGACTATCGTCAGTATCGCGATGTGGCTTATTATGCCCATCGCCTGAGTGTTACTCCCAAGTACCTGAACATCATCGTGCAGCGGGTTACCGGGCACACCGCCAAGGCCATCATTGACCAGTATGTGGTGATGCAGCTCAAGCTGAGTCTGCGTTCAACCAATTTCAGTGTGAAACAGCTGGCATGGGACTATCAGTTTAGCGACACGTCGTTCTTTTGTCGCTATTTCAAGCAGCACACGGGGCTCACACCGCAGCAGTACCGCCAATCGCAGGCAGTGGCTGTTGAAAAATAATCAATGTTTATTCATTGAAAATTAGAAGGATAATGTTGCAGAGTGAAAGAATTTGTCGATTTTCTTTGGCCAGTTCGGCGAAAAGCAGTACTTTTGCAGCCGGGTAAGTCCTATACGGCCAGCTCCCCGAGAATCCCCCAGGTCTTGACCGAAGCAAGGGTATCGGGTTGTAGCGGCGCGATATAGTAAGCTTGCCCTTTTTTTGTGCCTATGGCTGAGCCTGTTGCACTACTTGCGAGTGAAATTGATTATGTCGCTCACTTCGTCGAGCGAGCCGTCGCAGGGGCTGGGGACGATGCCCAGCAAGTGACACAGCAGCGGATAGATGCTCACGTTGTGGAAGGTGTGCGCGCGCGTGTAACCCTGCTTGAAGTCGGGACCGATGGCGCGGAACCCCACCCACATGTCGCTGCACGTGTGGTCGTAGCCGTGAGTGCCCAGATCCTTCTTAGGTTTCTTGTCGAATACCCATCCCACATCGGCCAGTACCACCACGTCGCCCATGTTTTTGTTAGTACCATAGTTGAGGTAGGCCGGAAGTTCACCGCGTCGCCACACCCTTATGTGGTCAACCTGTTTCAGTGTGTTATAAATGGAGTCGATATATTGTGGCTCAGCAGCATAGATGAGCGCCGGAAAGTCGTTCTCGATGCTTTTTACCCATTTCTCTTTTAAGAAATCCATGGCCAGCAGTTGCCGCTCGGGGCTCACCCAAGTCATGCCATGGTCTCCTGTGATGATGAGATTGATTTGGCTGGCAATAGGCAGGCTGGCGAGTCGCTGCCCCAGAACACTCATGAGCGAGTCCATGCGCTCCACGGCTTGGCGTGTCTGACGGGTGATAGGGCCATTGTGATGCCCACTGGCATCGGGCTCTTCAAAATAGACCATAACGAGATGAGGCCGTTCCTTCTCGGGAAGAGATAACAGCCTGACGGCCTCATCGATGCGCTGTTCGTGGGTGAGCCGATCTTTCAGGTAGTCCTTCCAGTAGGTGGCATACTCGCCCTTGATGGGCACATCGCTGCCCACCCAGTAGATGGTGGCGCTTTTCACACCTTGCCGCTTGGCCGTGAGCCAGATGGGGTCTCCGCCGTAGTTGTTTGGGTCGGTGCGTGTCTCAATGTCGCTGAGCGAGAATCGCTTGCCGGTATCGCGGATGCGGAATTTGTTGCCTATGATGCCATGATGATCGGGCACGAGTCCCGTGGCCAGGGTGTAATGGTTGGGGAACGTCTTGCTGGGGAACGACGGCATCATCACCGCCTTCACGCCTTGCTGAGCCAGCTGGTCGAAGAATGGTGTGTCGAATGCTTCGGTGTAGTCCCAGCGGAACCCGTCGAGCGATACAATCACGGTGTAGGTGTCGCGCCCTGCAGCCACAGCCGCTACTGCCAGCGCCAGTGTGACAAAAAATAGAATGATTCTTTTCATGATGGAGATGTTTAAGATTCTAGCACTTTCCACTGCTTGATGGTGCGTGTGTCGCGGTCGAGAACGACACCCACCTTCACAGCCTGTCGCGGGTCGCTCCAGAAGGGTATGAGATAGTTTTTTTCATTGATTTGTGCTAAGGCATCATCCACACTCCCGTTACCGTCGATTTTTAGTTCCAGCACGTAGATTTTTTTCTGTGTTTTGATAACCACATCGCATCGGCCAATGGCCGACTGCACCTCGGTATCTACTTCGATACCGATTCCATCGAACAGAACGCGCAGAATAGTTTCAAAGTCTTGCTCGGTTTTGTTGCTCAGGTGATGCGGCAGTGCAGCCATATAGTTTTGCACGGCAGTGAGTGCTGAGTTGATGTCGTCGTTACGCATGGCGCGTTTTACGGCGATGAGCAGTTGCGAGTTGGTGCTGTAATTGCGGTTCAGGTAATGATTCATGAGGGTGCGGTAAAGGCCGCGGTACACCTCTCCATTGGGAATACCTAATGTATAGACATTATCAACGGAGTCAAAATCCTTTATGGTGAGGTAGCCGCTTTGGTAGAGGATGGGCACTGCCGAGTCGAAATTGTCGAATGGCTGGTTGAAATCTTCCTCCAGGACAGATGCCTCTTCAATGTCGCGCAATGAGAAATTGTAGTGCGAGAGCACATGCAACAAGGCCGTGGGCGTGGCACTGGCAAACCAGTAGTCGCGAAGCATCTCTGAAGTGAAAGCATTCAGCAAGCTGAAAGGGTTATAGATGTCGGTTAACGTGGGACCGAAGTGGTAGCCATCGTATTGCTTTCGCAGTTTGTTTAATGCTTCGGGGCTTGTGCACTTGTATTGAAGAGCAATGTTCTCAATTTCGGATTGGAATTGGGTTTCCAATTCCTGTGCTGTTATACCGCACACCGCCTCCATTTGTTTGTTCAGGCTGATGTTTACCAGGTTGTTGATGCTGGAGAAAATGCTCATCTGTGAGAACTTGGTGATACCTGTAATAAACACAAAACGCAGGTGCTCGGCCATGGATTTGACAGGACCGTAGAACTCGTTGAAGATGTTGCGTATTTCTTTCATCTTGTCGTAGTCGTCTATGGCATGTAGGACTGGTGAGTCGTATTCGTCGAAGATGAGCACGGTTTTGTTGCCTGTCTTACGATGTGCTTCGGCAATGAGAAATTGCAGACGGTCACCCATATTGTCGCTTCCTGTTACTTGCCCGTAAATTGCCTCGTATTCTGATAGGAGCAGCGAAAGTGCCTTGCGAACGTCGTTGACAGCATCTCGTTTAGCCCGCGATATGTCGAAGTGCAACACGGGGTATTGCGTCCAGCGGGTTTCGAGTTGCTCTATGGCGAGTCCCTGGAACAGGTCTTTTCGCCCCTGAAAGTAATACTTGAGTGTGGAGCATAGCAGGGATTTTCCGAACCGTCGCGGACGGCTCAGAAAAATAGCATCACCGAAACGGTTGGCCATTTCATAGACATAACGTGTCTTGTCGACATAGACAAACCCTTCGGTCCTGATTTTCTCGAAGTCCTGCACACCGGCAGGGTAACGCCTGAAAGTTTCCATATCTGCACAATTTTTTGCAAATATAGTAAAAAAACATGAATGGCGCGAATTCATGATGAATATTCGCGCCATTCAGTGTGGGTTGATAATAGATGGATGCTAATCCTCGATTAGAAGATGAGCTTCACACCCACCTGTGCGTGCCAGCGGCTGAAGATGGCATTCTTGGTGGGCTCGGTGTAGCCGTTCCAAGTGTAGTTGGCGCGATAAACGCCCTCGGCCACCTTTTCGGTCTTGGTGCAGTTGAGCGGAGTCACGTTGTAGCTGCTGCTGTAGACGGCACCCCACTTCTTGTTGAGCATGTTGGCAAAGTTGAGCACATCGAAGGTGAGCATGATCTTACTGCCGCGCTCGCGCAGGGCGAAGATGCTCTGAGCCAGGTGCAGGTCGAGCTGGTGCTCGAAGGGAGCGATGTTGCCATTGCGCTCGGCATACTCACCACGGTGGTTCTTGGCATAGCTGTCGTTGGCCAGGAACTCGCGGAAGAGCTCGCGCTGCTCATCGGCGGTTTTGCCATTATTGTCAACAAATACCATCTTGTCGAGTTCATCGTCGGTGGGCAGGTAGAGCATGGAGTTGCCGCGCTGTCCGTCGCCGTTATAGTCGCTGTTCTCGTTCATGGTGAGGCTGTAGCGGAAACCGCTGTAAGCATTGTAGGTCAGGCCGATGGTGGTCTGCAGCCAGCCGTTGGCATACTTGGGAGTGGTGTAGCCCACGTTCACCAGGATGCGGTGGGGCTGGTCGAACGAAGAGTAGGTCAGCGAGGGAGCGTAGGTGTTCACAGCATAGTTGTATTTCCAGTTGCTGTAGGCCACGCTGCTGGTGCCGTCGTAAACGCTCTTGCTATGACCAAAGGTGTAGCTGGCCAGCACGTCCAGACCGAAGTCGAAGTTCTTCTCCAGAGTGGCGCTGATGCTGTAGGTATAACCCTTGTTGGTGTTCTCGGTGTTGATAACCGAGTAGTATTTGCGGTCTACGGTGAAGAAGGGAGCAGCACTGGCTTCAACGCCTTCGATAGCGTAGATGCTTGCCGACTGGCTCAGAGCCAGGTTCTTGAAGTAGGCCTGGTTGTAGGTCTTGCTGTAGAGACCTTCCAGGGTGAACTTCACGTCGCCGGGCAGACGCTGTTCCAAAGCCAGGTTGGCACGGAACACCTGCGGATAACGGAACTTCTTGCTCACGGTTACGATGTCGGGACGCGGAGCGTTCTTGTCTGTGATGAATTCCAATAATTCTGACGTGTTGGTTGTAACATTAGGCATTGGGTCGCCAGAAGATTGATTGATCGTAGTACCGGTGATTTCCACGCCAGTGTTGCTGAATGCGTTGCTCAGCCACACGAAGGGCACGCGGCCGGTGAACAGACCCAGACCACCGCGCAGCAGTGTGTTGTGGCTGTCGTCGGTGTACCAACGGAAACCAAAGCGGGGCGAGAACAGGGGCTTAGCGCTGGGCATCTGGCCGACCTTGGCATCCCAGCCCTTCTGATAGGCATACTGGTTGAACTCGACATTGTCGGTGGGACGAGTGTACATGAACGGGAGGTCAACGCGCAGACCATAGGTGAGCTGCAGGTTGCGGTTCACTTCAAACTTGTCTTGCAGGTACAGACCCAGCTGACCGGCCTTGATGATGGGAGTCCAGCGCAGGTCGCCATTGGTGATGGCGGGGTTGGTGCACTTGAACACAAACTGGTTGGGGGCGTCGTTCATGAAGTCGTCCAGCGAGTTGTAAACCCACTCACCGGTGACCGACTGGATGAACAGGTTGCGCATCTTGAAGAACTCGTTGTGCGTTCCCAGGGTGATGGTGTGACGACCCTTGTACCACGACAGGTTGTCTTCCAGCAGATACACGTCCTGATCCAGGAAATTGGCACCCGAGCTATACTCAGTACCGATGTTGATGGCGATGTTGCTGCGAGTGTTGTCCTCGTTGGCCACGTTCTTGATCCAGAACAGCGGACCCTGATAAGGCACGTCGCGGCTGTCGCGGATGCGGTTGTAGCTGGCGCGGAGTTCGTTGTAAACGCCCGAGCCGATGTTGCTGTTCAACTCAGCCACAAACGAGTTGGTGACGTTGTTGAAGCGATAGCTAGAGTTGTTGAAGTAGTAGCTGGTGGTACCGGCGCTCCACTTGTCGTCGTAGGCGTTGCCGTGCTGGTAGCGCAGAGCCAGCTTGTTGTTGTCGTTGATGTTCCAGTCGATGCGGGCCAGCAGGTCGAAGGCATTGCGCTTCACGTCGCGGCGGCCATAGCTCTCCTGGATGCCCGAAAGCTTGTAATACTTGTCGGCAATCTGCTTGACAGTGGCTTCGCTCAGGTAGTCGCCCGACATGCCGGGATAGAAGCTAGCGGGATAGCTCTCGTTGTGGTTCTCCAGGTTGAGGAAGAAGAAGAGCTTGTCCTTAGCGATGGGACCGCTGATGTTACCACCGATGGTAGTAGCGTGCTGCTTGGTGAGCTTGTCCTTGATGTCACCACGAGCGGCATTGTAGCGGCCGTAGAAGTTCTGGTTGTTGTAATAAGTGTAGAAAGTGGCGTGGAAGTCGTTGGTACCCTGCTTGGTGATAGCGTTGATACCACCGCCGGTGAAACCACTCTGGCGCACGTCGAAGGGAGCGACCACCACCTGAATCTCCTGGATAGCGTCCATAGAGATGGGGTTGGCGCTAGCCTGTCCGCCATTGGTGCCCGAAGCAGCCAGACCGAACACGTCGTTACTCACAGTACCATCAATCTGGAAACTGTTGTAGCGGTTGTTGCTGCCTGCAAACGAGATACCGCCCACCTTAGAGGTGCTGGCCATGGGCATGTTCTTGACCACGTCGTAGATATTGCGGTTCACCGTAGCGGCATTTTCGATATTTGCCACCGAGAAGTTGTGGCTTGCGCCGGCTTCCTGACGGTGTGCATCGCCTGTGATGACCACTTCGCTGAGCTGGTTGGCTGCTGAGCTCAGGTGTACGTCCAGCATATAGGTGTTACCCAACTGGAGCACTACGCCTTCCACCACACGGGTCTCATAGCCGATGTAGGATACCTGCACGCGGTAGGGACCGCCGGTGCGCATACCCTGCATGTGAGCCAGACCGGCAAGGTTGGACACAGCATTGTACTTGGTTCCCGAGGGGAGGTGTGTAGCCACAACCGTTGCGCCAATGAGCGCTTCCTCGGTGTCGTCGGTCACCGTGACGGAGAGAGCCGAAGTGGTGACCTGGGCATTCATGGAAAATGCTGCGAAGAGCATAACGATGAATGACAAGAAATGAATCTTTTTGAACATTACTGATATTTATTAATAAAACAATAAAAAATAATTGTCAAAACGATGGGTTAATCTCAAAAGACACGCTGCTCCGGTTACAGTGTAATACAGATGCCGGCGCAGCGTGCAGCAGTTTCTTGTAATTCGTTGAATATGTAGTCGTTGAAACGCCCGCACCAGTGCAGGTGCGGGGTCGTGGAGACGTATATCTTATCGTGCAAAATGAACATTTCAGCCAGCTGTTGCTAAAAATCGGTGCAAAGGTAGTTATTATTTCATAATCGTGCCACACTCCACAGTCTTTTAACACTATTAACATAATGGATTAACAAAGCAGACTCGAATCCTGTCACGCGAGACTCATTTGTGCCGGTAACCCTAGTCTTAGCGTGAGACCAAGAGGCACGTCAGGCCGCTGCAAGCGTTATGGGCATTGGTTACATTTGAGACAGAAGTTATTGGTGAACTAACACGATTCAGCTGAGTTTACCACCAGTAAATCAGCGGGTTGACAACTTGCTAATTGCCCGGGCGTGGAAGTTGCGGGGTCAAGACAGGTCAAAATGAAAATCTTTGCTTGCCGATTTGTTCTGCACTCGTTTTTTCTGTAACTTTGCCGAGTGAAAGCCAATAGCAACCGGATGTTCACGCTTGCTACCATCATCTTACCTCTATGAAACATACAAGACTCATTTCTATCTTATTGACCGCGCTGTTGTTGACCATTTGCGGCGAAGCAGAGGGGAGCGAGCCACAATCTTCGGTGGTGCCCCAATCCCCCGACTACACCGAAGCTACCCAGTGGTATGTCACCGACCGTGGCGGGCAGGCCGACTTGTTCTACGTCACATCGACCGAGACGGCCGACTATCGTGGAGCCGACGGCACGCTATTCCATTATGCCGATACGCGTAACGACAGTGTGCGCAAGGCGATTTACGACGAAATGCACGGTGTCGACGTCTTGCTGGGCGGCGACTTTAACTTTTACTCGCCTTACTATCGCCAGTGTTCAATGCAGTCGTTTGCCACCACTGCGCTCTGTCAGGCACGCCTGCCGTTGGCGTTGAGCGATGTGCGTCGCGCCTTTCGCCACTACATCGAGCACGATAACCATGGCCGTCCATTCGTGTTGGCCGGCTTCAGCCAGGGGGCAATGATTGTGAAGCAGTTGCTGGTGGAGATGGATGACACCACACGCTCGCGCATGATTGCTGCCTATGTGATTGGTGCCGTGTACAGCGATGCCGAGGTGGCGAATGTCCCGGCGGTGCGTCCGGCTCGCAATGCCTCGGACACTGGTGTGACCATTTGCTATAACTCGGTTCGTGACCCATCGTGTGCCCTGGCCGGGTGGGAATATAGCGCAGTAGCTATCAATCCTGTCAACTGGTGTACCGATGCGACGCCGGCTGAGCTGGACACCGACCCCACGCCACTGCTTCCCGTCGACCAGCAAGCGAAAGATCATCTCACGGTAAGGCTCGACGTGGCAAGCGGTTTGCTGGTTGTCGACGGCTATACGGCTACCGACTATGTGTTGCCCATCATCGGTCGCGACGGCTGCTATCATTCTCGCGAGATTTGGCTCTACCGCCAGCAGTTGCGCGACAACATGGCACTGCGTGCCGCAACCTACCTGAAGCACGCCGGTCGGTAGCTATGCTCGTGCTTATCCACGCCGAGCGGCTCGATGGAAAGCAGGCCGATTAACGGCCAGAAACAAATTGAGGCATTTCATTACGCAAAAAAAGCCTTGCACCAATGCGGCGCAAGGCTTTATAGTAGCTATTACCCACGTTTTAGAACGTGAACTGGAGGCGGGCCTGGCCCACGTGGAAGTTCTTGTCGTTGGGATGATAGTCGCTCTTGAGCTTGTGGTAGGTGTAGTCAACCATCACTTGGACGTACTTGTTGAACGAGTAGTTCAAGCCGATAGTGGCGCTGTGCAGGTTGCCGCCACCCACGCTGGTTGCGCCGGTGCCGGGCCAGTCTTCCATGTAACCTGCAGCATAGTAGTGACCGCGGCCGGCGTTGAAATATTCACCGTCGGTGAGGTCGTTCAGGCCGGTGTAGTTGTAGCGAGCTACGAGTTCCAGGGCCTTGCCGTTGAGGCCACCCAGCAGACCGTCGGTCTTGTTGTACTTGTAGCCGTTGCCCAGCAGCATCACGCCAGCCTCCACGTAACCACCGTGGAAGTTGTTGCTGCGCAGCTTGTTGGCGTTGTCCCAAGCTTCGAGCGAACCCCAGCCGTCGATGTTGTTCTGAGCATCGATCATCAGCGAGTAGGTGTCGCGTTTCTTAGTCACGTGCTTGTAGAAGTATTCACCACGCAGGAACACCTTCTCGTTGTGGTAGAGCAGTTCTGCGCCCAGGCTACCCACGTTGTTTGCCCAGTCGAGGTCGGCAGTCACGAATTGCTCGTCCTCATCGACGTAGGTTTCCAGTGTCTGGCCCATGTGGTAGGTCTTCTTGAGGATGTTGTTATACACTTCACCACCACCCAGGTGTGCAAAGCGTCCGCTCACGCCGATGTGCAGTGTCTGCTTGTCGTCGATAACGGGGCGGAACAGGTAGCGACCGGCAATGGTGAGGCCGTTGAAGCCAGCGCTGATCTTGTTGTACTGGTTCTCGGTAAACACACCCTGGTAGGCCATGAAACGGTCGGTGTTATACTTGTAGCTGATACCCAGCTCGCGGCCTTCGCCCAGCGCGTAGCTGGAACCGGGACGAGAGATGAAGTGGTAGCTACCCAGCGAGGTGTTGCGGGCCATTGAGCCGGCGGGATCGTTGTAGTAACCTACTTTCACCGAGTGAGTGCAGTTGCTCCACTGAGCGAAGATGTTCTTCTGTGAGAACTTGCCGCCGCCGAAACCGAAGTCGGCATAGAGATACCAGTTCTTGTAGGTGAACGAGGTGCGGATGCGTGCGTCGCTAATCGAGGCACCGCTCTGCAGCGGGGTGAAGTCGCTGTGATAGAGGGCTGCGTCGGCCATGAAGCGTGCGCCGATGGTGAACTTGGCGTCCTTTTTTTCGAGTTGCAGGGTGGGGTCGTTATCGAAGTCCTGCGCTGCTGCGCTCAGGGCAAACATAGCCAGAGCGGGCAAGATGAAATATTTCTTCATAATAATGATGGTATAATCAATTAATAATGTGTCTTATTAAACATGCGAGTCGATTAGTAACCCAGGCGCTTGAGTGTTTCAACGGCATCGGGCACGGTGACGTTGGCCTGCGAGTTGTCGTAGACTTGACCGGCGTGGAACGGGTTGGGCAGCTTGGCGTTGCCACGGAATCCGTTCTCAATCATATACTTGAGCGACATCTCGGTGCGGTTAGTGAAGAATCCGTCCATGTATACAGGCACGCTGTTGGGGAAGCCGTCGGCGGTGTAGTTGGTTTTGGGGATGTTCAGGCGCAGCAGGTCGTCGAACTCGGTTGCGAGGCCGTAGTTGTAGTAGCCCATGTATTTGCACATCTGTGCCCACGAGTCGAACGAATAGGGATGGTTGATCATACCACTCTTGCGAATCATGTAGGCCTGCCAGGGAGCGTTCATCTCGGGATAATTGTTGGGAGCGCCGCTGATGGCCGGGCCGATGATGTGAGCACCATTGTCTTGTGCCCACTTGATGAAGGCTGCATAGCCGGTGGGATCGTCGATGGCGATGTCGGTAGCATAGGCGGGCTCGCTGATCCACAACAGGTAGCACATGGGCACGCGACCCTTGAACACGTCGTTGGCACGACGCAGAGCATCGAACGAGAAGGTTTGCAGAATCACCTTGCCGTTGGTCTTACCCACGTTCACCTTGCCGCTCTTGTAGAAGGCAGTCTCGGTGGCAGGCTTGGTGATGATGTTCCAGCCGCACTCGTCGAGCACGTCATACACGCGCTGCTCCATGTTGCCGGGGTTGAGCCAGCTCTCTTTGAACTCCACGTAGATGCCGGGACGGTTGCCGGTGTCTTCGGGGTCGGCCTCGTAGGCGTTGGAGAAGTCATACTCCAGGAAGTCCATGTACTTAGCGTTATACTGGCCTTTAGCCTTGATGGCATCGTAGATTTGCTGCAGGGTCATGCCTTTGTACTCGTCCTTGATTTTGTAGGCGAGCACGCGGCGACCTTCGCTGTCACGCACCAGGCGCTTGCCCTCGGCGTATGCGATTTGGTCTTGGATGGCGCTGATGTAGAGACCGTTGCTATAAACAATCTTGCCATTCTCCTTGTCGAAGTAGCCATTTTCGGTGGCGGCAAAAGAGTTGCGAGCCTGCTCCAGGCTAGTCTGGTTGAACCAGCTGCCGGAGTCGAGCATGAGCAGCTCGGCATAGTAGTAGCTCAGCGTGTAGAACGGGCGGAAGGCAGCAACATCGCGGCCATACTGCTTCTCGGCGTCGTCGCGGCTGAAGCCCAGGCTCATGTAGAAGTCGATGCGGCTGGTGGGCACGCTCTCAGAGAAAATGTTCTCGATGTTGGTTGTACGCTTCAGGTTCTCGTCGTGGTTGGCCAGCACGATACCGTCTTTGGTGCACTGCACGTCGCTCTCCAGGTAGTCGGCACCCATTTCACGGGCCCAGCGCCACGAAGCCTCGGTCTCCTCGGGAGCCCAGAAGGTGGAGCCGCGGTGAGCAATCACTGCATACAGGGGTACGTAGTCACGGACCTTGGCCAGCTGGTCGTTGAGCACTTGAACTTCAACGCGCTTGGCATCGGTCTTCTCACTGGTGAACTGTTGTTCCTCGGAACAAGAGGTTGCAAGGGCAACCAGCGCCAGGCTGGCAACACCCATACGAATGAGATTTTTAAACATAAAAGTGTAAAATTGAAATTAATAAAAAAATGAGTTGGTTGTTATTTTCACTAATAAATGCAGCGGTCGCATCTCTTATTTGTTTTCGCCCTTGCGGTCGGCCACGAGGTATTGTTCCTCTTTATAGGTCATGCCCATGAACAGGATGGCCAGCACGCAAGCAACGATGAGCAGGATGAAGGGCCAATCCCAGCCACCAGTGCTGTCGGCCACGTAACCGAGCACACTGTTGGCCAGAATCGCTGTTCCCAGCACATAGCCCATGAAGCCGGTGAGCCCGGCAGCGGTGCCGGCGGCATTCTTGGGGGCCAAGTCCAGCGCCTGCACGCCGATGAGCATCACAGGACCATAGATGAGGAAACCGATGGCGATGAGGCAACCCACCACCACATACAGGTTGGTCATGTTCTGCCAGTAAACAACGATGGCGATAATTATGAGTGCCATGAAAATCATGGTGGGCAGCGCGCGGCGACCGCTGAACACCTTGTCGCTGAGCCAGCCGCAGAATAGCGTGCCGGGGATGGCGGCGAACTCATAAGCGAAGTAGGCCCATCCGGCGCTCTTGATGTCCACACCCTGGCTGCTCAAGATGGTGGGAGCCCAGTCGAGGCATCCGTAGCGCACCATGTAGATAAAAGAGTTGGCCAGTGCTATGTACCACAAGAACTTGTTGCTGAGCACAGTCTTGAAAATCTGCGCAAAGGGCAGCGACTGCTCGCTCTTCTTCTCGTCGTAGTTTTTAGAGGCCGAGCCACTCCATTTCTCAATCGAGGGCAGTCCACATGATTGCGGGGTGTCGCGAATGAGTACATAGGCGATGATGGCGATGAGAATAGCTACAGCGGCAGGGAAGGCGTAAGTGCCGATGAGGAAGTACATTTTCTCGTCGGCGCCGTAGAACCACGCGCCAAACCAGGCCGCGCCATAGGCGGCCATGGGACCAACGAGGGCACCACCCACATTGTGGGCGCAGTTCCACACACTCATCCATGTGCCGCGCTCCTTGATGGAGAACCAGCGAGTCATCACACGTCCGCACGGAGGCCAGCCCATTCCCTGGAACCAGCCCACCATAAAGTTGAAGACTCCCATCAAGGTGATGGCCAGCCCTTTCTGCTCGCGGAAGTACTGGATGGGAACAATCATGAACATCATGGCCACGGCCGAGAGAATCAAGCCCAGAGGCAGGAAGCGGCGGGCGTTGCTACGGTCGCTCACGCTGGCCATAACGAACTTTGAGAAGCCATAGGCCAGTGCGTTCATGGCCAAAGCAGTGCCCAGCTCGCCCTTTGTGAAACCAAATGGCTCAAGCATGGGGATGGCCATAGAAAGGTTCTTGCGCACTAGATAGAAGCCGGCATATCCGATGAAGATACCGATAAATACTTGCCAGCGAAGCCGCTTGTAGTCGGCATCGACATTGGCGTCGGTCCTCTCGGGCTTATATGCCGGGGGGGTTAAAAAACTTGCCATAAAAAATAGTTGTAATTAAAGGTTATTAAATTATGATATTCAGTAGGATGCTAATTAACGCCGTTAAGCTGGCGGGTTTTTTCTATGTCGAGAGCCTGTGCCAGGATGCTGATGGGATTAAGCACTTTCACGCCGGTAGACATTTCTATCTGCCACTTGCAGGTCTCGCAGTCGGTAGAAACGAAGTCGGGTTTGGCGGCGTCGATGTCGCTGAAGAGTTTGGCTCCGATGGCTTGAGAGGTTTCGTAATTTTCTTTCTTGAAACCGTAGGTGCCCGAGATGCCGCAGCAGTTTTGGTCCAGTTCTATGAGTTCCAGTCCGGGAATCATGCGCAGCAACTCGGTGCTGAAGATGGCCCATCCCATGCGTTGCATGTGGCAAGCTGTGTGATAGGCCACGCGCATTTTGAAGTCGTGGCGGAAAGCCAGTTTCACTTTACCCTCATCTACCAGGTTGAATATGAACCGTGTGGCCAGCGATAAGTGATTGCGCACGCCGTCGTTGTTCACGCCCAGCAATTCGGGGTATTCATCGCGCATGGTGAAGGTGCAGGTTGAGCTGGTGGTGATCACTGGCCGGCTTTGCTGATTGATGCTTTTGCGCATTGAAGCCATGTTGGTTTCGCCTTGCTTGCGTGCCTGGTTATACATGCCGTTGGCAATTAGAGCCACACCGCAGCATTTTTCTTTTTCCAGCAGGTGAACGCCATATCCCAGTGCGTTCATCACCGTTACCAGGTCTTGTCCCAGTTGCGGGAAGTTGTAATTGACATAGCAACCATGGAAGTAACTCACATGATGTGCAAACTCATTCTGACGTTTCTCGGCATTTTTGCGGAACCAGGTCTCAAACTTCTGCGACGCATAGGCCGGAAATGTGCGGTGCTTGTCGATAGCCATGACGGTGTCCATGACCGCCTTCACCGGCTTCAGCCCCAGCGAGAAATTAGTCACCGGAGCCACCACGGTGGCCAACGAACCCACGAGGTCGGTGCTGGCGAGCATCATGTCGCGCAACTTGGGCCGGTGTGAATGATGCTTCATGCGTGCCTGCTGGATGAGGTCGGCGATGCGCACGTCGCTTGGGCAAGCCACTTCACAGCGCTTGCAGTTCAGACACATTTTCAGGGCCTCGTCGTAGAATTTCGGGTCTTTCAAGCGATATCGCTCACCGTCGGGACCGGCCTGTTTGGGGCCGGGATAGGCAGGATTGACTGCCGCGACGGGGCAATAGACCGTGCAAATCGAGCATTTGAGACACTGCTCGAAATTGTGGTCGCTAATGCTTGCCAGTTGAGTCTTTGTCATTATATTGTGGTTCGTTATGTAGTCTTAACTGTTGATGGCATTGGCCACGGCGAGCGCTGTGAGCATCGACACGCCGGTGCCGTCGCCCATAGTGATCGGGTTATGTCCACCCAGCACTTGGCCGATGGCATACACGTTGGCCAGTGGGGAGCCATCTTTGAGCGGGTGGAAGTCCTTGTCGGTAACCACGCCGCAACTCATGTAGGGCTGGTCGCCCATCATGCCATATTTGCTCCATTGCTCGCGGTCTTGCGGGGCATCGGTGTCCAGATTCATCAGCGGTTCATAGATGCGTTCGAAGTCGGCAACCAGTCCGCGACTCATGAAAGAGCCGGTGGCCAGCACATATTGCTCGGCTTGCAACGACATGGCTTGCAACTTGGTAGTGTTGATGTGGGTGACCTTGTCGCCGTCGATGACAACGTTCTCGACCGAGTCGCCCATTAAGAAGCGTCCTCCCAGCATCTGGAAGTAGTGCTTGAGTGCGGCGTTGATGCGCACTCCGGTCACTGCCGGCGGCAGGGTGGCCAAGAAGTAGAGCGGAGCCTTGACCTGCGCTTTGAGCAGGTTGCATGCGTCGTCGTTGTCATATCCCAGCACGGCGGGAATGAGCACGGCTTCGGTGTCGTTGCAAGCGGTGTTGATGGCATCGGCCAGGCGAGCCACGTTGCTTGTGTTGGTAAAGACTTTAGCCAGATTGGTGGCGCGCATTTCGGTGGCGCTGCGACGTGCCTGTTTGAGACATTCAAGACTCACCGTGGGCGTTTCCACCTGCGCTCCCAAGTTGCGCAATCCGTGGGCTACAAAGTCGATAGGATAGTCGATAAAACCTTCCAGGTTCACCAGGCACACCTTTTTCCACGGAAGAGCGTCGGGATGGCTGGTAGTTGCCAGTCCATCGAGGGTGAGCCATGCGGGCTTGGTCACGCCCATGGGGGTGATGCGGTAATGGTTACAGGAGGCATCGCCCGTGGTTTTGATGCCGGCATCGGCCAGCAGTGCTTGTGCCTGTTGAGCCAGTGAAGCGATATGTTGTGCACCTATCTTGGAATAGGGGTGATTTTCATTCAGCGCGGCTATGGCCTCGATGGGATGAGTCACGTCTTGGTCGTCAACACTGCCCAGCAGTTCCATAGAGCCGCTGTAGAAGTGCAGCGTGTTTTGTCCGCCGGCCACGATGGCCACTCGGCGGCCTTTTTTTGCCAGAGCGATACCGCAGGTGAGTCCACTCAGTCCTCCACCCATGATGATGGTGTCAAATTTCATTTCGAGCCCTCCTTTCTTTCAATGGCCTTGTCGAGTCCGCACAAGCCCTGGTAGATGGTTGCTGTGAGTTGCGCTTCGCGCAGTGTGCTTCCCCATGCCACTGGCTTGATGCCCTTCCATCGTTCATCGAGGAATTGAGCCAGGTCGGCTTGCGCTTTGGGTATGTTGTTGTCGAAACGTCCCAGCAGGGCGGCGGCGCGGCAGGCACACAACTTCCCCTGGCAGGTGCCCATGCCCACGCGGGTGCGCCGGCGCAGGCTGAGCAGGTTGTGCACGTGCTGGTTTTCGACGGCATATTTGATTTCACCCACGCTCACCCCTTCACATTCACACACCAATGCGCGATCGGCATCGGTGTCGAGTTTGATTTTGGATGTATAGGTGCCGTGGCGGCCTTCGGCGGCATTGAAAGCGAAACTTCGCTTTGCGCCATCGCGCTGTGTGGCGATTTGCTCCGATCCGGGCAGCGGTGTTGTGTCGGTATCGCACGTTGCGTTATTGCCCAGTTTTTTGCAAGCCAAGTTGGTGGCGATTTGTGCCATCAGTCTGTAGGTCATCATCTTTCCGCCTGTGATGGTGATGAATCCGGCCATGCCGTCGCGCTCTTCATGGTCGAGACACACGATGCCGCGGCTGATGTTTCGTCCGCTGGGGTCGTTGTCGGCTGCCACGAGCGGTCGCACACCGGCATAAGCACGCAGAATGCGAGTAGTGGCCAGCGATGGAGCCAGTTTCTCTCCTTCGCTCAGGAGCAGTTGCACTTCTTGGTCGGTAACCCGCATGTCGTCGACGGTTTCTATGGGCACACGGTCGCTGGTGGTGCCAATCACGCACACCGTGTCGTCGGGCACCAGGATGTCGGCATTGGCAGGCTTGCGGCAGCGATTGATGACCATCTTGTTCACGCGATGACCGAAAATGAGCAGCGCGCCTTTAGCAGGGAACATATTGATGGTGATTCCAGCCTTTTGGGCGATGAGCATGCCCCAGATGCCGGCAGCGTTGATGGTGACGCTGGCTCGGAATTCCTTGATTTGACCGGTGTGCTGGTCGCGCGCCTTTACGCCTTTGACGCGGTTCTGATTGATGATGAATTCTGTCACCTCATGATAGTTGAGTGCATCGGCACCATGCAGACGTGCGTCTATCACGTTGGCCACGGTCAGACGGAACGGGTCGATGGAGGCATCGGGGATGCGCACTGCCCCTATGAGGTCGGGGTTGACTGCCGGTTCGATGGCCAGCGCTTCGGCCGGGTCGATGATGTCGGCGCGTATGCCGGCGGCAAGACAGGCATCTACGAAGGTTCTCTGATAGGCGAGGTCGTCTTCGGGCAAGGTGATGAACAGACCATCGGTTTCCTCGACGCAATGGCGTGCGATTTTGCGCAGTATCATGTTCTCCTTGATGCACTCGGTGGCACTTTCCTTGTCGGTGACAGCATATCGGGCACCGCTATGCATCAGGCCATGATTGCGCCCTGTGGCACCATTGGTGAAGTCAAAACGCTCAAGCAGTAAAACGCTCAGGCCGCGCATGGCACAGTCGCGGGCTACGCCCGCACCGGTGATGCCGCCGCCTATCACGATCACATCGTAGTGTTTATTGTTGTTGTTCATATTCACGGGTTAGCTTTTAAATAATGTGTAAGAATCTGCAAAATTAGTGCAAACCGATGGCAAAACCAAATTTAATTGAGTTTAGCCGATTGCCCGATATTGTGCATGCAAGCGTTTTGCTTAATGCAGATTCTAACGGATAGAGACGCATATAGCCGTTCATCATTATAAGCCTCGGTGAAATAATATTGTAATATTTCGCCACAAAAATAGAGACAATTTCTGAACGTGCAAAAAAAATTCGAAAAAAAATTCAACGAAACCAAATGTTTTAACAAATAAACCATTGAAAAGTCAATATTTTATGAGAAAACCACTTGGAAAACTGAATTTCGTTTTGGTTTTGATTTGAAAAAAATAGGCTTTCGTTTCAGAATAAAATCTAGGTGATTTTATAGACAATCGGTTCATTTATTATTTTCGTTTTGTTCACTTCTTGAATGAAAAACGAAAGTGATATTTGTTTTGTAAAGTTATTTGTTGTATATTTGCCTGCAAAATAAAAATACACTCTCATGATCAAAGAAAAACGCCATTCAATCATTATCGACATGCTCATGAAGCAAGGGTCGATATTGGTGTCGGACTTGGTAGATAAGCTCAAGGTGTCGTCGGTGACGGTGCGCAAAGATCTTACCGAACTGGAGAAGTTGGGCAAGTTGTACCGCAGCCACGGCAAAGCCATACTCATCAACCCTTATATCAACAATCGTTCGGTTAACGATAAGGAGAAGATTGCTCCCGAGGCGAAACGCGCGATAGGGCATGAAGCGGCCCGTCTCATCGACCGCGACGACAGCATCATCATTGCTTCGGGGTCTACGGTGCACGCTCTGGCTCGTTGCATTCAGCCCATTCACCGCCTCACGGTGGTGAGTGCCTCGCTGGTGGTGAGCGAGATACTGGCACTGAATGAGAACATCGACATCATCCAGTTGGGCGGCATGCTGCGTCACAGTTCGCTTTCGGTGGTGGGGCAGTATAGCGAGCAGATATTGGACCATTTTTCGTTCTCCAAGTTGTATCTGGGTGTGGATGGCATCGACTTTGATTATGGTATCACCACAACCGACATGCGTGAGGCCGCGCTAAATCAGAAGATGATGGCGGCTGCGCAGAAAACTATTGTGCTGGCCGACAGCAGCAAGTTTGGCCGTCGTGGATTTGCAAAAATCAGCGATATGGAGATGGTGGATCTCATCATCACCGACCCAGGCATCTCGCCGCAAAATATAAAAGCAATAGAAGCGATGGGTATCGACCTGGTCATCGCCCGCTAAAGTGTGAATGGGCCGCTAGTCGGTAATGAGGTCTCGCAGCAACAAGCAGGCGTCGCCATAGCTTAGGAAGCGATAATCGCCGGCCAGTGCATGGTCGTAGATGACGCGCCAGCGGTCGGCACCGGTGAAGGCGGAAACCAGAAGCAGCAGTGTGGACTGTGGCTGGTGAAAGTTGGTAATCATGCCGTCGATGATGCGATATCGGAACCCCGGTGCAATCATGAGTTGAGTGCTGCCCATGAGTTGCTCCAGGTCATTGTGCTCCAGATAGTTGTCGATAGCTTGTAGGGCTTCTCGCGCCGTGATGGCGCAGGGAGTGGTATAGGGCATCCATTGGCGCACGGTGAGGTCGGTGGCATGAGGATTCTCATTCAATATTTGCCCCATGTAATACAGGCTTTCCAGTGTGCGCACCGATGTAGTGCCCACGGCAATGACCGGCCGGTCATTGCCAATAAGTTCCTGAATAAGATTGCGCGAAACCTGTACAAATTCGTAATGCATATCGTGGCCGCCAATATGCTCGCTCTTGACGGGCTGGAAGGTGCCCGCGCCCACGTGCAGTGTGAGTTCGCGCCGACGTATGCCTTTGGCGTCGCACTCAGCCAGCAGGTCGTCGGTGAAATGCAAGCCGGCTGTGGGGGCTGCCACGCTGCCGTCGATGTGGCTGTAGACAGTCTGATAGTCGGTCGAGTCGCTCGACTCGGTGCCGCGGTTCAAATAAGGCGGAATGGGAATTTCTCCCACGGCCTCCAGCACGCTGGCAAAGGTTACGCCCTCGCCATCCCACGTGAAAGTGATGGCCCAAGCGCCCGTCAGTTGTTCGCCGCGTGTGGCGGTGAGTGTGATGTTTTGCCCGTCAACAAGAATCTGCTGGCGCAGTTCGCCCTGTTTCCATCGCTTGCTATTGCCCACCAGGCACTGCCATGTGCAAGTGTGTGTTGTCTGGAACACCAGTTCGTAGTCGTGAGGCTCGCAGGGCTCAAGACAGAAAATTTCAATCAGTGAGCCCGTGTCTTTGCGAAATCGCAAGCGGGCGTTGATCACACGTGTGTTGTTGTAGACGAGCATGGCCTGCGACGGGAGCAACGATGGCACCTCATAAAATCGGTGGTCGGTGATGTCACCGTCGCGCCAGCATAGCAGGCGGCACTGTTCGCGCTGTGCCAGTGGATGCTTGGCAATGCGCTCGTCGGGCAGTGGATAGTTGTAGTCGCTAATGCGAATGTCGCGTATGTCGTTGACGTTCATTGTGATATAGCAAATATGTGTGTTGACGGGGTGGTTGAGTATTATTGGGCCAGCAGTTGCTGTAGCAGTTCGGGCTCGTTGGTGGTGATGAAGTCAATGCCCCAGTCGATGCACCACTGCATTTCCTCGGCCTTATTCACGGTCCATGCGTTGGTCTTGAGTCCAAGCCGGTGGCAGAGTTCAATCCAGCCGGAGTGATGCCTGAACACGCTATAGTGATAATCGGGTCCGGCTGCTCCCAGTGCTTTGAGGTCGCGTGGCGTGAGTTCGCCATTAAGGTAATAGACTTCGGTTCCGGCGGGCGCTTGCTGGATGAGCATTTTCAGGCCGGGATAGGAAAAGGTGATATAGGTCACGCGGTCTTCCATGCCATATTTGTGGAAC
Organism: Muribaculaceae bacterium; assembly: GCA_017940245.1. Taxonomy (GTDB): domain Bacteria; phylum Bacteroidota; class Bacteroidia; order Bacteroidales; family Muribaculaceae; genus Sodaliphilus. Next base: position 9,160 of record JAGAYZ010000095.1, on the reverse strand, counting down.
AACTTCAGGATTTTTTTCACGGCCCTGGCCTCCTGCTGCTTGTCGTCGTGCGGTTTGAGTTCGCACACCAGTTGCAGGGTGGTGCCTTTGGCAGCTTGCAGCAGTTGCTCCAGGGTGGGGATGAGTTCACCGTTGGGCAGTCGTTGCGTGCGCACCTGGCTGGCCTTGGCTTTCTGGATTTCGATGCCGTTGATGGTGGCGTCGTGATTGACAAACACCACGCCGTCGCGGCTCATCCACACGTCAAATTCCGTGCCCCAGCAGTGGATGGAGTCGGCTTTAATGAGTGAGCGGCATGAGTTTTGTGCCGAGCCGGGAGCTTTCCAATAGCCGCGGTGGGCAACCACTTGAGTTTGGCCCCAACAAGTCAGTGAGATGGTGGCAATGAGAGCGAAAAACAAATTTTTCATCATTCCAATTTTTTGAATTCACTGCAAAATTACAAAGAAAATGCGTGGTGGGCGAGAAAAAAGTAGTAATTTTGCATTTTGGGGATTACCCGAACAAAAATGATTAGAGTGATGGATGATAAAAAACAACTCAAGCCGCTAGCCGGCATGACGCTATATGAATTGCGTGAAGTGACCGAGACGCTGGGACTGCCCAAGTTCACGGCCACGCAACTGGCGCAGTGGATTTATGGCAAGCGTGTGACCACCTTCGACGAGATGCTCAACATCTCCAAGAGCGGCCGTGAAAAGCTGGCCGCCAGCTATTGTGTGGGGCTCACTTATCCCACAAGCCGCGTAGTGAGCGAGGATGGAACCGAGAAATATCTCTTCGACGTGGGCGACGGGCAAGCCGTGGAGTCGGTATATATCCCCGAAGATGACCGTGCCACTCTGTGCATCTCGTCGCAGAAGGGTTGCCGAATGAATTGCTACTTCTGCATGACCGGCCGCCAAGGATTCCATGGCAACCTCACCGCCAATCAAATCATCAATCAGGTGCTGAGTGTGCCACATAGCGACCAGCTCACCAATGTGGTGTTCATGGGCATGGGCGAACCGCTCGACAATCTGGATCCCGTGCTTAAGGTCATAGAGATACTCACCGAGCCGTGGGGACTGGGTTGGAGTCCAAAGCGCATCACTGTGAGTACCGTGGGCAAAAAGCCCGAACTAAAGATACTTTGCGAGCGCACCAGTGTGCACATCGCCGTGAGCGTGCACAATGCCATTCCCGAGGAACGCCAGTCGCTCATGCCACTGGAAAAGATTTACCACATCAAGGATGTGCTCGACATGCTGGGCCGTTACGACTTTGCACACCAGCGCCGCCTGTCGGTGGAATACATCATGTGGAACTGGTTTAACGACGACATCAAGCATGCCGAGGCATTGCGTGAGATTCTGCCCAACGAGCATGTGCGTGTGAACTTGATTCGCTATCACATGATACCCGAAGTGGCAAAACTGCGTACCAGCAGCGATGAGCGCATGGCCTACTTCCGTGACTACTTGAACAGCAAGGGCGTGATTTGCACCATCCGTCGCAGTCGTGGCGAAGACGTGCAGGCTGCCTGCGGGATGCTGGCCGGAAAAGTAAAAAAGGAAAAAGAAGACAGCAAGTCGCAAGAAAAGAACAAAGCGAAACGCTGAACTTAATAATAACTTCACTGCAATGCCGATGGACGAAAGGAAAAGTGTGTTCAAGCGAGGAGCCGAGTGCGGTGTCCCCATGGGGTTGTATATGAGCACAATAGCCCTGCTCACCCTGTTTACCGACAAAATGCCGGTGTTTTCGCTGGTGGCTATCGTGATGCTTTTTGCCGGTCCTTTTTTCATCTATCGTTTGCAGCGTCGCTATTTCGTTGAAGAAAACGGCATGACCGAGTATGCTGCCCTGTGGATGCATGGCATACTCATGGTGCTCTATGGCGCGCTCATCACAAGTGCGGTGGCGTATGTCGTGTTACAATATGTGCGACCGGGATTCATCTACGACCAGATGCAGACAGCAGTGAATGCCTATAACGCTATGCCGCAGATGAAAGAGCAGATGGGCACTATGCTGGAAGTGATGCAGCAGGCCATTGACCAGAATATGTTGCCATCTCCCATTGAACTGGTGTTCAATATGTTTTGGTTTGTCGCTTTTTCCGGTTCAATGGTCAGTGCCGTTACAGCGGCTTTTGCCGCGCGGCGCATATCATAAATGAAGATTAAGAAATGAAATTATGGATATATCAGTCGTAGTACCTTTATATAACGAAGCCGAATCACTGCCCGAGCTGGCCGCATGGATCAAGCGTGTGATGGATGAACATGGATACAGCTATGAAGTGCTGATGATCAACGATGGCAGTACCGACGACTCATGGCAAGTCGTCAAGCGTCTTCACGAGGAAAACCCCGCGGTAAAAGGAATCAGTTTTCGCCGCAATTACGGTAAGTCTCCGGCACTGAATACAGGCTTTGCGGCAACGCAGGGCAATGTGGTGATCACCATGGATGCCGACTTGCAAGACAGTCCCGATGAGATACCCGAACTTTACCGCATGATTACCGAAGACGGGTATGACCTGGTGAGTGGCTGGAAAAAGAAACGTTACGACCCGTTGTCTAAAACACTGCCCACCAAACTGTTCAATGCCACAGCGCGTCGAGTGAGCGGTATTCACAATCTGCACGACTTCAATTGTGGGCTCAAGGCTTATCGAGCCGAGGTGGTCAAGCACATCGAGGTCTATGGCGACATGCATCGCTATGTGCCCTATCTGGCTAAAAATGCCGGCTTCGACAAAATAGGGGAGAAAGTGGTGCATCACCAGGCCCGGAAATACGGCGTGTCTAAATTTGGATTGGACAGGTTTGTAAATGGCTATCTTGATTTGCTCACGCTTTGGTTCCAAGCCAAGTTTGGAGTGAAACCCATGCACTTCTTCGGCTTGCTGGGCAGCCTCATGTTTCTGTTGGGATTCGTTGCGGTGGTCATGGTGGGAGGACTCAAGCTCTATCACATGTGGCATGGCGACCCCTACACGCTGGTGACCAATTCGCCCTATTTCTATTTGGCGCTCACCGCCATGATACTAGGCACACAACTGTTCCTTACGGGTTTCTTGGGAGAACTCATCACACGCAACTCGCCAGGTCGCAATCATTACGAAATCAACGAAGAAATTAAATGAAGTGGCTCTCACTCATATTGTTGACTGTGGCATTGGTGTCGTGTACCGACAACAGTTGCTATGATCATGCCAGTGCGTTACCACTGGTGCGGTTTTATGAAACCGGAACGGCCACGCAGTTGTCGCTGAGCGATGTGGTGATTCGAGGTGTGGATGCTCCGGGCGACAGTATTCTGGTAAATGGCGAGACGGTCGACGAGGTGTACCTGCCTTTGCGCGCAAGCGCAACGACCACTCAGTGGGTCCTGGAGTATGCCGGTGATGCCGGTCTGGCCGACACCATCACGTTGCAGTATCGTTCCATACCGTATTTTGCCAGTGCAGAGTGCGGCGCGATGTATAATTTTGAAATAAAATCGGTCACGGCTACCGATATCCTCATCGATTCCATAGCTGTGGTCAAGCCCGTGATCGACAATGGCACCGATGTGGCCATACGCATATTTTTCCCACCAACGGAATGAAGTGTAATATAAAATACGTGTTGTTGATGGCGTTGGTTCTATGCTGTGCGATGGCAGCGTGGGGCCAGGACTCGTTGCGGCACGTTTCTCCTGTGCGCCCGGCTACCAATAAAACTTTGCCGCCGGCTCGTGGCACCGATGAGGAAGTCATCAAGCGATTCATTGAAGGTGACACCACCGCGTTGCTCGACAAGGAGCGGCGCGACTCGCTTCGCAAGGCCTACAAGCGCTATCCGTTGCTGACCGACGTGTCGGTAGGCGTGAATTTCATCGAGCCAGTGCTCATGCTCATGGGGCAGGACTATGCCAGTGTTGATGTCCATGCCACACTCAACATGTGGAATCGTCTTCAACCGGTGCTGGAAATGGGAGTCGGTTGGGCCAAAACTACGCCCGATGACATGAATTTCACGTATCGTTGCAAGCCTTCGCCCTATTTTAAAGTGGGTGTGAATTATAACTTTTTGTTCAAAAGTGAACCTCGCTATCAGGCTCTGCTAGGTGTGCGACTAGGCTATAGCACATTCAAGTATGATGTGACCGATGTGACGTATCAAAACAATTACTGGAAAGAACACCAGCAGTTTAACATTCAAGGCATTTCGTCAAATGCCCTTTGGGGTGAGGCTGTGGCTGGTATCAAAGTGGGTATATGGCGCAATTGGTCGCTAGGATGGACCATTAGGTACCATGGTGTGTTTAAGTACAAGGCAACAGAGAGTGGCCGCCCATGGTTCATTCCCGGTTATGGCCCTCGCAAACGGCCTCTGTCCTTCACTTTCAGCCTCAGTTACACGTTGCCATTGGGACATGGAAAACAATCCTCACAAGCGTCCACTCCCCACAATCGCCACACCCTACCCAAAGACTGAATAGTGAATTGGGGCATCAATTTTGCATAATTGGTCCCTATTTATTACCTTTGCGGTGGAAAGGTGAATATTATTCGTATTATAACCGATAAAAACAAATAATTATGAAAAGACTGACAACTATAGTAACGATGGCCCTGGTGGGGTGCTTCATGTGGGCGCAGCGCAGTGTGCAGGACAGGGTGTTTGCCGATGCTTTTCGAGCTGAACTGAGTGCAATGATTGAGATTTTTGACCACGAAATGCCTTGCCACATGTTTGCTTATTGGTATGCCTATGTCGACGTTGATGGCGATGGTACGGGCGAAATTGTACTGAGCGACTTTGGCAAGGAATATAAGTCGGCATTTAAGTATAAAGACGGCGACGTGCGCCAGGTGAGTGCCGAGAATGTGGAGAATTTGGATATTAACTGGCGCATGCTTAAATGGTTCTTTAATGACAGAGAACTGGATGCCAACCCACAATACGATATCACGCTCAAACATCGTCCCATTTTCGGCGACAATATTGATATAGCCGCTAATCGTTTCAAGGTGAGTACTGAAGTGTGCAGTTATGTAGATCCCAATAAGGTGTCTACTTATAACCGCATGATTTTCAAGCCTCACGTGGGAGAAACAAAACTGGTTAATACACGGGAGACCGGGAAGGAGGTGGTCTATACCTTCGCGCTCACCGATCCTGCCATGACCAAGAAAATGTTTCGTGGCTATGCCAGCACGCAAGCATCACCCATCATAGTGCCAAAGGCGTTTCTTGAAACACACACACCACTGCAATATAGTCGCTGGTTGCATGGCGAAAAAGTTGTGAAGGCCAGCAAGGATGCCCGGGAGATGATCAGCGCATATTTTGGTGGTCGTACCATCTTCGACACACAATGGCTGGCCTCGTGCGAGGTGAACGAACGCTCGTTTTACTACGTGGTGTTTAATCCACAGCCCGAAGAGCGTCATGTGCTCGTCTCGCTGGTGTGTATTGCCGAGGGCGAGGTGGTGTCGGTGTGTAACAACTGGGAGAATCTGGCCGCAGGCTCCCGCACTCAGCTGACAAACGGTGAATCGCTAAATGACTTGCTCTTCCATGCTCCGCAAATCATGGCTATGATGGCCACCGAAGCCGGTCTGGAACTTTACACGCGATGGCCATCGATTGACGGGTTACATTACAGTATCATGCGCGAGTATATGGACCAGTTCATCTATGTGCAAGACGACTTTGAATCTCTAGTTGCATCTTGATACACATTGGGAAAAATGGGGCAAAAGCCTGTAGGCGCGTCTTTGCGGTCATGAATAATCGACAACAACCAATCATGAAGATATGAAGAAAGCAACAATCACACTGATGCTGATGACGATGGCGCTGCTGGTGCAGGCCAGCGTCATCGACGGGAGTTTCTACTTCGACGACGAGACGGCCTGGATAGGCCGCATCTACTACAACAGCCTGGAGCAGATGCAGGAGGAGTTCACAGAGATGTACCCAGGCTACCTGCCCGAGAAGTTCGGCGGGCTCAAAGCCAATGTCGATGGCGAAGTGCTGGACGACTGCCTGTGTCTGAGCACGTGTGACGAGCAGCGGCAGTTGGTGTACAAGCACACTAGCCGCGGCGTGGAGGTCATCGGCACCTATATGGGCATGGCAATGCAGCAGGAGCAGGTCAATTGGCAGCCTATCTACAGGATGGGAGAATGGATCAGCCCCGACGACATGACGGTGCGCCACAACCCGCTGTGGGCCACCCCCATCCAGGCGAAGAATGTGTTTCGCACTGCCAGCGACAATGCGGTGCCCGATGCCGCCAGCCGCGACCGCATGATTTTCAAGCCACACGTCAATGCTGTGAAGTTCAACAAGCAGTGGCAGGATGCAGTGGGCTACCGCTATGAGTACAAGCTTGCCGATCCCGGCATCGTCAAGAAGATGTTTCGCGGCTACACCGACTCGCAAATTGCCGCCATTGTGGTTAACCATAAATTTCTCGACACGCACCAACCGCTGCAGTACAGCCGCTGGCTGTATGGTGAACCCGAGGTGACTCTCGGTCGCAGTGAGAACAGCTACGTGTGGCAGCAAATCAACCAGCGCTACCACAACCGCAAAGTCACATCGACCAAGTGGCTGGCCACGATGGGCGAGATGAGTGTGTGGCTCGTTGACTTTGAGCCCCAAGCCAACAACTTGCTGGCCAGTCTCATCGTGGTCAAGGAGGGCCAACTGGAGGAGGCCTTCGACGACTATGCGATGATTTCCGGTGACTGCGAGCGCACCGATGATGGCAAGCCGATGCATGCATGGATGGTCTACGACTACGGCGAGTACTGCGAGCCCGAGATCATGGCCATCATGCACAACACCTACAGTAATGAACTGGAGTTCTACATCCGTCAAGGCGGCAGCGAGTGCAACCGCTATTATATCTTGCGCGAGCGCGGCCCGTGGCTGGTCAAGATCAGCGAATGTAGTGAGAGCGTCTTGGAGTAATTTCTAATCAGTAATTATCGCCTCGATGCGCAATTCACGCTGATCATCCGGCACGCCGATGCTCTGCCATGTGATGCGGAGAGGAAAGAAGCAAAGATTGTGGCCATGGCGCATCATCATGATGAAACTGCGTGTTTTGTGTATATTCCTCTCATTTTTATGGTTTAGGATATTCGACCTTGTATTGTGCCGCGTGTTTTTGTAAGAAAAGTGAAGTATTTGAGTCGATTTTTTTGCCGAACAGAGATTTTTGCTTAAATTTGCATTTGAAATAAATATTAAATACTAATAACTAACTAAAAAATTATTAATTATGGCTTACACAGAAACGACAACTACGGGTTATGGAACCCGAGTCGGAAATTCATTCAAGCAAATCGGGTCCGGTTTCTTGATGTTTATCATTGGTACTGTGCTGCTGTTCTGGAACGAAGGGCGCACCGTACATCGTGAGCAGGATATTAATTTTGCTAACGATAAAGCAGTAGAGATGACGTCGCCCGACAAGAAGGATGCTAGTCTGGAGGGTCAACTTGTTCATGCTACCGGTAAAGCTATCTCTAAAGATGTACTTTCCGACGGACAGTATCCCGTGGCTGGCAACTACACTGCTCTAAAACGCGAGGTTGAGTACTATCAGTGGGTAGAGCGTAAAGAAGAAAAGAAGCGTGACAAGGTGGGTGGTGGCGAAGAAACGATCACAACCTACTATTATGATCTCAAATGGGTGGACGAACCCGTCAACTCCGGCAGTTTCCACGATCCTGCATATCGTGGCAGAAACACTGTGCGCATCCAGGTCGAAGACAAGCAAGACTATGCGAAAAATGTGGAATTTGGAGCTTATGTGCTTCCCGATTTCTTCATCAAGAGGGTAGGAAAGTATGAAGCCGCTAACGTGGCCGGCTCATCAGAAGAGTTTGCCGCTATGCTTTCGGGCAATGCGGCTGTGGCAACAACCGACAGCACTGGAGAGGCAGCAGATGAGAATGAAATCACCATCAGCGAACAACAACTGCGTGATGCCGAGAGCAACCTGGCCAATACCGAAGACTACAGCTTCGGCGCCAATGAGATATACTATGGCGATCCCAATAATGCTCGTGTGGGTGACGTGCGCATCACCTTTACTGCTGTTCCGGCTCAAAACGAAATTTCGCTCATGGCCGAGGTGGCAGGAAATACTTTCAAGGAGTTCAAGGCTAAAAATGGAAACTTTGCTGAGTTGACTAATGGAAACAAGACCAAAGATGAGATGATTCAGAGTGCCAAGGACGAGAACAACATGATTAAGTGGGCTTTGCGCATCCTGGGCATCTTGCTCGTGATTGGTGGTTTGAAGGGTATCTTCGGCTTCCTGGTGACTCTCCTGAAGGTGATCCCGTTCCTGGCCAGCATCATGAACTTCGGTGTGGGTCTAATCTGCACTGTGGTGGGTATTGCATGGTCGCTCATCGTGATTGCTATCGCCTGGATTTTCTATCGCCCGATATTGGGCATCAGTTTGCTGGCTATAGCAGTGGCGTTGATTGCTTTCCTGGCACTTCGTGGAAAAAATAAACAACCAGAGTTGCAGCCTGTTGCTCCTGCAGGACCTCAAGGACCTCAGCGACCTGGCCAGCCTTATCAAGCACCTCAACAGCAACCCAACCGTGCGCCGCAACAGCCTTATCAGGGACAACAGCCCTACCAGCAGCCCATGCAGCCGCAGCAGCCTTATCAGCAGGCGCCGCAACAACCTGCGCAGGGACAACAATTCTATCAGCAGCCCGGTCAGCCTTACCAGCAGCCCGGACAGCCCTATCAGGCACCGCAGCAGCCCGGTCAGCCTTACCAGCAGCCCGGACAGCCCTATCAGGCACCGCAGCAGCCCATGCAAGGACAGCCTTACCAGCAGCCCGGCCAGCCTTATCAAGCACCGCAGCAGCCCTATCAGGGACAACCTTACCAGCAACAGCCTGGTCAGCCCTATCCCCAGCAGCCCGACCAACCCATGAACGGGGATAACACCAACGTTCAGCCGTAGAATTACGGGCTGCGGCCTGCATAATACAAGAAAGAAAGAAAGAGGGTGTGTCATAATTCAGTTATGGCTCACTCTCTTTGCAAATCAACCGCCTGAGAATGGGATATTTTTCAGGCGGCTGTTTTTTCTTTGTTTTGTCTGTACACTCGATTCTCATGAGGTAAAGACCGAGCTG
>JAGAYZ010000094.1 GCA_017940245.1 Muribaculaceae bacterium | reverse complement strand
TGTAATAACTGAAACTTACTTCATATTTTTTCATTGCAGGCATGTATCGTGGTTTCACTCTTCTGTGGCAAAAATCATGCCACATTCCTGCATCTCACCCATGACATGGAGAAAAAGTAAAACAATGGCAAAAATGGATACTTTTTTACTTCTATGTGTTGCAATTATCAGTTTTTATTGCGAAATTTGTCGGGCTAATTAAAATATGGAAGTATGAAAAAATTTTTGTTATCTTTTATGTTCACGATTTGCGCTATTTCGGCATGGGCGCAAATGCCGGCAATAAAGCTCACCGATATTGAGGGAAATCAAGTGTCAACCGACACACTGGCAGCCCCGGGCCGTCCGGTGATTGTCAGTTTTTTTGCCACATGGTGCAAGCCTTGTCAGCGCGAGCTCAGTGCAATAGCCGAGGTGTATGATGAATGGCAAGAAGAAACCGGGGTGGAGTTGATAGCCATCTCCATCGATGAGGCACAGAGTGTGAACCGTGTCAAGCCTCTTGTTGATGCCAACAGTTGGCCCTATCGTGTGCTACTCGACCCCAACGGGGAACTCAAGCGAGCCCTGGGAGTGCAACTTATCCCCTATGTGCTCATACTAGATGAGAGCGGCAACATCGTGTATAAGCATAATGGTTACACCGATGGTGCCGAGAATGAGTTGCTGACAAAACTCCAAGAATTGAAGCATGAATAATCGGTGGCGAGTCGCGGTGTGCGCGTTGGCCGTGATGGCCTTTGGCGCTGCTGTCGCGCAAGAGCAAGAAGATGATAAAGTGACTGTGAGCGGAAGCGTTCACAGTGAGATTCTCGTTCCTCAGGAGGATAAAAAAATAGGTGTTCCGGCTCCCGACGACAAGGTGCTTACCAACACCTATGCCGATGTGGCGCTTTCGAGTCGATATGTGGATGCCGGTGCCCGTTTTGAGTTTACACAGTATCCGCTTCCCGGATTTGAAAGCGACTTCAAGGGGTGGGGTGTACCCAATGCCTGGGTCAAAGGCAAGTTTAACCGGCTGGAGCTGACCTTTGGCAGCACCTACGACCAGTTCGGGTCGGGATTCATTTTCCGCACCTACGAGCAGCGCAGTCTTGGTGTGGATAATTCCATACTGGGTGCAAGAGCGGTGCTTCGGTTGAACGGCATTACCCTCAAAGCCTTGACAGGGAAGCAGCGCCGCTACTGGGACCTGAACAAGGCTTGGCTCACCGGAGCCGATGCCGAGGTGGCACTCGAACAGTGGATCAAGCCCATGCAGCATGCCGGTTCGCACTTGATGCTGGGCATGTCGTGGGTCAACAAGCACGAGGGGCAGGAAGACCTCATGGTCGATGAGACCCACAAACTCAATCTGCCGGTTTACGTCAATGCCTGGGATGCGCGCACACGTTTCCAGCATGGCCCGTTCAGCATCTTGCTGGAGTATGCCCGCAAGTCGCAAGACCCGTCGTTCGACAACGGCTATGTTTATCGCCCGGGACATGTGGAGATGCTCTCCATGTCGTATTCGCTCAAGGGTTTCAGTGCGCTGGTACAAGCCAAGCGCAGCGAGAACATGATGTTTCGCAGCCGCCGGTCGATGAGTGGAGTCTCGTCGATGATTAATCACTTGCCTGCGTTCACCATGGAGCACACCTATGCCTTGCCTGCCCTATACCCCTATGCCACCAATGCCAACGGCGAATGGGCCTATCAAGCCGAGGTGAGCTACCTGTTCAAGAAGGGTAGTGCTCTGGGCGGAAAGTATGGCACCAAGGTGCGTGTCAACTTTGCTCACATTCACTCGCTCGACAATGTCACGGCCGATGCTCCTGCCATGGGCACCGATGGCACCAAGGCATCGTTCTGGGGCTGGGGACCAAACACCTATTATCAAGACATCAATGCGCAAATCGAGAAAAAGCTGTCGCGCAGAGTGAAGCTGAACTTGATGTATATGAACCAGCTCTACAACAAGACCTGCATCGAAGGCGAGGGTGGTGTGGTGCGCAGTAACATTGCCGTGGCCGAAGTGCGCTATAACATCAATCGAAAACTCACCCTGCGTGGTGAGGTTCAGTACTTGGCCACGCGTGACGACCAGGGCGACTGGCTTTACGGATTGCTGGAACTCTCGCTGGCTCCGCACTGGATGTTCACCGTTGCCGACATGTACAATAGCGGCGATACCGGCATCCACTATTATCAAGGTCTGGTAACCTACAACGTGAAATCTCACCGCTTGCAAGTGGGCTACGGCCGCACGCGTGCCGGTTACAACTGCTCGGGTGGCGTGTGCCGGTTCGTTCCGGCTAGTCGGGGCGTGACGGTGGTGTATAACTATAACTTCTGACATAAATGAAAAACAAGAGCATATACAGATGGATTCCAGTAGCTGTGCTGGCACTGGTGCTGGTTGCGTGCGACCATGTCGACGATGGCGACCGGCTCATCTATGTGAAACCGGCAGCAGTGCAACGCGCGGTGCTCATTGAGGACTTCACCGGGCAGCGATGCGTGAATTGTCCCACCGCTACCGATGTGATTCATCAGCTGGAGCAGCAATATGGCGATGCGGTCATTGCCGTGGGCATCCATTCGGGACCGTTTGCACGCTCGGTAAAGGGAACACGTTATGTGCTGGGCACCGATGAGGGCGATGAATATTATGCGGCCTGGAAGCTCGACCACCAGCCCGTGGGCATGGTGAATCGCCTGCGTGTTTCTGACTATAACGAGTGGCCCACGCAGGTCTATAATGAAATTCAGCGCACGGCCCCCGTTTCTATTGATGTAACCACAGCGGTAGACGAAGCGACGCGCCAGTTGCAGGTGAACACGGTCATGATGGCACTCGACGGCACCGTGAAAGGCAAGTTGCAACTGTGGCTTGTGGAAGACAACGTCAAGGCTTTCCAGTATCTTGCCGACAACACGGTGAATCAGGACTATATCCACAATCATGTGTTTCGCCGGGCAGTAAACGGCACTTGGGGGCAGGACGTGAACATGGCCGAGGCTCAGACCACAACAATCGCCAGCCAGATTGTCCTGGACGCTGAATGGAACATCGACAACATGAGTGTCGTGGCCTTTGTGTATAACGACACCGGTGTGCTGCAAGTGACACGCAAGCCATTGAAAGAAATAACATTAAACGAAGAATAATTGAAATGAAAAAGACCGCAATTTTATCTTTGATGCTGTTTGGATTCCTGGGTATGGTGGCTCAGGACACAACATTTGAACTCATTGATGCCGATGGCAATGTAGTGCCCGACGGCACCACGCTCACTCTGACCGAAGTGCAGACCGAAGAAGACCCCGGTACGGGAGAAACATGGATGCTGATGCCCGCCGGACTCAGTGTGCGCAATGCCACGGGTGTGCAGGCCGCACTGCGCATGCATGTAACCATCGACCGCATGGACAACGGCACCTATCAAATCTGTTTCCCGGTGTCGTGCCAGTCCTACGACGCTCCGGGTGTCTATCAGACCGGTGCCGATATGATGGCAGCGGGAGAAACTCGCCTGCTCAACACCGAGTGGTTGCCCGATGTGGAGGGTATCTGCGATGTGAAGTTGCAAGTGGAGGTGATGACCACAATGGGTTTTCCGCCCAATGTCCAGTATATGCACATGGCCGATGGTCCCGCGGTGACCCTGCATTTCAACAACGGTATCCCCGAAGATAAACCCACCGGTGACGTGAACGGCGATGGCAAGGTGGATGTGGAAGACGTGAACTCCATCATCAATATCATACTTAAAATAAAATCGACCACCGACTATGCCGGCAACGCCGATCTCAACAGCGATGGCAAAGTGGACGTTGAAGACGTGAATGTGACTATCAACAAAATACTTAAACTTTAATTCAGTATCAGTATGAAGAAATTATTACTCTCCGTGTGCATGGCCGTTGCATGTGTGGCCATGACGCAAGCACAAGCGCTGGTGCCCCATTTCAGCCGTGCTCCGCAATACCAGCCGCTGATGATGAAGCAGGCTATGCCCAAAGCCCCCGTTTTCAAGGCACTGGGCGAGAATGAAATGTATTTAGGCCCCTACGCTGGCGATGCTATTGCTTCGCCGGATGACGGACTGGGCTTGCCTGGCTATACTCAGACGTTCTTGATGGGTGTCATGCTTCCTGTGGACATGGTGAAAAATTTCGAAGGCGGCACACTCAAGGCAATCCGCTTCGGTGTGTGTGCCTCGATTGAAGATGGCGCCGTATTCCTGCTCAAACTGAGCAAAACCTCGCCTATTACCGTGAGCGACACGGTGGCATGGCAGACGGTGGATGCAACCTCGGCCGGCTGGAACCTGGTGGAACTCACTACACCTGCTGTGATTGATACCGAGGGTGCTGCGGCTTTCTTGCTGGGCTATCAGTACAAGCAAAAGAATACCTCATCGGGAGGTTACTACACTAACGATTGCTATCCCATCTCGGCTGTGGATGAGGGTGTCGTTCTGCCCACTTACACTTACGGGAAGTTGGGTAGCTCTATGGCATCTTGGGCCGATATAGGCTTGAGCGACTATGGCAACTTGAGCGTGCAGGGCATTGTGGAAAACGAGAACTTCCCCGACTATAATTTGACGCTGAGCTCGTTGCAGTGTGTGCCGTTTGCCGGTGCCGATACGGGACTCGACTATTTGTTGAGTATGAGTAACATTGGCACCAAGACGCTGGAAGACTATGATTTGAACTTGCTCATCGATGGCGAAGTGGTGGAAACACTTCACGCTCCCATTGCACTCACCCAGACCATCTCGACCTATGAGGGGCATCTCTCACTGGATAATCTGGCATCGGGTAATCACACGTTGACTGTGCAAGCTGTGAAAGTGGTGGGCGAGGAAGTCGCCGATGTGAAGGAACTATCGGCATCATTCATCGCCTACGCCCATGCGTTCCCGCGCCAGAAGCAGCTGGTGGAGCACGTCACCTCGCAAGGCTGCACCTATTGCCCGCTGGGAGAAAATGTGCTCAAGAAACTTGAAGAATTGCGTGGCGACCTGGCATGGGTGTCGATTCATGGCAACATGAACGTGACCGATGTGTTCAATACCACCGAGTGCAACCAGTTGCTCAGCTATTTGGGCGCATCCAGTTTCCCCAGTGCCGTATTCAACCGCTATGATGCCGGTTTCACAGGTGAGTTGCCTCGTGGACTTGGTTACAGCGCACAATATGCGGCAGTGGTTGCAGAGATGTTCAGCGAAGAAATTGATTCAAATCCCACTCCGGCTCTGGCTACCATCGACCTGAGCGGCACCACCTATAACCCCGAGACCCGCGAACTGAATGTGGTGGTCAGTGGTAATGTCACCGAGGACTTTTCCACCATCTTCGGCACACAAGTGGCCTTGACCGTGTATGCGCTCGAAGACAGCCTCGTGGCGCGCCAGCTAAACAATGGCACGTGGGTGCCCAATGCGGTTCACAACCATGTGTTGCGCGATGTGATCAGCGCCGTGAAAGGCAGTCCCATCAACATGAATGAGGATAACACCTATTCTAACACTTACACCATTACCCTCAACGAAGCATGGAAGCCCGAGCAGATGCGCATCGTGGCCTTCATCGGCCGCACAGGTGCAGGTGTGAACAAGGAAGTAATCAACACCGACTTGCTCAACATTAAGGACATCAAGACCGAGCAACCCGCCCAAGTGGGCGATGTGACCGGCGACGGCAAGGTGGATGTTGAGGACGTGAACGCCGTGATCAACATCATTCTCAAGACCAAAACGGCCGAGGATTATCCCGGTGTGGCCGACGTGACCGCCGATGGCAAGGTCGATGTTGAAGACGTGAACGCTATCATCAACATCATCCTATAAGCTAAGAGTGACGGCCAAAAGGTGGTGGTGGAATAGCCGCTGGCTTCAGGACTCCACTGGCCCCTCCTGAATCTCACGCAGATCACACAGATTACGCAGAGTTTTCTACTTGAACATAGCTATGGGCTGCCGCATTGCGGTGGCCCATGATGTTTTTATGGCATTCTGCGAGCTACAAGTGACGCGACACGCTGATAGCAACAAGTCGGTAGTCACTTGCTTACAGGTCGCCGCTTCTTTTCAAGTGGCTTGTGACTGCGAGTGGGTGAGTGGCAATATTGCGTGCGGTTGTGCCCATTGGGCGGAAAGATGACGGAGAAACACGAAAAAAAGTGGCAAATGTTTTGGATTAAGCGCAAATTAGTGTATCTTTGCATGCAGAACCGGAAATAAATATTAATCAATAAAATTACTACTAAACTATGAACAAACCTGCAGTAAAAAAGACAACTGTGAAGAAAGCCGACAAGGCCGAGACGAAACGTTACATCCAGATGGAAGAGCGTTACGGCGCTCACAACTATCATCCGCTACCGGTAGTGCTCCACAAGGGAAAAGGCATCTATGTGTGGGACGTTGAAGGTAAGAAGTATTTCGATTTCCTCTCGTCGTATTCGGCTGTGAATCAGGGTCACTGCCATCCCCGCATTGTAAAGGCACTCAAGGATCAGGCCGGTAAGTTGTGTCTCACCTCGCGTGCATTTTATAACGATGCATTCTCTGAGTATGAGAAATTCATGCACAGTTACTTCGGTTACGACCGCATCTTGCCTATGAACACTGGTGCCGAGGGCGTGGAAACGGCATTGAAGCTAGCGCGCCGCTGGGGAGCTGTGAAGAAAGGTATTCCCAATGATAAAATCAAAATAATCTGCTGCGAGGGTAATTTCCATGGCCGCACGGTGACGGTGATCACCATGAGCAACGACCCCAGTTCGTATGCCGACTATGGTCCGCTGACGCCCGGTTTCATCCGTATTCCTTATAATGATCCTAAGGCACTGGAAAAAGCGCTGGAGAAATATGGCAAGGAAGTGTGTGCTTTCATCGCCGAACCCATCCAGGGCGAGGCCGGCGTGTTTGTGCCCGACGATGGTTACTTGAAGACTTGTTTCGACCTGTGTCACAAGCATAATGTGCTGTTCATTGCCGATGAGGTGCAGACTGGCATCGCGCGCACCGGCAAGATGTTGTGCAGCGAGCACGACGGCATTCGTCCCGACATCGTGATTCTGGGTAAGGCCCTGGGCGGTGGTGTGCTGCCGGTATCGGCTTGCCTGGCCGACGACGAGGTGATGCTCAACATCAAGCCCGGTGAGCATGGATCCACCTTCGGCGGATTCCCCTTGGCAGCCCGCGTTGCCGTTGAGGCATTAAAGGTGGTGAAGGACGAGAAACTGGTGCAGAACGCTGAGAAAATGGGCAAGATTTTCCGTGAAGAAATCAAGAAAATCGAGTCGCCCTTTATCGTGGAAGTGCGCGGCCGTGGCTTGCTCAATGCCATCGTCACCAAGCCCATCAAGGGAAAAACGGCATGGGACATCTGCTTGAAACTGATGGATAACGGTCTGCTGGCTAAGCCCACCCACGACGACATCATCCGCTTTGCTCCGCCCTTGTGTATCAATAAGGAGGAATTGCAGAAAGCCATCGCCATCATCAAGAAGACCTTTGAACAAATGTCGAAATAAAGATGGCAGTAAGGCTATGAGCTTGCAGGCTAGTTGCTATCGGCTAGAGGCTATCAGCGTGTAGCTCGTCACTTGTAGCTAACTATGGAATAACTCCAACCAGGAATAAAACGAGTGGCGCGACATCCATTTGCGGGATGTTGCGCCACTGCTTTTGCTGGTAAATGCAAATTATTCTTTCACGATGAGGGTGCCGGTGTGGCCTTGCAGCGCTTCACGGGCTTTTTCCAGTGAAGTGATGAGGGCCGTGCCGCCTTGTGTGGCCTCAACGAAACTGATACACGACTCCACCTTGGGCAGCATGCTGCCGGGAGCAAAGTGGCCGGCTTTGATGTATTGGCGTGCCTGTGAAATGGTGAGCTGAGACAGGTTTTGCTGGTCGGGCTTGCCGAAGTTGATGGCAACCTGCTCCACTGCGGTGAGGATAACCAGCATGTCGGCATTGAGGTCGAGCGCGAGTTTGGCGCTGGCACGATCTTTGTCGATGACGGCAGCCATGCCCTCGTAGTCGCCGGGTCCGTTTTCAATCACAGGGATGCCGCCACCTCCCACGGTGATGACCACGCTGTGCATGCCCACGAGCTGTTCCACCACGGGCAGTTCTACAATTTTTACAGGTACGGGCGAAGGCACCACGCGCCGGTAACCACGGCCTGCGTCTTCCACGAAGGTGTATCCTGTTTCGGCTGCGATGCGTTCGGCATCGTCCTTGCTATAGAACATGCCAACGGGCTTGGTGGGACGCTGGAATGCCGCATCGTTCTTGTCTACAACCACTTGTGTAACCACAGCAGCGCATGGCGTGTTCAGCCCGCGGCGAGCCAGTTCACGTCCCACGGCTTGTTGCAGGTGATAGCCGATGTAGCCTTGCGTCATTGCGCCACATTCGGGGAAAGGCATGGCGGGCGTTCCACCGCCATTGTTGGCCGAGAATTCAAAAGCCAGGTTCACCATGCCCACTTGGGGTCCATTGCCATGGCCTATCACCACATCGTATCCCTCTTCGACGAGGTCCACGATGGTGGCCGCTGTGCTCTTGACCAGTTCCAGCTGTTGTTCGGGAGTATTGCCCAGGGCATTTCCGCCCAGTGCTATTACAAGTCGTTTTCTCATATTCGGTAACGTATTTCTACCCATTAAATGTGAAAAAAGACAAAACCACGCTCCCCCTCATTGATGGCGAGGGGGAGTTGGTATAAGTCTAGATAATCTTGTCTAGAAGGTTGCTAGTATATCTTGCTATTATTTCAACGTTGCATACATCACAGCCTTGATGGTGTGCATGCGGTTTTCAGCCTCGTCAAAGACCTTGCTTTGCGGACCACGGAACACCTTGTCGGTAACCTCCATTTCGGGCAGACCGAACTTCTTGTGGATGTCTTTTCCGATAGTGGTCTCCAGATCGTGGAACGAGGGGAGGCAGTGCAGGAAGATGGCGGTGGGGTTGGCGTTGGCCATCACTGCATCGTTCACCTGATAGGGGCTGAGCAGCTTGATGCGCTGTTCCCAAATCTCGTCGGGTTCACCCATCGACACCCAGATGTCGGTGTAGATGACGTCGGCGTTCTTGGTGCCTTCCTTCACATCGTCGGTGAGTGTGATGGTGCAGCCGTGTTCCTTGGCGATTTCGCGGCAAGTAGCCACCAGTTTCTCGTCGGGCATGTTCTCCTTGGGGCCGCAAGCCACAAAGTTGATACCCAGTTTGGCCGAAACCACCATCAGCGAGTTGGCCACGTTGTTGCGTGCGTCACCCATGAAGACCATCTTCAGTCCCTTGTAGTAACCGAAGTTCTCTTCGATGGTGAGCACATCGGCCAGCATCTGAGTGGGGTGGAACTCAGTGGTGAGACCATTCCACACGGGGACGCCGGCGTGCTTGGCCAGATCTTCAACAATCTGCTGGTCAAAGCCGCGATATTCAATACCGTCGAACATGCGTCCGAGCACCTTTGCGGTGTCTTCGAGCGATTCTTTCTTGCCCATCTGCGACGAACCTGGATCGAGGTAGGTTACGCCCATGCCTAGGTCGTTACCAGCCACTTCAAACGAGCAGCGAGTGCGGGTCGAGGTTTTTTCAAACAGCAGCACGATGTTTTTGCCGGTGAGGTACTTGTGCACTGTTCCGGCGCGTTTCATGCGTTTGAAATCCTTTGCCAGTTCAAGCAAATATTGAATCTCTTCGGTGGTGAAGTCCAGTAACTTCAAGAAACTTCTTCCTGATAAACTTCTTGGCATAATAAAAAATTGTTTTGTTAAGGTAAATATTATAGTTGATGTGTTATCAAATTATAGAAAACATGGCGCGATGTTGCTCTTTGAATGTGCGCCGCTTTTTAGTCTTCGCGCCACAGCGGCATGCTCATGCATCGTGGTCCGCCACGACCGCGTGAGAGCTCGCTGCTGGGGATTTCCAGCACGGTGAGTCCCTTGTCGCGCAGGATGGCGTTGGTCACGTCGTTGCGTTCATAGACGATGACCTTTCCTGGAGCGATGCACAGGGTGTTGGAACCATCGTTCCATTGTTCGCGCTCGGCGGTGATAAGGTCTCCGCCGCCGCACTTGATCAAAGTGACATGCTCAACTCCCAGGGCTTCGGCCAGAATCTCTTCAAGCGTCTCTTCCTTGCGGGTGATGCTCAATTCGCCGTCGCGCTTGCCCGGCATCACCTTGAACACTTCCAGTGGCCCGAGGATGCCCGGGTGCACCATGAACTTGTCATGGTCGATCTGTGTGAAGACGGTGTCGAGGTGCATGAACGCGCGAGTCTCGGGGATGTGGATGGCCAGAATGGTGTCGATGCGCGCGTGCTCGTTGCTGAAGATGTTTTTAGCCAGTTGCTCAATGGCATCGGGTTCGGTGCGTTGCGAGATACCTATGGCCAAAGTGTGCTCGTTGAGGTTGAGCACATCGCCGCCTTCGATGCGGAACGGGCACTCACGGCTGTAGTAGTGCTCTACATCTTTAAAGTCGGGGTGATACTTGAAAATGAAATCGCCATAGATGGTCTCGCGGCGGCGTGTGCGAGAATACATGCGGTTGATGCCCACTCCGGTGCCGATGCTCTCAAATGGGTCGCGTGTAAAGTACAAGTTGGGCATGGGGTTGACCACCATGCGATTTTCGCCTCTTACCATGGCTGCCAGCGAACTCATGGCATGCCCCGGATCGAGGGTGAGCTCGTTGAGGTAGATGCCTTCCATGGTTTTGAGCACAAGTTCTTTGCTCGATTTGAAACCATTCAAGAAACTGTATATGGCCTCTTTGTATTTCGAGGCGCAGATGCCTGCTTCGCCTATGAATTGAAGCAGAAACTCCTTGCGGATATCTGTACTCAGGTTCAGTACCTGAGCCATCAGGTCTTCGAGATAGACCACTTCCACACCATTGTCGCGCAATACTTGAGCAAACGCGTCGTGCTCCTCTTCGGCCACTTTCAGATAGGGGATGTCGTCAAAGAGCAGTTCCCCCAGTGTGTCGGGCGTCAGGTTGAGCAACTCGCGTCCGGGGCGGTGCAACAACACTTTTTTTAGTGGTTTTATCTCACTTGTAACATGAATACCTTTCATTGAAAGCAGTATGTAATGTCTAGTGTTAGTGTTAATGGATATTTTGAAGTGCACTGCAAAGGTACACATTTTCGCTCAACTGGCATAAGTATTTCAATATTTTTATACTTTTTATTGTGGCTTGTGCTGTCGTGAACCACAAAAACTACCGTTTTAGGGTTGATTATTTAATGAATAATGTGTAAATTTGCAGCGAGAAATTTGATGCTTTAACAATATAACCTAAGTAAATAAATCTACTGACTGTCATGAACAATTCTGTGATTCAATTCCCCCTCCCGGCCAATGAGCCGGTAAAGGCTTATCTGGCCGGCTCGCCAGAGCGTGTTGCACTAGAAAAAGAACTGGAACGCCAAAGCAATATGGTAGTGGACATTCCCATCATCATCGGCGGCAAAGAAATCCGCACCGGTGATGTGGGACAGATTACCTGCCCGCACGACCACAAGCATGTGCTGGCCACTTATCATAAGGTGGGGCAGAAAGAAGTGGAAATGGCTATTGAGGCAGCCATGGAGGCCTGGAAACAATGGAGCCGTACTCCGTGGACCACACGTGCCGCCATTGTGATGAAAATGGCCGAGTTGCTGGCCACCAAGTATCGCCCTATCATGAATGCCGCCTGCATGCTGGGCCAAAGCAAGAATATCTATCAGGCCGAAATTGACTCGGCTTGCGAGACTATCGACTTCTTCCGCTACAATGTGCACTACGCTTCTAAGATTTATGGAATGCAACCCAAAGATGGCGTGGGGCAACTCAATCACACTGAGTACCGGCCGCTGGAGGGATTCGTCCTGGCCGTGACACCGTTTAATTTCACATCTATTGCTTCTAACCTGTGCATGACACCCGCGCTGATGGGTAACGTGGCCCTGTGGAAACCATCGACTACGGCACTGCTGAGCAACTATTACCTCATGCAGCTCTACAAAGAGGCCGGTCTGCCCGACGGTGTGGTGAATTTCTTGCCCGGCAGTGGTGCTCTCATCGGCGAGGTGGCAACCCAGTCGAAGTATTTCTCAGGCATCCACTTCACCGGAAGCACCGCCACGTTCAAGTCGTTGTGGAAACAAGCCAGTCTCAATGTAGACAAGTATATTTCTTATCCGCGCCTGGTGGGTGAGACCGGTGGCAAGGACTTTATCTTTGTACACCCCTCGGCCGACAAGAAAGCCGTGGCCACGGCAGCCTTCTGTGGAGCGTTTGAGTTCCAGGGACAGAAGTGCTCGGCCGCTTCGCGCATGTATATTCCTAAGAGCATGTGGCCCGATGTGCTGGCCGATGTTAAGCGCATGGCTGCCGAGGTGAAAATGGGCGATGTGCGTGATGCCGGCAATTTCATCAATGCTGTGATTGATGAGGCTTCGTTCGACAAGTGCAAGTCTTATATCGACTATGCGCAGGCTGCTGCCGATGCCCAGGTGGTGATTGGCGGCCATTGCGACAAGACGGTGGGCTGGTTTGTCGAGCCAACTGTGATCGAGACCAGTAATCCGCACTTCAAGTCGATGGAAGAAGAAATCTTCGGCCCGGTGCTCACGGTCTATCCCTATGACGATGACAAGGTGGAAGAAACCGTTAAGTTGTGCGATGAAACATCACCCTATGGACTGACGGGAGCTGTCTTTGGCCGCGACCGCATGGCAGTGGAGCGCATCACCGACCAGCTATGCTATGCGGCTGGCAACTTCTATATCAACGACAAGCCCACGGGGGCAGTAGTGGGTATGCAACCCTTCGGCGGTGCGCGCGCCAGCGGCACCAACGACAAGGCCGGTGGCGAATTCAACTTGATACGCTGGATTATTCCGCGCGTAATCAAGGAAACCCTTGTTTCGCCCACCGACTACCGCTACACCTACCTCAAATAGCGCATACTGAAGTCTAAATAGTTTTAGGACAAGACTCCCACCTGCCTCAATCAATGGCAAGTGGGAGTTGTTGTTGGCACTCAACTTAATGACCCGCTGGGGTCGGGTAGTGGATGGGTGGCGAAATAACGCCATAAGGGAGCTGCCATCAGGGCCTGCAGCATGGCGTTGTCGCGCAACATGGCGTAGACTTGTTGGCGTGTCATGAGCAGCACCTCGATGTCTTCGCTCTCGTCAAGGTTCTGCTCGGCGATGCGATGCACATTTTGAGCCAGGAAGCAGTGGGTGATGTTGTCGCAGATGCTGGGATTCTGGCCAATGGTCATGATTTCCTGCCATGTGCCACCGCCGTAGCCGGTCTCTTCCAGCAACTCGCGACGGGCACTCTGCTCGGGTGTCTCGCCGTCCTCGCACATGCCGGCGCAAAGCTCTACCATCACCTGGTCCATGGCGTGTCGGTACTGCCGCACCATGACAAAGTCGCCTTGCTCGGTGATGGCGATGATGTTAACCCAGTCGGGGTATTCCAGCACATAATGTTCTGGATTGATTGTGCCGTTGGGCAGCTGAACTTTGTCTACGCGCGCTGTGAGCCAGGGCCTGCGTATGAGGTACCTACTCTCCAGCGTTTTCCATTTTTCAATCTTCTTGGCCATAATAGTACTTTTCTAAAATAACGTGTAGACACATACAAAATTATTTGAAGGGGCAAAAATTGGCCCGTAATTTTGTGTTGCCGTCAAGAATCATTATCTTTGCACCGCATTAAACACTGGAAACAAATATGAATGAAAATAAGAAACGGGTGGCGTTGATTACCGGCATCACCGGGCAGGATGGGAGTTACTTGGCCGAGTTCCTGCTGGAAAAGGGGTATGAAGTGCACGGAACGCTGCGCCGCAGCAGCAGTTTCAATACGGCCCGCATCGAGCATCTGTACCTCGATGAATGGGTGCGCGACATGAAACGTAACCGCTTGATCAACTTGCATTATGCCGACATGACCGACTCCAGCTCGCTCATCCGCATCATTGAGCAAGTGAAGCCCGATGAAATATACAATTTGGCGGCGCAGAGCCATGTGAAAGTATCGTTCGACGTGCCAGAATACACGGCCGATGTAGATGCCACAGGTGCCCTGCGTCTCATCGAGAGTGTGCGCATAGCCGGGCGGGCCGATGTGACCAAAATCTATCAGGCCAGCACCAGTGAACTCTATGGCAAGGTGCAGGAAGTGCCACAACGGGAGACCACGCCGTTTTACCCGCGGAGCCCCTATGCGGTGGCGAAACTGTATGCCTTCTGGATCATGAAGAATTATCGGGAAAGTTATGGCATGTACTGCGTGAACGGCATCTTGTTCAATCATGAGAGTGAGCGTCGTGGCGAGACGTTTGTAACCCGCAAAATTACAATGGCTGCGGCACGCATTGCTCATGGCAAGCAGGACAAACTGTATTTAGGTAACCTGAACGCACGTCGCGACTGGGGCTATGCCCGCGACTATGTGGAGTGCATGTGGCTCATCATGCAACAGCCCGAGCCCGACGACTATGTGATAGCCACCGGCGAATACCACACCGTGCGCGAGTTCTGCACACTGGCGTTCCACTATGCCGGTATCGACTTGGAATGGCGAGGTGAAGGGCTTGATGAGCAGGGTGTTGAGAAGTCCACGGGCCGTGTGCTGGTGGAAGTTGACCCCAAATATTTCCGTCCCGCCGAGGTGGAACAGTTGCTCGGCGATCCCACCAAAGCAAAAGAACGTTTGGGCTGGAATCCGCGCAAAACTAGTTTCGACCAACTGGTGCGCATCATGGTGGAGCACGACATGAAAAACGAATAACAGATGAAAAAAGACAGTAAAATATATGTGGCAGGCCATCGCGGACTAGTGGGGTCGGCCATCTGGAACAATTTAATAAGTAAAGGCTACACCAATCTGGTGGGTCGCACACATCAAGAACTTGATTTAATGGACGGCGTGGCCGTGCGTGAGTTTTTCGACCGTGAGCAACCAGAATATGTGGTACTGGCAGCAGCTCATGTGGGCGGCATAATGGCCAATCTTAAATATCGCGCCGATTTCATCTATCAGAATCTGCAAATCCAGCAAAATGTGATAGGAGAGAGCTGGCGTCATGGAGTGAAAAAGTTGCTCTTCTTGGGCAGTACGTGCATCTATCCGCGCGAGGCTCCACAGCCCATCCCCGAGACGGCTTTGCTCACCTCGCCGCTGGAATACACCAACGAACCCTATGCCATCGCAAAGATCGCGGGAATGAAGATGTGTGAGAGCTTTAATCTGCAGTACGGAACCAACTACATCGCTGTGATGCCCACCAATCTTTATGGCCCACGTGACAATTTTAACTTGGAAACCAGCCATGTGATGCCGGCGATGATTCGCAAAATGCATCTGGCGAGATTGCTTAACGAGGGCGATTGGGATGGCCTGCGTGCCGACTTGAACGCTCGCCCGGTAGAAGGCGTTGATGGCAGTGCCTCCATTGCCGAAATAAAGGCAGTTCTGGAAAAATACGGCATCACAACCGAGGCCCTGAAGTTGTGGGGTACAGGTGCACCCATTCGTGAGTTCTTGTGGAGTGAAGACATGGCCGATGCCAGCGTCTATTGCCTGGAACACATCGACTTTGCCGACGTGCGTGGCACCGATCCCGACGTTCGCAACTGCCATATCAACATAGGTAGCGGAAAGGAAATCTCCATTAAGCAACTAGCCATGCTTGTCCAGCAGGTGGTGGATTATCGGGGCGAAATAGAGTGGGATTCCACCAAGCCCGACGGCACCCTGCGCAAACTCACCGATGTGAGCAAGTTGCATGGGCTGGGCTGGCATCACCGCATGGAAATTGAAGACGGTGTGCCCGCTCTCTATCGCTGGTATTTAGAAAATAGCTGAGCAGATGGGGGTTGTAACACTTTGATGTGAAAATCAACACTGGTTAAACTCATATACTTAAAATCGATAATTATGGGACTTTTAGAAAGCATTATCCGTTCGGCCCAGCAGGGCGGCGGTGGCCTGGGTGATATATTGGGCCAACTGGGGCAGGATGGTCGGTCTACCACCGGTAGCACCATGGAAGAAATCCAGCGTCGCATGAACCCACAAGGGGACAACACATCGCCGTCGGGCGACATCAGCATTGAGGACTTGGAGCGCCAGATGGGCATCGGCACCGGGCGGCGTACCACCACAACAGGCGGTTACGCGCAGGGCGGCCAGCCTTATCAACAGCAGTATCCACAGCAATATCCCCAACAACAGTATCCTCAACAGCAGTATCCGCAGGAGACCCCAACGATTCCCATGCCACAACAGAATCAGGAAGTGGAACAGCCTTCGGGAGGCGGCGGATTGTTTGGAGGCGGACTGATGAGCATCCTCAAAGTAATAGGAATGGGCGCGTTGGCAGCCTTTGTGTTGAAAAAATTCAATAAATAAAAGAAAGGAAATTTGTGATGGAAAACGTGAATACTCTGGAAGACGTCATCAAATTAGTGGCAAAGACAGGCCTCTTTTTTGCCAAAGTTGATGGGCACTATAGTGAGCGTGAACGCGAATTCTTGAAGTCATATACCGCGCAACTGGTAAATGCCGGAGGCACCGAAGAAGAAGTGCGCCGCATATTGGGTGACATGGAACAGCAAAACATCACCCTTGATGAAGTGGTTGCCGACACTCGCCAAGTGCTGGCGCAACTCACCCCTAAAGATGCCCGCATTGTGAAGCTGATGCTGTATTCCTATATTAACGATGTAGTGACTGCCGATGGTGATGATTGCGCGGCCGAAAAAGCAGCGTTCGTTGCCTGGAACAAGGCTCTGTATTGATTCAGGTTGTTTAACCGATTAACTAACAACGCGCCTCCCCCTGTCGACGATGATGGCCTAAGGGGGAGGCGCGCGTTATTGGGTGAATTGAGGTGGGTTATTCGGTCGTTGCCGCCTCTTCGGGCACGGTTTCGTCGGTGACGCGTTTCTCAAAATGGAATTTGCCATATTTGTCGAAGCCATCGCCATTATCATCCACATCGAAGGTGGCATAGTCGACATCTTCAAGCAGGTCGCCGTAACACCAGATGTGCGACTTGTCGCGGCTGTAGGGACCTTTCCAGTTTTCTTCGTAGGTGGCGGGGTCGGCAAGAGGCAGTATTTTTCCAAACAGATAGACGTGATTCTTGTCGATGGCAGTGTGCCACTTCTTCACTTTGAAGGTGGCCAGGTCCGCGCCTTTAATGCAGACGGTGTCGAAGTAGGCGTAGCGGCTGTCGCGAGCCCAGAAATCGTCGTCAATCCACTTGATGACCTTAAACGTTGCCGGATCGGCAACATTCATGGCCTTTTCTTCGTAGAAAAAGTTGTTTTTGTCGCGATAGAGCGGGTATTTCACCACTTCCAGCGAAGGCCCGTCGGCTCCATGCACCACCCTGTCTTTGAAATAGACCTGACGGGCATCGTAGCCCAGCCAATTATCAACTTTTTTGAAAGTGGAAGCATCCGACCCCGGCAGTGAGTCATAGCGCTGTCCGAAACTGAACGTCCAGTAGGTGTAGTACACGGAGTTGCCGCGGCTAACGTATTTTCCATCGTTGTCGCAGGCCACCAGCGACAACAAAGTGAGCAACGTAATTAAAGGTATCAGTAATCGGGTTTTCATCTTCATTGCATTTTAATTGTTAGTGTGACAAAGTTCAGCAAAAATATTGAGATGTGCAAATGTGTGACCGGAAAATAATCTTATTACTTCCGATTTTGTGCTTTCAGTGCCAATGGCGAAAAGTGTGTGAAATTGTTTGTGACGATTAAAGAGAGCTGTTTCATGGGCCTTTTATAGGCTTCAAGTCGTGAATTCTAATAGCAAGTGCGAAATTAGTCAAAATTATTGATATTTTTGAAGAAACTTGATTTTGGTGTATCGAAATCAAGTTTTTTTCTTGGTCTTCGGTTGATTTTGTACTGTACCTGTTTGATGGTTTGATCGTCA
>JAGAYZ010000093.1 GCA_017940245.1 Muribaculaceae bacterium | reverse complement strand
GAAGGCTTTGGATGAATATATTGACTATTACAACAATAAAAGAATCAAATCCAGGTTAAAAGGAAAGAGCCCGGTGCAATACCGAACTCTTTCTCTAAGCCATTAATGTTTAACCCGTCCAACTTTTGGGGGTCACTTCAAGTGGCGAGGCTGTTTTTTTGCTTTTTCTTCGGCACTACAAGCTGGTTACAATAGTGACAGCAAAGCGTCGATCTGAGCCGCAGTTGTAGCCCAGCTGGTACAGAAGCGTATCACGGTGTGCGTCTCGTCGTAGGCACTGAAGGAGTCGAACGCCACTTTTTGGCTCAACTCTGGCAGAATAGCATTATCGGCAATGAAAAATTGCTGGTTAGTAGGCGAATCAATATATTTCTCGTAGCCTTTGGCCACCATCTCGGCACATAAATGCAACGCCCTATCCACAGCATTGCGGGCAATGCGGTAATACAATGTGTCTTCAAACCGCCCCGTCGTTGAAGCCAATAGGGTGTCGAACTGCACGCCCAGCAACCAGCCCTTGGCCAGCATAGCTCCGCGCTGCTTGATGAGTCCACGTGGTATAGTTAGCTCGGGATTGGAGACAACCACAGCCTCTCCGAAGAGGGCCCCCACTTTGGTGCCACCCAGATAGAACACATCGCACAACCGAGCCAGCTCGGGCAACGTCACATCGCATCCAGGCGAGGAAAGCCCGTAGCCCAGCCGTGCGCCATCGGCGTAGAGATACAGTCCGTATTCATCACAAATCGAGCGCAACTGCTTGAGATCGGCCAGAGTGTAGAGCGACCCGTATTCGGTTGGGAATGAAATATAAAGCACGCGAGGTGCCACATAATGTTCCCAGCCCACCACATCACACTCGGTCTTGAGCAGATGAAGGAGCCTTTCCATAGCGGCTATATCCACCTTTCCATTGCTCGCCTTCAAGGGAATCACCTTATGGCCCGCAGCCTCGATGGCACCGGCCTCGTGCACATTAATATGTCCAGTAGATGCCGCCAATACCCCTTCGTTGAACCGCAAAATAGAATCAAGTACAACGGTATTAGTCTGCGTGCCGCCCACCAGAAAATGCACTTCGGCATGGTCGTTACAACACAGTTTTCGCAAATTCTCTCGCGCACTCTCACAATACTCGTCCAGACCGTAACCATCATTCTTGTCGAAGTTGATAGATGACAGTCGGCTTAGAATTTCGGGATGAGCGCCCTCCATATAGTCACAACTAAATTTCAACATATCCTCATTATATTTTTGACGCAAAATTACATCGTTTTTGGGAATTAGTCAGTAATTTTGCATCAAAATATTGACTGCACATGAATAGAGATCACATTATTATAAGAGGAGCCCAAGAGAACAACCTGAAAAATGTGTCACTGAAGATTCCCAAGCACAAAATCACCGTGT
This sequence comes from Muribaculaceae bacterium, assembly GCA_017940245.1. GTDB lineage: Bacteria > Bacteroidota > Bacteroidia > Bacteroidales > Muribaculaceae > Sodaliphilus. The sequence goes on along the minus strand of JAGAYZ010000093.1, from coordinate 24,433 downwards.
TCACTGGCGTTTCGGGCTCTGGCAAGAGTTCTCTGGTGCTCTACACCATCGCTGCCAAGTCGAGGCGCGAACTGAACGACACTTTCCCCACCTTTGTGCAGCAATACCTGCCCAAATATGGGCGCCCTCATGTGGATGCCATCGAGAACCTGCCCATCGCCATCGTTATTGACCAAAAGAAACCGGCTCAAAATTCACGCTCCACAGTAGCGACCTACACCGACATCGCCGCCCTGTTGCGACTACTGTTCTCGCGTGTGGGGAAACCCTTTGTGGGTTATGCCGAGTCGTTCAGTTTCAACCATCCCGAGGGCAGCTGTCCACGTTGTTCGGGCCTGGGCGAAATACGTGAACTCGACATTCACAAACTCATCGACTTCGACAAGAGCCTCAACGATGAGGACACCATTCATTACATCGCCTTCGGCAAGGGTGGCTGGCGCTGGATTCGCTATGCACACAGTGGCTTGTTCGACCTGGACAAGAAAATCAAGGACTATTCACCCGAAGAACTGGATTTGTTCCTCAACAGTCCGCAAATCAGACTGAAGAATCCTCCGGCCAACTGGCCCAAAACAGCAAAATACGAAGGCATCATCCCGCGCATGTATCGCAGTATCATCAACAGCGAAGAAGGGCTGCTGCACAGCGCGGTGCTCAACCCCATGCTCCACATGGGCACTTGTCCCGACTGTGGCGGTAGCCGCTTGAGCAAGCGCGTGCTCTCATGCAAAATCGACGGGCTCAACATTGCCGATGTCAGTGCCATGTCCATCACCAAGCTCAACGAGTGGATTCAATCGCTCACTTCACCACTGGCTGTAGATATCAAGACGGCCATCGGTGCCCGCCTCACGGCACTGGAGGAAATAGGGCTGGGCTACTTGAGCCTGGATCGTGGCGTAGGCACCCTGTCGGGCGGCGAAGCACAACGCTGCAAAATAGCCAAGTATATCAACTCGTCGCTGGCCGACGTGCTCTATATTCTGGACGAACCCAGCACCGGCTTGCACGACCACGACATCGAGGCCATGAAGCACTCTGTGGCGCGACTGCGCGATGCAGGCAACACCGTGCTGCTGGTGGAGCATCACAAGGAAATGATTCGCCTGGCCGATCACATCGTGGACATGGGGCCGGGACCAGGCAACCTCGGTGGGCAAATTATCTTTCAAGGCACCTATGATCAACTGTTGCACAGCGGCACCAGCACGGGGCTGATGCTTAGCCAGAAGGGTGATTATAAGGTCGCGCCACGCGTGGCCACCCAGCACTTCAGCTTGCGCAACGCCACGTTACACAACCTCAAGCACATCACCATCGATCTGCCCCTTGGTGTCTTTGCTGTTGTGGCAGGAGTGGCTGGCTCGGGCAAGAGTTCGCTCATGGAGTGCTTTCGTCGCGACTATACAGGAGACCTTGTTTACATCAGTCAGAAAAACATCGGTGCCAGCCTACGCTCTACCCCCGCTACCTATATGGATGTAGCTCCCGACATCCGCAAGCGATTTGCCCGAGCCCACAAAATGAAAGAGCAATATTTCACCTTCAATGGTAAGGGTGCATGCCCCGTGTGTGGCGGCAAGGGCGTGGTAGTGGCCGAGATGGCTTTCATGGACAATATTGAGACCACTTGCGAGGCATGTGGAGGCCTTCGCTATTCTCCCGAAGCGCTACAGTACACTATCGACGGGCTGAATATCGCTCAAGTCATGGACCTCTCGGTGGGCAAGGCCTGTGAGATGTTTGCAGGTACAAGTATCGAAGAGAAACTACGGCCGCTGCTGGCCGTAGGTCTCGAATACCTGCATCTGAACCAAGCACTGAGCACCCTGTCGGGCGGCGAATTGCAACGCATGAAAATCGCCTCCTATCTCAAGACCTACACCTCACCTGCCACCGATGGCGGCCAGCGAGGCGTCTTCATCATCGACGAGCCAACCGATGGCCTCCATCTCAAGGATGTGCACCAACTCATCGACCTGTTCGAGCAAATGGTAGATAGGGGAAACACGGTCTATGTCATCGAGCACAATACCGACGTAATCAAGGCGGCCGACTTTGTGATTGAACTCGGGAAGGGCGCGGGCGAGAATGGCGGCAGCATCATTTACGCTGGCCCACCCCACGCAATGGCGCACTGCACCCAATCGGTCACGGCTCATTATTTGTGACCCTGCTTGTGAATAACTTTTCTTTGGTTATAAGCACAATTCTCACTAATTTTGTCTGTTTTTAATGTATCAACCGTGGAAAATTATTTGGAACAACTCAACGAGCAACAACGCGCCGCTGTGCTCTTCTGCGACGGCCCTCAGCTGGTGATAGCCGGCGCAGGGTCGGGCAAAACGCGTGTGCTCACCTACAAAATCGTGCACCTGCTCAAGCACGGATTGCCCCCCTATCGCATCATGGCACTCACGTTCACCAACAAGGCCGCCCGCGAAATGCGCGAACGCATAGAAGCGCTGGTGGGTACCGAGGTGGCGCGGCAGTTGTGGATGGGGACGTTCCACTCCATCTTTTCACGATTGCTGCGCATCAATGCCGAGCGCATCGGATTCCGCCCCGATTTCACTATCTACGACACGACCGACTCCCGCTCACTGATCAAACTCATTGTGCGCGACATGGGTCTCGACGACAAGGTGTACAAGCCTGCCACACTGCAAGCGCACATCTCCAACATGAAGAATGCGCTCATCTCGCCCGAAGACTACGAGCGGCATCAGGGACTGCGCGACGATGACGTGCGCGCCAACCGGCCGCAAACTTTCGCCATCTACAAGGCCTACTGGAACCGGTGCCATGTGGCGGGAGCCATGGACTTCGACGACCTGCTCTTCTACACCAACATCTTGCTGCGCGACTGCCCCGACCTGCTGGAAAAATACCAGCAGATGTTCCAATACATCCTCGTGGATGAGTACCAAGATACCAACTTTGCCCAGCATCTCATCGTGCTGCAACTGAGCAGGCAGCACAACCGCTTGTGTGTGGTGGGCGACGACGCACAGAGCATCTACTCATTTCGCGGTGCCAACATTGAGAATATTTTAAAGCTCAAGAACGCCTACCCCGATTTGCAAACGTTCAAATTGGAACAGAATTACCGCTCAACACAGACCATCATCAATGCCGCCAACTCGCTTATCGAGAAGAACAAGCGACAGATTGCCAAGCACATTTTCTCTAAGAATGCCATGGGCGAACCCATCCCGGTAATCAAGTGCTTCAGCGACTACGAGGAAGCCTATGTCGTGGCCAACCAGATTGCCGCCATCAAGGCCCGCGAAGGTTGCAGCTACGAAGACTTCGCCATCCTGTACCGCACCAATGCGCAGAGCCGTGTGCTGGAAGAGGCACTGAGCAACGGCGGACGGCGCGACAAGCATGGCAATGTGCGCAACGCCATCCCCTACCGCATCTATGGCGGGCTCTCGTTCTATAATCGCAAGGAAATCAAGGATGCCGTGAGTTACTTCCGCCTCACCATCAACCCCGACGACGACGAGGCACTGCGACGCATCATCAACTATCCCACTCGAGGCATAGGCGACACCACAATGGGGCATGTGCAACACTGCGCCATGCTGCACGGCGTGAGCATGTGGCAGGTGCTCAACGCTCCCGAAAAATATGAACTCAACGTGAACAGCGGCATCAAGAAAAAACTAGCCGGATTCGTGGCGCTCATCAACGATTTCATTCGCATGAACGAGGAAGGGCAAGATGCGTTCACTCTGGGCAAGGCCATCATCGAGCGCACCAAGATGCTCGCTATCCTCATGGGCGACAAAACACCCGAGAACATCAGCCGGCAGGAAAATCTCACCGAGCTACTCAATGGTGTGAAAGACTTTGTGGATGGCAAACTGGAACTGGGCGACGACGAGAAATCCATGGGCGATTTTCTGGCCGAGGTGTCATTGCTCACCGACCAAGACACACAGGACCCCGAAGGCGAGAAGGTCACACTCATGACCGTCCATGCCGCCAAGGGACTGGAATTCAAGAATGTGATTATCGTGGGATTGGAAGAAGACCTATTCCCGTCGGCCATGAGCAAGGATTCGCTCAGCGGCATCGAGGAAGAGCGCCGACTGTTCTACGTGGCCATCACGCGCGCCATGAAGAATTGCGTCATCACCTACGCCACATCACGCTACCGCAACGGACAGACCATGACGTGCACCATGTCGCGATTCTTGCGTGACATCGACGACCAATATCTGCAAATTTCCGCCACCAGCAGCTCGATGGGCGACTTCTCACGCTCTACCCGATCGCGCTGGCAAGACGACGATATGGACGATGTCTTCGACCGCCTCAGCCGCACCCGTCTCAGCAACACCGACTACACATCGGCTAGTACCACCCCACGCACCACTCAACAAGACGGCAGGAGATTGTCACCTATTGGCAAACAACAGGAAAAGACATCAACAGCAGCGCCATCGGCTGCAGGTGACTTCACCACCCACACCGTGTCTGAGCTCAGCGAGGGTTGCCTCATCCACCACTCACGATTCGGTCAAGGCGTGGTCACCGCCATCGACGAGAGTGGAGCCGATCCCAAAATCTCGGTCAACTTTCAGGAAGCAGGTCCCCGCACTCTTCTGCTCAAGTTCGCCCGCTTCCAGATTCTTTGACCCCAAGCAGTCTTCAATCAGGTCTGCGTCAAGTGGTGTCAAGTGGTGGTCACCGGATACTCACTTTTTCGGCTCACTTTTTCAGCTGAAGAACTCTTGCATATCTGACAGAGATTTTGTAATTTTGCTCATCTGTATAGAAGAATTCTAGCATATAATACGCTTCAAAGACACTCATTCATTGCGTATTACGCAAGACCTATACCGATTTTAAAATACATTAGCAAGTCAAAAACTTGCAAAACATAAAACTAGAGCCCTCATTAAATAGTCTGTTTTCTTAACAGTTCAAAAAGTAACTTACACTTTGCTCTGTTTTGTAATATACATTGACTTCTTGTCAAACCAAAACAAGTTGTTATGCTCTATATGATGTCACAATTATCAAAAAGATAGGTGAAATCTTGATAGTCACTTTTTTCTAGTGTACTCAAACTATAATATTACTGATTATGAAAAAACTATTTGCAATCCTGACTGTGATGCTCTTGTGGGGGCAGGTCGTGGCGCGAGACAACAAACCCGACTTCAACTTCCCTCAAGATGTGACCAAGCAAGCCGAGACCGACCTGAAGGTGGCTCTGAGCAAGGGAAATGGCCAACTGCTAGTGGATGCCCTGGTGCGCTCGTCGCTGGCCAAGAGCAGCATCACCATTGAGAACATGAGTGAGATTGTTGACGACATCGACCGTGTGGCACGCAAGGAGCCGCGCCCCGACATCCGCGCGCTGCTTTACCACCTGGAGGCGCGAGTGATGCACGACTACACCAACAAATTCACACCAGCCAACCGTCGCAACCCCAGTCGTATGGCACAAAATGTTGTGATCAAGGACAAGTATGCGCTATGGGACTCTGAACAGTTTGAACACACCATCGACTCGCTGGTCGGCCTTTCGTTGCGCGACCGCGATGCATTGTTGCAACTGTCGGTCAAGAACTATGACGACATCATCAAGTACAATGACCTGGGAGCCAAGTATGTGCCCACTCTCTACCATTTCCTCAACTATCAGGGCCAATACCTGGTGAGCCACGAGTTGGAGAAAAAGATTCAGACCGACCTGATGACGGCCATGCCCGAGAATGCCATGGCCACTGTGTTTGCCAAGTGCGCTCCACTGGGCAACTGGAGTTCCTACCAGAAAGAATATCAAGCCGTCTACGAGGAGTTTGCCGATGTGCCCGAAGGCGGTTTGCCCCTGAGTTTCCTGAGCGGCGACAAGCACTATGCCACCTTCCAGCAGTATGTCAAGCGGTTCCCCAAGTCGATCTACGCCAACGAAATCCGCAACAGCATCATCTACATCGAGCGCAAGTGGGCTACAGTAGACTTTGACGGACACCTCAATAGTAAAGCCTCGGCACATGCCGACAAAACCCAGGTTAAGGTAAAGGTGAATGTGCGTAACGTCAACGACGTGACCATCGGCCTCTATCGTCTGCCCGATGACATCAACACCGATGCGTGGAAGAACAAAATCCTCACCATCAAAGACCTGAAATTGGTTTCAGAGCAACAGCTGCATGTCGACGGCACTGTGCCGTTTGAGGGAAATGGCGAAGTAACCTTTGCCGCCCTTCCCTACGGGCGCTACACCATCATTCCTATCTATAAGAACAAAGGAAAAGACGTTGTCCCCGAAAAGATTGTCAAAGGAAAGACCCTCGACATCTACGACCTGGCATCATTCAACGTGAGCGAGGCCGAGCCCCGACGACTCATCAAGCAAGGCGAGCAGGTGGCTCGACTCAACCGCATCTATGTTGTCGACGACGCAACAGGCCAGCCCGTTGAGGGTGCCACAGTGTCGATTGCCGGGAAAGACTGGAGCGTCAAGACCGCCCACGACGGCTCGGTTGACCTGCCCGATAACCTCAGGGGGTCACATCTGAGTTACACCGTCAACCGTGGCGATGACCAGTATGGGCCATCAACCAATTTTCGTCCCAACTCATCTAAAGGACGCACAGCTACCACGGCCAACGTGTACACCGACCTGGGCATCTACCGCCCCGGCGAGAGCGTTAAGTGGGCCGGTATTCTCTATCAGCATGGTTATGACAGCCGCAATGTCCTGGCTGGTGAGGAGGTGAAAATCGTCATCTATGACGCCAACCGTCGAGTTGTCGACGAGCAGAAGGCCACTACCGACGACTTTGGTCGAGTCGAGGGTTCCTACGTCATCCCCGAAGGCCACCTGTTGGGTACCTACAGTATTGCCCTGCGACATGAGGACAACGGCTCTGTGGGATCGGCAGACTTTGAAGTGAGCGAATACAAGACCCCCACATTCTATGTCGAGTTTCCGAAAGACGAGTTGGCCTTCCAACCCGGGCAACCCATCACCGTGTCGGGATTGGCAAAGACCTACAGTGGCATGCCCGTGGCCGACGCCGAGGTCAAGCTCAAACTCACCCGCCGCATTTGGAACTGGCGGTGGTGGCACTATAGCCGGCCGATGGAACTCGACAATGCCGTGGCCGATACCATTGTCAGCACCGACAGCCAGGGACATTTCCAGGTGACGATGCCCAACATCCTGTTCATTGAGTTGAATGGCAGCTACTTACGTCCGTGCTACTACAACTATATAGTTCATGTCCAGGTGACCGATGCCACCGGCGAGAGCCAGCAGGCCACCGCCGGCTTCCATATCGGACGCAAGCGTGAAATCAATCTCGAGCCGAAAATAATTGACCACAACAACATTGCCCCCATGCGGCTTCCACTCACAGTTTACTCTACCGACACCATCGGTCAACCAATGCAACTCACCTACCAATTAACTGGCGAAAAGATTGACACCATCCATGGCACGCTCGCCAGCGACAATCCAGTGCTCGACCTTACAAACCTCCCCTCGGGACACTACCGCCTGCGTGTGATGCTCGCCGATGACGTAGATTGCTACACCTATGCCTTCATCGATCTCTATCGCAAGACCGATGACACAGCTCCCCAACCCAACCAGGCATTGTGGATCCCGACTGACGGCTACTCGATCGACGACAAGAATGTAGCACATGTGACCATCGGCACCAGCACGCCCGAGGCACACATTTATTATATAGCCACCGGACGCAGCGGTATGCTGGGCGAGGGCTGGATCAACCGCAACAAGGCGGGATTCCAGGAATTCACCTTCCGCGTCCCGGCAAAGGTTGATGAGGTGTTGAAAATCAAATTCATGGCTTTCCATCACAGCGAGTACTTCGAGAAAGATATCTCGATGGTGGTTCCGGCTTGCCAGCAGACACTCAAAGTCGGTGCCACCAGCTTCCGCGACAAACTCATTCCCGGTAAGGCCGAGCGGTGGCAGTTCACGCTCAAGGACAAGAACGGCAAGCCTCAACGCGGTGCGGTGCTACTCGAGATGTTCGACAAGGCATTGAACTCGCTGAGCGACAACACGTGGTCATTCTCGCCCGGCTACTACAGTTTCAACAGCGTGGCCACCAACCGCAGCCTGACGGCTGGCAGCCTGTCGCTGAGCAATAAATGGCAGGGCGAGTCGCTCGACACCGAGGCCATGCGCTACAACTCGCCTACGCTCTACACCTACGGCCGCAAGTTCTGGCAGGGCTGCGACAACCCATTTATGGAGTACATGTTGTTGAGGTCGGAACTGAATGCTTCGGTCGGTCGCTCCCTCATGCCGACCGATACCGCAGCCGGCAGTGTCGACCCGGACAACACCAGCGAGGAGGAGACTGCCAAACAACCTGCTGTCGACCAGCAAAAACTTGAGCAGGTGGAGATGCGCTTGAGCGACGTGAAGACTGCACTGTGGCAGCCCATGCTCACCAGCGATGAGCTGGGCAACGTGACGCTGGAATTTGACGCGCCCAACTTCAACACCACCTGGCTAGTTCAAGCCATCGGCTACACTACTGGTTTGGCCAGCGACATCTTCCGTGCCGAGGTGCTCACGCAGAAGCCCATCATGGTCCGCTCGAGCTTGCCACGCTTTGTGCGCCAAGGCGATGTTACCCGCCTGGCGGCCAACTTACAGAATGCTAGCGACCACACCATCCAGACACAGGCATTAATTGAGGTGTTCGACCCACGCACCAACGTGGTGTATGCCCAGCAATCGTTCAATGAGAGCATCGAGTCGATGCAGACCAAGCCGCTGATGATGTCGTGGACTGTGCCCGACACGGTACCCTACGTAGGCTTCCGCGTGCGTGCTGTGGGCGACGACTTCGGCGATGGTGAGCAAGTGATGCTGCCCGTGCTCAGCGCCATCTCGCCTATCATCGAGACCAACCCGTTCTTTATCGACGCCGGCCAGAGCCAGTACACCTTTACCATGCCCAACATACCCGCAGACGCCCGCGTGACAATCGAGTATAGCGACAATCCCGTGTGGCAGTGCGTGACGGCCCTGCCCAGCATCTTCAGCGACAACACCCACGTCGCCACCTCGATTGCCCACAGCCTGTATGCACTCAACGTGGCACGCGGCGTGGCCCGCAGTCAGCCCATCATCGCCGAGGCTTTCCGCTACTGGCAGGAGAATGCCCGCGACTCGATGCTCGTCTCGGCCCTTGACCGCAACAGCGACCTCAAGATTGGCACACTGGCGGCATCGCCATGGCTGCGCACCAGCGAACGCCAAACCCTGCAAATGCAGCAGCTGGCCCTATACTTCGATGCCGACAAAGCACGCGCCGAGCACGACCGCCTGGTCACCGCTCTGGCCGCCTTGCAGCAACCCGACGGCGGCTTCACCTGGTATGTCTATCCCGGTTGCAAATCCTCGCGCTGGACCACCGGCACCGTGCTCGAACTCATGGGCAATCTGCGCCAACTGAGCTACCAACCAGCCGACGAGCGCCTGGACCAGATGATGCAACACGCACTTGACTACTATGACAAGGCGACCGTAGCCGAGTCGAAGAAGAAAGAGAACAAGAAACAGATCTTCTCTACCTATGCCTACACGCGCTCGCTGTTCGACAACGTGCCCATGAGCAAGGATGCCCACAAGCTCTACAACAACACCATCAAGAAGATGGCCAAGCAGTGGGGCAAGTTAGACCTGTCACTCACCAGCAAGGCATTTTATGCTATGGCCCTTGAGCGCGGAGGAAAGCACAACGAGGCCGCCCGCATCGCCGAGTCGCTGCGACAGTTTGCCATGACCAAGCCCGCGGCGGGCATGTACTGGGATCAGTTCCGCAGCCAGCAGTGGTTCACTCCGTCGCAGGTGGCCGCCACCAGCGTCATTCTGCGCGCCATGAACATGGCCGACCCGCGCCAGCAAGAGCTTGACCAGATACGCAAATGGATGCTACTGAGCAAGCGCACCACCGACTGGGGCGGTTCAAGCCTGGCTGCCGATGCCGTGCAGGCCCTGCTGTCGACCGGCAGCCAGTGGATCGATCGCGGCCAGATGCCCGCCATCACCATCGACGGCCAGCCCGTCGAGCTCGACCGCTTCGACGCCTTTGTGGGCTACAGCCGCCGCGATGTCGATGCCCACGCCGGCAGCCAGCTCAACATCCAGCGTGCTAGCACCGCCACACCCGCCTGGGGCGGCTTCTACTGGCAGTACACACAACCCATGCAGGAGGTGCAGGCAGCCAGCATCAGCGAGGTCGGCATCGTCAAGGAACTTGTTGCCCTCGATGCTGCCGAGCAGCCCACCACCGCCGACATCAAAGTGGGCGACAAGGTGCGTGTACGACTCATCATCACCTGTGACCAGGCTATGGAGTATGTCCAGGTCACCGACGAGCGCGCCTCATGCTTCGAGCCCGTCGACCAGGTGAGCGGCTACCACTATCAGGAGGGCATCGGCATGTACCGCGAGACCCGCGACAATGCCACCCACTTGTTCATCGACCGCCTGCCCAAGGGGACCCACGTCATCACCTACGATGTGCTTGCGACCACACCCGGCACCTTTGCCAGCGGTGTGGCCACGCTCCAGAGCCAGCAGGCTCCCGAGATGACCGCCCACAGTGCCGGCCAGAAGATTACCTGCAAGCAATGAGTGGCAAGCGGTAAGCCTTGCTACCCTCTCGCCAGAACGATGACAGGTATATATATAACTCATAGCATGAGCAGTTTTTAGGCAACCAACCAATAAGTACTGAATTTCAATCACTTGTCGACTGTTGGCTACACGACACTAAAACCAGCTCATTGATTTTCTGACATTTCACTTAATACAACTCCATAATTATGCGGTATCAATTACGCATGATTATGGAGTTATTTCATTGGTTGAAATGTCACGCGACTTGTGTGCAATGTTAGATACAATCGGCTATTAGGTTCCACCTGATTCAGGTGATCATTGTGACTGGCCCGCCGATTGAGTGGAGTTATTAACAAGGTGCTTTCTCAGTTTGTTGCACATGGGAATGAAAATAATCACCGACACGATTCCGGCAATCAAAGCGCAGGTCACAGGGACAATCAGGCTAAAGACCAAGTCAACCTTCTCCTTGGCAACGACAATCGAGAGCCACTTGATCCCTTGCCGTCGCAATACGATAAAGGCGGCTCTGGATGCCTTAGCCATGTACTTGGGGCCAATGCGTTTCACCAGTTGCCGCCCCAGCCATCCCACCACGCTCTTCATCTTCTGCAGCAGTGGGTACTTGCCCAGCATCAGCCCTGAACTCTCAATGGTCACCACCTTCTGTACCGATTTGGTCTCGTCGGCATGCTCGTCGTCGGCTGTACCATATAACAGGAGTATGCGCTGCATTGCCATATAGAGGCATGCTTGGAAGAATGCGATGTCGATGGCACAGGCAATCACAATCCCCCAGATGCTCTCGGGGAAGCAAGTGATGAACGACACCAGAAATACCATAGAGCCAAAAGTTCGTTTTACCGATTTGTACTGCCGCCGTTTCTGCTTGTCGGTGAGAACGGCTGACAATGACGTCTCCAGAGCCTTGGCACACACATCATCTGCGTTGTCACGATAGAAGCGACGCACCACCTTGCGCGTGTATTTTTCTTTATTGAGACGCACAACATTGATTCTCAGCACGAGCGACAGCAACCACGCGTACTTATCTAAACAATAGGCAATCAGTTTTTTTATCTTGTCAAGCAAAGCAAACAATATATTTAAGTTTCTAAAGTAAAAGCAGTTAAAAATCAACGAAGATAGAAATTTTCATCCACTTCATCAAGTTTCTCAAATTGAAATTTGAAATCCTCCATTTATTTTTTGCGCAAAAGTACAAAATTTTGCGCAGGTTAAAGAGAAAGCCTAAAGGATAATGAACTTTTTCACAAATCATTTTTCTGACTATCTTGCTTTACCAACCAAACATAACTCCATAATCTTGCAACAAAATAGTGCTCAGCCGATAATAAGCGGAATTAGACATTGCCAAATTGCGGCAACCACCTTATTGCATGAACTCCCAGATAAAGATAACCCGCTAAAAACAAGTCGGGAGACTTGCTTTTAGCGGCTCTACTATTTCGAAGTGTTCACGCCAGTAGTCTATTGTCGCTGTTCGACAATATTACCTGTTTTTAGAATGATTCAAATCCATCCCCTTGCAGAACGCTTCGGCAGTGTTAATTTTTGCCTGCGCTCTACTTGCTGTAATGTTGGCTTTTCCCTGTTGCCTAAAAGAGGAGAAATTGCGCTACGTTTCGGCAGAAAAAATAAAAAACTTTGTTTCTCATTTTGTTCTGAGCTCAACTTGCAGTAATTTTGCAAAAAAATAACACAAAGAGTGCGATGAAAAAAGTGATGGATTTTGTGGTGAAAGAAAATGTGCGGCACGGCAGCCAGTATGCCCTGTTGCGGCTTTCGCCCGTGCGCAGCACAATGCCCCCTGTGGCGCCGGGACAGTTTGTGCAGGTAGAGGTACCCCATTCGCGCACCACGTTTCTGCGGCGCCCCATCTCTATCAACTATGCCGACCAGCGCGAATTGTGGCTTCTCATTCGCCGTGCCGGTGCGGGCACCAACGCTTTGTGCGATGCCGAGGAGGGCACTGTGCTCAACATCGTGCTGCCCCTGGGACATGGCTTCTCGCTCGATGTGAAAGGACATGTGCTACTCGTGGGTGGTGGCGTGGGCATCGCTCCATTGCTGATGCTTGGCAAGCGGCTGGTGACACGTGGCATCGACGTGAAATTCCTGCTGGGAGCACGCACCAGTACCGATGTGTTGCAACTGGACCTGTTCCGCCAAACGGGTGATACACGCGTGGCCACCGAAGACGGCTCACTGGGCCATCACGGACTGGTCACCACCCATCCCTTGCTGCAACAGGCCGACATCGACCACATAGCATGCTGCGGCCCAATGCCCATGATGAAGGCGGTGGCCGCCATAGCCCGAGAGCGTGGCATTAACTGCGAGGTGAGCTTGGAAAACCGCATGGCCTGCGGCGTGGGAGCCTGCTTGTGCTGCGTGGAAGACACTGTGGAACATGGTAATGTGTGCACTTGCACCGAAGGACCTGTCTTTAACATCAATCAACTGAAATGGACTTAAGCGTAAACATAGGAAAACTGCGGCTCCAAAACCCCGTGATGACCGCATCGGGCACCTTCGGCTATGGCGAAGAATTTGCCGACTTTATCGACTTGAACCGCCTGGGAGGCATCGTAGTCAAAGGCACCACACTGGCTCCTCGACAGGGCAACCCCTATCCACGCATGGCCGAGACACCTAGCGGCATGCTCAACGCAGTGGGACTGCAAAACAAGGGGGTTGACTACTTTGTCAACAACATCTACCCGCGCATCAAGCATCTCGACACCGCCATCGTGGTGAACGTGAGCGGAGCCAGCATCGAAGACTACGTGGGCGTGTGCGAGCACCTTCAGGGCCTGGACTGCATTGCGGCCATCGAAGTGAACATTTCTTGCCCCAATGTGAAACAGGGCGGCATGAGTTTCGGTACCACCTGCCAGGGCGCTGAAAGCGTGGTGAGCGCTGTGCGCAAAGCATGGCCCGGCACCATGATTGTCAAACTCACCCCCAACGTAACCGACATCACCGAGATAGCTCGTGCTGCCGAGGGAGCCGGAGCCGATGCCGTGTCGCTCACCAACACGTTCCTGGGCATGGCCATCGATGTGGAACGCCGACGTCCCATTCTCTCCACCATTACCGGCGGACTGTCGGGACCCTGCATCCGCCCCATTGCAGTGCGCATGGTGTGGCAAGTGAGCCATGCCGTGAAAATTCCGGTCATTGGGCTTGGAGGCATCATGAATGGACGCGATGCTGTGGAATTCATGCTGGCAGGTGCTACTGCCGTGCAAGTGGGAACGGCCAATTTCATCGACCCGCAAGTGAGCGTAAAAATTGTGGATTACATCACCGAATACCTGCAGCGTCACCATCTACCCAACGCCCGAGCACTGATTGGAGCTATGCAGGTCGACTGACGCTCATCTTGAGCACACACATTATGGAAATAGCAACAACAGGGAGTCGGCTTTGACACGCGTCTTGAGCCACTCCCTGAGTTTTTTCTGGTCGGCTGGCTGCAACCCACGGTCTGCGTCGGTGGTGACAATGGCCGCAACATAATGGGGTAGCGATGCAGATGTATCGGCTTCCACTTCTACTCGTGTCAAGTCTACTTGCAACACCTGTGGAAACAACAATGCCGCCTCGGCTGTAACATCACCCGCCATCGCGGCATAGCGCTTGTAAACATTCAATTCGCCAGAAAGTGCCACAACCTGCTTCGTCATTTCCTCCATACGACGCCGCGTATTGCCATAATCCGACAATTTTCTACCCGCTTTCAGCAGACTATCTGACCCCGCCCCTTGAATGATGGCCAAACTCATGTTTTTCAATCCATAGTCTTTCATTCGGTTTTGAGCCAGCTCTTGAATGGAGTCGGAAAATTCACGCCCAACAGCCACTACCCGCAACTGGCGGGCATCTGAATTGATGGAACTGGCTATCACTTGCGTGCCCGACTGCGACAATTGCTCGCTCAAAAAGCGACGCACATTGTTATCCACAAAGTTCTGTCGAACGATACTCACCGTCATGATAGCCGCAGGAATCATGGTGAGCAACACGATTGATGCAATGATATTGCGCACGCGGCGCGCACGCTCCACCGACACAAATTCATATTGGTGAAAGTGCATCATGCGCACACCCAGGAAAGTAGACAGAGCTATAAACACCGTATTGATAAAAAACAAATAGAACGCCCCCAGGAAATATAAGAAATGCCCTGTGGCCAGGCCGTAGCCCGCAGTGCACAACGGTGGCATGAGCGCTGTGGCGATGGCCACCCCAGGCACCACAGTGCCCCGGTCACGCGTGCACAGGGCAATGACACCGGCCGCACCACCACAGAAGGCAATCAGCACGTCGTAGAGCGATGGCGATGTGCGCGCCAGCAATTCCGACTGCGCTTCGCCCAGCGGTGTGAGCAGGAAATAAAGTGTGGCTGTTACTACGCTGATGAGTGAGGCAACACCGAAGTTCTTTGCCGACCGTTTAAGCAAATCCAAATCGGTAATGCCTACTGCCAGTCCCATCCCGATGATAGGCCCCATGAGCGGCGAGATGAGCATAGCACCGATGATAACCGCCGTAGAATTGACATTCAACCCCACCGACGCAATGAGTATGGCAAACATCAGAACCCACAGGTTGGCACCTCTAAACGACACACTCTTGCTCACCTGCCTGATAATAGCTTGCTCATCTTCTATGTTGTGATCCAACACAAAATACGCCTTTATCTTATCCAGAATACCACGTTTCATCACACTACAATTTTTGCAAAAGTAAAACTAAAGTTTGATACATGCAAAAAAAACGCCCTCGCAAAAGCGAAGGCGCACCATTCAATATCAGCTTGATCTAGATACCACGAAACACTATTGGGGCAGAAACGTCTCAAAGCGCCCGTCGCTGTAGAGCACCATGATACTCACCACACGACTGTCGGCAGAAGCACTGTCGGTTTGGCGAACCGCCGCATTCTGGTTCATTCGCGCCACACGTTGCAGGGCATCGGCCATTGCGTTGCGACCAGGCATTGACTGTCTAGCAGCAACGCGGGGTGACTGAAAATTGTCATCGGCATCACTAAAATCAATGGTTTTAGCCGCCGATATGCCAGTGGACTGCGTAGCAGAAATCGAATTCTCATGCAGTTGAGCTTCGGGGAGAGAGGCATCATTGTTCGCATTTGGAACAAACATTTCACCATCACCAAACATGAGCCACATGATATTCAAAGCAGGATAGGCACGATGAATTTTGGCAATCACCTCATCGCTCACTTTCTTGTTGCGCCCATTGAGAAGCTGCGAGAGAGTGGGCCGCGGAATATCACAGTTGTCGGCAAATTGTGAATTGGCAATTCCGCTATGCTTTAAAAATAATTTTAGTCGCGTGACAATATCCATATCTTTTTCAATTTATATCCTTCTTACAAATGCTGGAGAAGGATCAATTTTTGTTTGTCATTTTTCGACAATAAATTTTCAGGTCTTTCCAACTTAAAAAACCACCCGAGACACACCACAGTCTAAACATGACTATGGGAACTTATCATCTAAAAAATGATCACTTAATAATTGTGGTAAATGCATTCGTGAGTTTCAGGTCAAAAAATAGCCCTTGAATCACGATACATTTGAAAATTCACAATTCACATCTGTAAAATTTTCAATTGCAAATTTAGAACAGTTGATTGAAATACGCAAATTTATCTCCGAAAATCTTCCAATTTTCAATTAAAATTTGAAAATAAGCCACAGCGCGCACCATTCACAAAACCAACCCCACACTTAAACAATTACAATATGGTTATACATATATCAAATTGGTTTTCTGCAATTTATATTTCCATAAGCAAAATTTCTTCGACCACCGTGAAACAAAACGCAAGTTCATTAATCTTTTACTTTAGTTTTTCTCCTTATCTTACTGAATGTTTGACGATTATACGGTTTGTAAACGATTGTTAATCTATAAATTTCACACAAAATTAAACAATGCGAATGTAAATTTGCAGTTTTGTCGCTGTTACGTCATATTCTTAACAGCAAATGCAAACCGAAATTTGCTGTTTTATAATCCAACCACCCTCTTCACCGATGAAAATGGATGGTTTGATTCGCAAATTGTTTTCCGTAAATTGTGGTGGTATTTTTACCATCTATGTGTTCAACCCCATTTCTTTACCTCATTTTTTTTGATTTCGACCCACAGAAAGGGATTTTTGATTCTGACGCAAACAAACTTAGACAAAACGACTGTTAGTTATCAATCCTACAGCATGTTAAGCTGCTTTTTGGGACAATCATTGCACTTAGCCAAAAAATCGCAATAAAATAGTTTTTTGGCAAATTTTCTGCACTTTTTAGCCCTCAATACAGCAATTAATTCGCCTTTTCTGGGTTCTTACATCCATCCCAACGAGCCATTTTAATACTAATCGGGTGTGGTAGCGGCATTTTTTTCAAGCTCGACGAAAAAGTCAGGTGGATGCTGCCTTCCTGAAGAGGAAACGTCCACCTGAACGCAGCAAGATTATAAATGCTATACTATAATTCCTGTTTCAGATAGCGGGCTGTGATGGATTTTGTGGAGCGCGCCACCTGCTCGGGAGTGCCGCAAGCCACCACTTCTCCTCCACCCCGCCCGCCTTCAGGTCCCATATCAATAATATAATCGGCACACTTAATCACGTCAAGGTTATGCTCAATAACGATGACCGTATTTCCCTTTTGGACCAATTTATTTAATACGCCCAGCAACACCTTAATATCTTCGAAATGAAGGCCTGTCGTGGGCTCGTCCAAGATATATACCGTGCGTCCGGTGTCGCGCTTCGAAAGCTCAGCCGCAAGTTTCACACGCTGGCTTTCGCCACCCGACAATGTACTCGACGGTTGTCCCAGCTTAATATACCCCAGCCCCACATCTTGCAACACCTTTATCTTATTGAGAATCGACGGAACGGCATCAAAAAATTCCACGGCTTGATTGATGGTCATGTCGAGGACTTCAGCGATTGACTTACCTTTGAACTTAACTTCCAGAGTTTCACGATTATAGCGCTTTCCCTGACATTCTTCACAAGGGACCAAAACATCGGGTAAAAAGTTCATTTCCACCACTTTATATCCATTGCCCTTGCACACTTCACAGCGTCCGCCACTGGTGTTGAATGAGAACCGCCCCGGTTTATAACCACGAATTTTTGCTTCGGGCAGGTTGACAAACAGTTTGCGTATGTCGGCAAATACACCGGTGTAGGTGGCAGCATTACTGCGAGGAGTGCGCCCTAACGGCGACTGATCTACCGTAACCACCTTATCCACGTTCTCCAGCCCCTCTACGGCATCATAGGCTAACGGCTCGGTGAGCGAGCGATAAAAGCGCTGGCTCAGGATGGGCTGCAGCGTGGCGTTGATGAGCGACGACTTGCCGCTGCCACTCACGCCAGTCACACACACCAGCAGCCCGAGTGGAATAGTCACATTAACGGCCTTCAGATTATTTCCACGGCATCCTTTGAGCACAATCGACGACCCATTGCCCGTGCGGCGTTCCTCGGGCACCGGAATGCATGTGGTGCCGTTCAGATAGTCGGCAGTGATGGTGTGCTGTTTGAGCATCTGTTGAGGTGTGCCCGCAAAAACCACATTACCTCCCCTGCGACCAGCTTTGGGACCTATATCCACAATGTAGTCGGCCTGCAGCATCATGTCTTTGTCATGCTCTACCACGATGATGGTGTTGTCGGCATCACGGAGCCGTTTAAGCGACTCTATTAGCCGCATATTGTCGCGCTGATGCAACCCGATGCTTGGCTCGTCAAGGATGTAGAGCACATTCACCAGTTGCGACCCAATCTGCGTGGCGAGGCGTATGCGCTGGCTTTCACCTCCCGACAACGAAGCCGACGAACGATTCAACGACACATAGTCCAACCCCACATCCAGCATAAACCGCAATCGGCTGGAGATTTCCTTGACGATCTCGGCAGCAACAGCCCACTGCTGCGGCGCGACATGGTTCTGCAAATCGTTCACCCAGTTCAGGAGTTCATCGATGTCCATTGCGGCCAATTGGGCAATATTTTTGCCTGCCAGCCGGTAATGTAGCGCCTCGCGGTTAAGTCGCTGCCCGTGACATTCAGGGCACGTCTGACGCGAATAGAATTGTCCCGCCCACTTCTGAGCTTGACTAGTGGCCGTGTCGTCTTGTTGCATCTCAATATACTTGAGAAGGCCGTCATACATCAGGAAGTAGTTGTTGGTACTCATGGTCTCGGTGCGGATGCTCAGTCGCTCATCGGTCCCGTTCATGATGTCGTCGATTGCCTCATCGGGCAGTTCGTTAAGAGGAGTTTCCAGCGTACAGCCATATTTCTCGCAAATCGCCTGAATTTGCCAGAAAATGACAGAATTTCTATATTTTCCTAATGGTAAGATTCCACCTGCTTTGATAGATTGACTCATGTCGGGCATCACCTTGTCGCGGTCGATGAGGTTCACATAACCCAGCCCCTTGCAACGATGACATGCGCCCAGCGGAGAGTTGAACGAGAAGTTGTGAGGAGCCGGTTCGAGGTAGCTCAATCCGGTGAGCGGATCCATCAGTGACTTGCTGTAGAACCCAATTTCTTCCGTTTCCTTATCCATCACCATGAGCTGGTCACCACCTTGCTTAAATGTGTTCTCAATCGATTCCAACAATCGACGCTCGTCCTTGACCGACACTTTCAAGCGGTCCACCACCAGCTCCACACTGTGGTTCTTATAGCGGTCCAGTTTCATCCCGAAGGTGATTTCGCGCATCTCACCATCCACACGCACATTAATAAATCCTTTCTTGCGCAGGTTTTCAAACAAATCTTTATAGTGACCCTTACGGTTTTTCACCATTGGGGCCAGCAGATAGATGCGACGGCCATCATATTTGTCGAGGATGAGGTGCAGAATCTTTTCCACGGTATATTTCACCATACGTTCGCCAGAAAGATAGCTATAGGCCTCTCCGACCCGCGCATAGAGCAGTCGCAAGTAGTCATACACCTCGGTGGTGGTGCCCACCGTGCTACGGGGATTCTTGTTGACGGTTTTCTGACCGATAGATATCACTGGACTCAAGCCCGAAATCTTGTCCACAGCAGGCCGTTCCAGCACACCCAGCATATTGCGGGCATAGGCCGAGAATGTCTCCAAATACCGTCGTTGGCCCTCGGCAAAGATGGTGTCGAAAGCCAGCGACGACTTGCCGCTGCCGCTCAAACCGGTTATCACCGTGAGCTTGTAGTGAGGTATGTCAACGTCTATATTTTTCAGGTTGTGCACGCGTGCACCCAGCACGCTCACGCAGTCGTCCATCGCTTTTTAAATTAAAAAAATAACAATCAACTTTTCACTTTTAATTAATCAATCGTCCACTTGGGGTTATAAACCACCACGCGACGACGGCTGCGAGAGAGGTCATCACGATAAGGGATGCGCACGCGATAAGTCTTGCCGCTGTTATTCGTGAGTTTCGTGTTACGAATCCAGGGATTGGCCTCGCGCAACTGCGCATAGGTGAGGCCACGTTGTCGTGCCCATTCCACCCAACTCGACACCGAGCCATTCACTTCCTCCACATTATAGCGTATGGGCTGATACAAGTTCTTGCGTTTGAGTCGGTAGCCATACTGCTGCGGGTTTTCCATGATGAGTTTATAAGCCAGAATGCGATAAACGTATCGGGCGGTTTCTTGATTGATCCACAAATCGAACGATGAGCGTTGGCCTTGTTTTGTCAGTTCTCCAGAGATGCGCCCCATTCCGGCATTATAGCTTGCAGCGGCAGTAGGCCAGTCGCCATATTTTGCATAGGCCGCTTTCAGATACTTACAAGCAGCCACAGTGCTGCGCTCGGGATCGTAGCGCTCATCCACATCATCGTTCACCTCAAGGCCATATTGCCGCCCTGTTTCTGCCAGAAGTTGCCAAATTCCGGCAGCTTTTGCCGGTGAGTAGGCCAGCGGGTCGAGCGTGCTCTCGGTGCAGGCTAGATATAGGAAATCGGCCGGCACTCCTTGGTCGCGCAGTATCTTTTCCAGCGGACCAAAGTAGCGGTTGGCACGCTTAAAGCATAGCAGCATGTTCGTTTGACCGTAGATGATGGCCGTGAGCTCACGGTCGAGTTTCTCGGCCATATCCACACGGTCAAAGTCTATTTTCTTGCCGGCAAACGTCACGCTTGTTGGCACATCGGGGTTCGCCACGGTGAGCATAGTCGCATTGCCCGTCTTGCTGCCCGTTGTCCCTAACTGAAACTCTGGTTTTAATTGCGCCTGAACAGCCATGGCGGCCAGCATGGCCGTCGCAGCCAAAATGTATTTCATTTTTTTCATGTGTTACTTGATTATCTACCCTTCGGGTTCCACCACAGTTGAGCCCGAATCATCTGTTCCGTGTGACATGCGACGGTAACGGATAATGTTGATGTCGCCATCCA
Organism: Muribaculaceae bacterium; assembly: GCA_017940245.1. Lineage (GTDB taxonomy): Bacteria > Bacteroidota > Bacteroidia > Bacteroidales > Muribaculaceae > Sodaliphilus. The sequence continues at coordinate 3,309 of JAGAYZ010000093.1, read as the reverse complement.
TCTTGTATTGCTTGCCATCGCTGCCGCGCGCATTAATCACGTAATAATACACACCCGCAGGCACGAGTTTGCCACCATAGGTGCCATCCCAGCCTTGACCGGGGTCGTTCAGTTCTATAATTTTATTGCCCCAGCGATTGAATATCACACAATGGAACTCTGTTATGGAGCGATAAGACACTTTCCACACGTCGTTCACCCCCTCGCTGCTGCCTGGAGTGAACACGTTGGGGCACACCAGTTCGCTTTCGCCTATGTTCACGGTGTAAGTTTCGCTATAACTTTCACAAGTACCGTCGGCATTAGATCCTATGAACCGCCAGTAACTGGTACCTGCCTCGGTAAAAGTCTCTTCCACCTCATCGGCGTTGATGCGCAACAGGATGTTGTTGAAGTCTTGGTCGGTTGCCATCTGCCATTCTTTGTGCACCACGGCATCTGTGCTATAGGCCGTGAACAAGATATGACACGGAGCCGATCCTCCCAGTCCCTGATCTCCACTTTTCTTCTCGTTCTTGTTGTCGCGCATCTCCTGCACTGCGGTAGTATGGACTTCTACAGCTTGTGTCGTATAGGTGTCGCTTTCTATGGTCTGTGTCATTCCCCAGAAATCCATGAAACGGTCACCAGTGAGCGTGAAGGTGGTGTTGCAAAATGGTGCCGGAATCACGATAACCGGTTTGTAGCCGGCTTGCAGGTTGGTGACAAGTTCCTGCTGGTAATGCGCCGTATCGTTCCACACAAGATTATAGTATTTCAGTTGCAAATCACGCGAGAGTGTGCGACGCACCCCGGTGATGGTGTAGAACGGAATATCGCTACCGCTACCCTCTACATGAATGGTGGCCGTGCCGCAGTCGCCATCGTTATCGGCCGCTATGGTAGACAGGTATAGCGGATATTTCGAGTAATCGGTCACCCACACATAAGTGCGGGTTGTGCCTTCCTCGATAATGTAGCCACAGTCGGTTTTCACCTGAGCGATGCTACTCAGGTAGGGATTGTCGCGATCATCTATCACATCATATATTTCCTGCATAACAGCCCCACCTTGCTCGCCATAGGTGAACCAGGTGACCGGATTCATCGTCGTGGCCGTATAACTCATGCCGACGCCATCGGCGCCATTCAGCACATATATTTTACTCAAACCCGTGTTGGCCTCGGGTATGATTTCCATAATCTCACGGTCATTACCCGTAAATGATATTTGAGCCGTGGTCGTCATTGACGCCACCAGGGCACTCATCAGTAAGATATATTTCAGTCGTGTCATAACTTGCAAAGTTAATCATTTTCGTTGACAATCATTCACGCCACTCTCACAATTAACAATTTGTAAGACCCGAGAGGGCACAAATCTTATTGATAAAACGCACCACCCCACCACGATATTGTATCTGTGAGGCAATTTCAGGCCCCGCCCACACACAGCACGCGCGATGCACCGCCACTGCCGGCATGGTGCATCGCGCCTATTTCAACAAGGTTGTGGAAAAGAATCTGTCTAGGGTTCACAAGATGGTGTTGACGTCAGTATTCACATCCACCTTGCAGTCGCCATCCACATCGCTTGTAATTCCATTTGCCCTTTGTCTTCAATTTTAAGAAGCATGTTGATAACTATCGTCATCGGTTGATGAAGTACCGGGTCATGTCGGGCAATTGATCATAGGTCATTGTGGCAGTCTTGCCTCCGGCTTTTCGTATTGTAAAAATGAGATTACTGGAATTGAACCGGAACGAGAGGTTGTTAAACTTCTTTTCGTCCTGGGTGAGTTTCTCGTCAAGACTCACCCTCTTGAGCGACGGACAAAATTCAAACGCGTTCATGCCCAGATATTCCATCGAAGTCGGCAGCACCACATCTGTCAGAGCAGTGCAGCTATAGAACGCCGCCTTGTCGATGCCCTTGAGTGCACTACCCAGTTTCAACACATTAAGACCGCGACACCCGTGGAAAGCAGCTTCACCTATATACTCAACGGCTTTCATTCTCACCTCAGTGATTTTGCTGCACTCGTAACAAGCATAGGGAGCAACCGTTTTTACCGAAGCCGGCAAGGTGATTTTCCCACTACGGCCTTGCGGCACAAAGACCAGGCGCGTGATGTCGTGATTATAAAGGATGCCGTCGACGACCACCATGGCACTGTCGGCCTGCCCCACGGTGATGGTTTCCAGCGAAGAGCACGAAGCGAAGGGGTTGCCCTGCATATAGGTGAGCGAACCGGGCAAGTGGACGCACTCTATAGAATTACAATTCTCGAAGGCTTTTGCACCCAGCGTGGTGAGACCGTCGGGCAAGGAAATAGTTTTTAGGCTGCCGCACCCCGAGAAGGCATCATGACCAATGCTTGTGAGAGCAGCAGGGAAATTGATTTTCTGCAGTGAATCGTTGTAGGCAAAGGCATACGGGCCTATTGCGGTGACCCCCTCGGGCAAGACGATGGAGCGCAACGACTTGCAGCGCGAGAACGCTCCGCTCTTTATTGCCTTGATTGTTGACGGTAATCGCACCGTGGTGAGTGAGTCACATTCCTGGAACAGACGCTCGTCCACCACATCAATCGACTGAGGCAAACTGATGCTCTTGAGACTTTTGCAGTTTTCAAAAGCTGCATAACCTATGCGAGTAACCGTTTCGGGAATCTCAATGCGCTGCAGCGATTCACAGCGGGTAAAGGCCCAGATGTCGATGTCGGTAATGGTGCGGGGAATCACCACCTCGGTAATGTCGTTGCAACCAAAGAAGCCCCAGCTGGCTATACTGGTCACTGTGTAGGTCTTGCCCTCAATGAGCACTGTGGCGGGTATGGCGACTTTTCCCTTTGGATAGAGACTTTCGTCTTGAGGCTTTTGCACTTTTACTGTGCTATCGCTGGTTATGACATAACGGAGCCCGTTGTCGGCCGAGCGGCCTTGCGTTGTAAAACACTGAGTGGTTATTACAATCAATGAAATTAAAAATAAAAGTTTCTTGTTCATAGGTAAAAATCGATTAATGTAGACGACGAGCGCCCTGAATAGCCATCGGTTTACTATTTTCCCACATGGGAAATACAGTTTTGAGCTATCGCGCAACAGAATGTAAAGAACTACATACCGATTGCAAAAATACAAAAATAATCATCATATTTCCAAAAACCATCACTATTTTTCATCCTATTGAAAGTTCCAATAAGAAGTGCGAAAGGCTTCTGAAAGTTGTTTTCATATAATAATATTATGAAAAACACCGAGGGGAACGCCAAGCGGCAAGGGGGCGAGTAGCCCCCGCCGAGCGTGAAAATGATAGCAAAACGAAAT
>JAGAYZ010000092.1 GCA_017940245.1 Muribaculaceae bacterium | reverse complement strand
GTGTACCTTTGTTCATCTTTGTTCAAGTTACCTGGTTTTTGTGACGAAAACAAAGGTAACGAAAAAGGCTGAACCTCGGCAACGGGATTCAGCCTGATTTTTTCAGCCGCTAAAAAAGTTTTAGCGGACACCAATAATTAATTATGAATGATGAATTATTTGGCCCGGATATTCACCGGATATTCACGACTGATACCCGACTGCGCCCGGCCTGGTGATGTCGCGCTGCACAATGCCTGTTCTTAGGATAATTAAGAATGATTTGACAAGCTTATGAACTGGCGATTAAGGGCAAAACGATTCAGAAAGATTACGAAATTTGAGCAGTTCGGTCACAATGGTGCCGTTATCGTCGGTGAGCGTGAGCCGAAGGTTCTTGTATTTCCCGCTTTCCATGAGGCTTTTTAGTAAAGGATAGACCGGCATTTCTTGAGTCCAGAAATGTGAACCAAGAAACACCATGGGACTGGAAGTGCCGAATGATAGGTAGTGGTTCTGGACTGCGTCCTGAAAGATTTCCTGCATGGTGCCGGCGCTGCCGGGCGTGTAGATGATGCCACCATAGGGCAACGTGAGGATGTTGTTCTCCCTGATGCTGTTCTCAAAATATTTGGCGATGTGTGTGGCAAATGGAGTGGCGGGCTCATGCCCGTAGAGCCATGTGGGGATGCCCACGCTGGCATAGGTGGACTGCGGATATTTTTCCATCACCTTGAATGCGGTGTCGAGCCATCCGGCATCCTTGAAACCAGGAGCCACGGCCATTGTTTGCAACGCGTCGTCCAGTTCTTGCTGCTCGCGGTCGGCCATCCACGCTCCCAGGTGAGTGGCTTCCATGGCCCCCGGACCGCCGCCACTAATCATGATAAACCCCAGCTCGGTGAGCTGCTTGCTCAGCAGTGATATTTGTCGGTACATCGCATCGGTGCGCAACATGGCGTGCCCACCCATGATGCCCAGGCACAAGTGTGGGTCGTGGTCGGTGAAAAAGTCACCTAGTGCAGTATTGATGCCATGGTCGTGCAACGCTCGTGCCAGCGACTCCTCGTCGAGTGCGGTCTGCTTGCCGGTGGACATGAAATGCCTATACACCTGCATGTCGTAGCATGAAGCAAAGGTCTCTTCATGTCCTGGCTGGTAGCCACGATATAGGCTGCGCGCGTCATAGAGTGCCTTGCGATTGACATCAAAGGGAACTGCTCTCATGTACTCCACAAGAGATTTTACTTGATTGAAACTAGGGGCTGAAATCATTTTATGTCAGAATTTACAAGTGTATAACGTGAGGCAAAAGTCATTCGTTGCGGCTTTATATCCACTGCAAAAATAATAAATTTTTTGCACAAAACGGAATTATTTGGTGCAGTTCATGTTTTTCAGTACTTTTGCACGCTAAATATGGATTTTCATTCATGATAGAGAGGGAGAATGTGCGGGCCCATGTGGCGGCGATGGTCATGGTAGTGATGTTCGGGCTAATGGCTCCGCTTGGCAAAGACGCGATGAACAACGGCATTACAGGACTGCAGATGGCCACGATGCGCATCGGTGGCGGAGCGTTGCTGTTCTGGTTGGTGACACCACTGGTGCCTCGCGAGCGTGTGGCGCGTGGCGACCTGCTGAAAATACTGGCCGCCAGTGTGCTGGGTGTGGTGGGGGCGCAAGGCGGTTTCATAGTGGGTGTGAGCATGACCTCGCCCATCAATGCCGGTGTAGAACTTACCTCGCAACCTATTTTTGCCCTGATTTTCGCTACCATCATATTGCGTGAACGCCTCACATGGCACCGGGTGGCAGGCGTGCTGCTGGGCTTTGTGGGGGCTGCTATACTGGTGACACAAACTGCCGAGAGCGGTGGAAAAGCGGGTGATTTTCGCGGCGACTTGATGGTGCTGGCCTCGCAGGTGTCGTTTGCGCTCTACTTGACACTCTTCACCTCACTGATGAAACGCTATAGCCTGTTTACTTTCAACCGATGGATGTTCACCTTTGGCGCTATGATTATGCTGGCATTGACATTGCCCGAAATGCTGCGAATCGATGCCGATGCATTCACGTTGCGGTCGGTGGCTGAAGTGGTTTACATCGTGGTGTGTTGCACTTTCTTGTGCTTTGTGCTGGTGACCTATGCTTTGCGTCATCTGCCCTCTACAGTAGTGAGCTCCTATAATTATATTGAGCCTGTTGTGACCATCGTGGCCAGTCTGGCCATGGGCATTGCCGTGCTGCAGTGGCAGCACCTGCTGGCAGCCTCGCTCATCTTTGCCGGGGTGTGGCTGGTGGTTAACGACCGGGCAAAGAACACGGCCAACATAACAACAAAATAGAACAAGATGTATAGTTTAACCTATCGAGTGACGACGAGTACCTGCGACAGCAATGGACGGCTCAAACTATATTCGGCGCTGCAGATGATGCAGGACTGCTCTGAGATGTGGATAGACAGCGAACCCGCCGTTAGAGATTATTTTCAGGAACAGAACATGACGCAGTTGCTGGCTTCGCGGCAAGTGCAGGTGGTGCGTGTGCCCAGTTTCAAGGAAACGCTCACGGTGACCACATCGGTGTATGAAGTGAAGTCGATGTTTGGTTTTCGCAACACGTTTATCTATGATGCCCAGGGCCGGCCGTGCTACAAGACATGGAGCATGGGCGCCTTTGTGGACAAGACCACAGGACACCTCAAGCGAGCCGATGAACAGCTGATGAGCACCCTCACCCTGGAACCACGCCTGGAAATGGATTACCGTGACCGCCGCATCATTCTGGGCCGGGCCGATGGTGATGCGATGCCCGCCGTGACGGTGATGCGTGCCGACATAGACTATAACCGCCACATGAATAACGCCAATTATGTGAGAGTGGCCATGGAGTTGCTCCCGGCCGATTTTCTGGTAACGGGTCTGCGTGTGGAATATCGCGCTGCGGCTCGATGTGGCGATGTGCTTGTGCCCACCGTCTATCGGCCCGAACCGGATGTCGTCGTGGTGGCACTGGCCATCGGCGAGACCGTGGCGGCCATAGTTGAATTTACTCAGTAATGCCAAAAATTTTCACGCTCGACAATAGAAGTTCACTTCTTTTGTGCTCACTTCATCAAATTTTTAGTAACTTTGCAAAATCTGTGGGATATATCGTCCTCAAAATCCATTTCGTCAGCCACATTAATCACTAAATACATCACCGCTCATGCTCCAAATTCGCTGTAAAAACAATAACATCACCAGGAGTTTTCCCGAGGGGACCTCATTGCTGGATGTGTATCAAGAATTTGCCGATGAACTTCAGTTGCCATATCCTGTGGTTTCGGCCAAAGTGAACAATGCCTCACAAGGACTCAAGTTCCGTTTGTATCAGAACCGCGACGTGGAGTTTCTTGATGCCCGTTGGGGCTCGGGGCACCGCGTGTATGTGCGGTCGCTGTGTTTTGTGCTGTATAAGGCCACGAGCGACCTGTTTCCCGGTAGCAAACTATTTATTGAGCATCCGCTGTCGCTAGGATATTACTGCAACTTCAAGAAGCGTGGTGGCGAAGCGCTCACCGATGAGGACGTGAACCGTATTCGCGAGCGAATGAAGGAAATTGTAGACATGGACATGCCATTCCGCCGCCACGAGGCCACGACCGAGGAAGCCGTGCGCGTGTTTGCCGAACGTGGTTTCGCCGACAAGGTGAAACTGCTGGAAACCAGTGGACAGATTTACAGCGACTATTATACACTGGGCGACACCGTGGATTACTATTATGGTCCGCTGGTGCCTTCGGCCGGGTATCTCAAGGTGTGGGATGTGGAGCATTTCCACGAAGGCTTGTTACTGCGTGTGCCCGACCAGCACGATCCTAGTCGGCTGGCTCCCAAGATGGACATGCCGCTATCGTTTGAGATGTTTGCCGAAAAAGTGCGCTGGGACGTGATTATGCGTCTGTCAAACGCCGGCGACGTGAACAAGGCCATTCTCAAGGGTCGTGCCTCGCAGCTCATCCAGGTGAGTGAGGCATTGCAAGAGAAGAAAATTGTTCAGATAGCCGAAGAGATTGACCGCCGTTTCCGAGCCGAGCAAGATCCTATCCGCGTGGTGCTCATCACCGGTCCGTCGAGTTCCGGCAAGACCACGTTCTGCAAGCGCCTGTCCATCCAGTTGCTTGCCTGCGGCTTGCGCCCTGTGTCGTTCTCGACCGATGACTACTTTGTGAATCGTGTAGACACCCCGTTGCTGCCCAATGGGCAATATGACTTCGATAACATCAAGGCGGTGGATTGTGAATTGCTCGAGGATCACCTCATGCGACTCATGCAGGGCGAACGAGTGGAGGTGCCCGAGTACAACTTCACTACCGGCATGCGCGAATATAATGGGAAGAAACTCAAGCTCAAGAGCGACAGTGTGCTCATCATCGAGGGTATTCACGCTCTGAACCCCATACTCACCGATCGCTTGCCCGACAGTGTCAAGTTCAAGATTTATGTGTCGGCACTCACCAGCATTTCACTTGATGACCATAACTGGGTGCCCACCAGCGACAACCGCTTGCTGCGTCGCATCATCCGCGATTACAACAAGGGGGCCTTTAGTGCACGGGAGACCATCAGTCACTGGCGCAATGTGTGCGAGGCCGAGGAGAAGTGGATTCAGCCCTTCCAGGAGACGGCCGACGTGATGTTCAATTCGGCGCTTAACATTGAGTTTGCCGTGTTGCGCACGCATGCCGAGGTGATTTTGGCATCGGTACCCAAAAACTGCCCCGAATATTCCGAGGCGCACCGTCTGCTCAAGTTCATCCACTTTTTTATTCCCGTTGATGACAAGGAAATACCACCCACAAGCATCATGCGTGAATTTGTGGGCGGCTCCAGCTTCACCTATCGCCACTAGAAGGGCCCATACCAAGACGATTAGCCATAACGCAAAGTGGCCACAGGTCAAGGCTCCAAAGCCGCGAGGCCGGCAGGGGTCATGAGTGCGCGACGCTGCAGGTCGAGGCAGCGCAGGCGGTTGAGTTCGGTCCAGTGGCTACCCGGCCGTCGGGGCGAGAGACGTTGCGCCAGTCGGCCGTCGGGCAATTTCTTCTTGGTGGAGTCTATCCAACCAAAGCACAGGGCCTCTTCCACCGTATCGACATAGGGCAGTGCCGGCCATTCGGGCCGATGCTTGACGAAAACCACCACCCAACATTCGCGTTGGGAGGTGTGATTTTGTTGTAACCACTCTTGCAACTGGTTGCGGTGGCTAAATTGCAGAAGGTTGACGACTTCCACGGCTGCGATGAGTTTATCGAGCCATCTTGTAAATGGAGCGCATGGCTTGTGCGTCAAGCAACTCCATGGCTCCAATCTTGATGGAGCCGCCTCTCGAGCACTTATCAACGAGTACATCAATTTCCTCATCGGTGATGTCTCGGCCCAGGAGCTCGTGGATGCTGGTGGGCATGCCTATCTTGCGGTAGAATTGCTCGATGGCGCAGATGCCGCGCTCGGCTGTTTCGTCGGGATGGGCAAAGTCGTTTGTAATGCCCATCACGTTAACGGCAAACTGCACAAACCGGCTCAAGTGTTTCTTTTTGACATAACGAGCCCAGGATGGCCACAAAGCTGCCAGCCCGGCACCATGAGTGACACCGAAGAGGGCACTCAATTCATGTTCCAGTTTGTGGGTGGCGAAGTCTTTTTCGCAGCCACATTCCGTCAGATCGTTGTGTGCTAGCGAACTGGCCCACATGATCTGTGCGCGATGGCGATAGTCTTCGGGGTGCTGCATCACCACCAGTGCCGAGTCTCTTACCGTGCGCAGCAGCGCTTCGCTGATGGCGTCGGTAAGGTTCATGTCTTCATATTTGGTGAAGTAACGCTCCATGGTGTGCATCATGATGTCGGTGGCTCCGGCTGCCGTCTGGTAGGGGGGCAGTGTGAAGGTGCGCTCCGGATTCATCACGGCAAAGCGGCAGCGGCACAGGTCGCTGTTCACACCGCGCTTGAGCAGTCCGTCGTCGTTGGTAATCACGCAACTCGACGACATCTCCGAGCCTGCGGCCGGGATGGTGAGCACCGCACCTATGGGCAGGCACTGCGCCGGAACGGCTTTCCCGTCCCAGAAGTCCCACACGTCGCCGTGGTAGGGCACGCCGTAGCCTATGGCCTTCGATGAGTCGATGACGCTGCCGCCGCCCACGGCCAGAATGAAATCAACGCCCTCGCGGCGACACAGGTCGATGCCCTCGCGCACGCGCGATAGGAGCGGATTGGGCACCACGCCGCCCAGTTCACACCAGGCCACGCCGGCCTCTTGCAGTTGTCGCCGCACCACATCGAGCAGTCCCGACCGCCTGGCCGAGCCGCCACCATAGTGAATGAGTACTTTTTTACCGCCGGCAGCCACCACCAGCGCGCCGATTTTGCTCTCTGCCTCACGGCCGAACACGACCCGTGTAGGCGTATAGAAATTGAAATCTTTTATCATAATATATTCAGTGTTAATGAAGATTCTATCAATGATCACTGCTCTCCAAGATAATCAAGCAGATTGATGGTTCCCGCCTCCTGCTCCACGTCGAGCGCGGGAACGTGCTCCACCATCCTAGTGGTGCCATCGGCCTTGTTCACATGGAAATAGACCAGGGCACCGGTATAGCTGCGGAACACCACTTGGTATTCAGCGGCCGATTCGTCGCCCATCTCCACGCGCATGATGTCGGGGTTGCTTTCGGCCGGGCTCCAGTCATACGTGCGATGGCAATAATTGTTCACGCCCTTATAGGCCATTTCGGCCGTTATTTGGGTTTGGGTTGCGGAATCGCTCTTGCGAGTCTGGCAGGAGCACAGCATCAAGGCGATGAGTACTGATGTGGCGATAACGTGTCTCATACTATCTACAATGGTAGAAATTAAAAAATTCATGTCGGTGTTGTCGGCCCACAAAGGTACAAATAAGCGAGCGAAAATGCAAAAGAAAAACCAAACTTGTTTGAGTTTTTCCATATTAAAAGCAAGTCGGGAGACTTGCTTTCAGCGGGTTGTCTATATCGATGTGTCCACACCAGATGTCGGCTATCACCATTCGGCGACTTTTTTAGTGACTGTTTCTCAAATGCCTGTTTACCGGGGAAATTATCCCACTGTGGCCATCAGTTTCTCCACTGCGCTCTTGCTGAGTTGCAGCCGCAATTCGCGTCCGCCCTCCGACAGCAGGATGCAGACGAGCTGCTTGTGGTTCAGCCGGAACACCTTAGTGCGATTGACAATGGTGCTGCGATCTACTCTGATGAATGTCGCCGCTGGTAGCCTCTGCTCCAGCGACAGCAAGTTTTCCAGAATCAAGCTCTGATCGTGGAAAGTGTTGATACAGGCATAGTTGCCATCGGCTTTGATGTAGGCGATGTCGTCGGCGGCAATGAATATCTTGCCGTTCACCGACTTGAAACTCAGCTTCTCAGGCAGGGATGGCGCAGCGGGTGCATTGACCGTGGCTCTGTCGGCGGCCTTGGCTATGGCATGAGCCAGTTCGCCCTTGTCAATAGGTTTGAGCAGATAATCTACGGCCGATAGCTTGATGGCACTCATCAGGTATTTACGGTCGCTGTAGGCCGTAGTGAAGATAACGTGGGGCAGCGATATGGTCTCTTTCAGTTCGTCGAGCAGTCCAATGGAGTCACGTCCTTGTAATTGAATGTCCAGGAAGAGCAGATCGGGGCGGTGGCGCAGGATGCTCATGCGAGCACTGTCGTAGTTGTCGCAGGCATCTACCACCTCCACAGTGTGACGGAAGTCTTCCAGCTTGGCCAGCAGTGACAGTCGTGGCAACCGCTCATCTTCCACTACAATAGCCTTCAGCGTTTTCATATTATCATTCAACATTTTAAATTAATACTTAAAATTCACAGGCACCCACGTTTCGAAGCAAGTGCCCGCAGGGTGTCCCTGACCGTCGGTGATGTCGGTCACATGTTGCTGTATGTGATGCTTGTTGGTGCGATTGTAGAGGTCTATCTGCTGGCTGAGTATCTTCAGTCCCTGCTTGGTCGATGGGCCAGAAGCATGAGCCGCTTCGATGCGTCCCACGCCGTCGTCGCTCACACTCACCAGCACGCCATCCACGCCGTCGCGCCTCTCACGGCCTATGGTGACCGTCACATGCCCCACGCCCGTCTTGTTGGCAATGCCGTGCTTCACGGCGTTTTGACAGTAGGTGTGCAGCAGCATCGTGGGCAGCATCACCTTTTGGTCAACGTCGGGAGATATGCTGATCGTGTATTGCAGGCGCTCGCCGTAGCGCAGCTGCTCCAGTTCGAGATAGGTGCGGACATAATCCACTTCGTCACCGACAGGGCGCGACGGGCGGTCGATGTCCGAGAGGGTTTGGTTGGTAAAGTCGGAGTAGAGCTTCATGTAGTGTGTGGCCTCGTCGGTGGAATGGCTCGACACGAAATACTCTATGCTGGCCAGCACGTTGGAGTGGAAATGTGGAATGGCCTTCAGGCGCACAGTGCTGAGTTGCAACTCTTTCTTCACCTTTTCATCCTCCAGTTGTTTCATCATTTTGCGGGCTTGACGCTGTTCATGTCGGCGTGCCACCCACCACACGGCAAGAGCCAGGAGTGCCACCCCACAGAGCCACACCCACCACTGCTTCCACCACGGGCGTGGGGCCACCACGATGGTAGATTCCTGATTGTCCTTCAACAGCAGGTCGGGACGGAACGACGTCATCTCTTCCAGCCCGGCTACCCACACCGTGCCGTCTTCATCTTCGGCCATTGTGGCCATTAGCGGCTCAATCATGGTAAAGCCGTTCTGAGCGTCAAACCAATGTATGTGGAATGCCCGGCAGCTGTCGTCGATGCGCGCCACCATCAGCCCGTCGATGGCTGCCACCACCAGAAAGCCCCGTGGCGAAACGTGAACCGACCGAATCTCGTGTCCCCTGAGCGTGGGCAGGGTTTCGGTCATGGCGCGCAACTGATTGTTATACACAGCAAACAGCGAGTCGCCCAGGGCAAAACAGATGTGTCCCCGGCCGTCGGTGGCCATCGTGGTGATAACGAGAGTGGTGGGTGTGCTCTTTACCTGCTCTATGTTCACCTTTCCTTCGTCAATGCCGGTCAGTCGGTACAGCCCCGGCGTGCAGCCCACCCATAGCCGTCCTTGACCATCATCGGCGGCACACCACGGGCGCATGGTTTCGGTGGTCAGTGTGTCGATATGCCCCGTGCCGGTATTGTACGCCAGCACACTGCCTCGCGTGCCAATGATGAGCCGGTCTCGGTAGCGGCTCACGAACTGATATTTATCGTGGGGCAGCTGTAACCAATTCACGCTGTTGCCAGTCACGGCGACCACGTCGCCATTGCCCGCCATATACACCTTGCCGTCGATGACGGTCGCGCTTGGTGCGAAAAAGTTGTCGGCATCCTCGGCCAGTAGTCGTCCGTCGGCAATCACCTTGCCATTGAGTGTGCCCATCGTCATCTGTCCGCCACCGTAGGCCATTGCCCTCACAATGTCGTTATGGTCGGTGAGCCGGTGGTTTACAAAATTGCAGTGGAAAAAGCAGTAAGCACCCTGGTAGGTTGCGGCCCACAGGCGGTTCCACTTGTCGATGAAGATGCCCTTGATCATGTTGAACCCCGTGGCAAGTTGCCGAAACTGGCCATGGTCGTAAAGCCAAATGGTGTGCGATTCGGCGATGATGAGTTGTCCCTGCCGATTTTGTCGCACAAACAGGCCGTAGTCGGTGGCATCGAAGTGGTGCCGTTTCATCGGCGATAGATGGTTGCGTCTCACGCGGTAGAGGCCGTCGGCGGCAAGAGCCATTAGCCCATCGGCAGTGCGGATGAACGAGAACACGTCGGCCTTATCGGTTAGCTTCACAGGCATCTGTCCCTCTTGCAGGCGGTAAACACCCTGTGGCGTAGGCACAAAGATCAGTGTCGAGTCAAGATACATCTTGCGGTCGGGTGTCATCTCGTCCATCAATGGTGAGGTCATCACGCGCTTCATCCCCGCCGCTGACGCCCGACACAACCGGCGGTTCTGCTCCTGCTTGTCCTCAAGCAGCACATAGCCAGGGGGCAGGTCGGCGGAGTTGAAATTGTTTAGCAGGAAATTGCCTTCGGGGTCAATCGGCGCTTTTGTCACGTCGCCCTTGTTGATGCTCCACTGGCGCACAAAGCCCAGGGCACGCACCTGCCCGCCAACCTCTTGAAAGCTAACAATATTCTCTCGCTGGCCACGCAGAAATGGAGTTAGCGTGAGGCCGTCGTAACGCGCAAACCCCGACAGCGTGCCTATGTAGATATATCCGTGCGAGTCCTGCCACACTGTCTCCGTCTGCATCTGCGACAGGCCATCGAGTGTGGTGAAGCGGCGAAAGCTCAGGTTGTGCGAGGGCAGCTCATCCTGGGCATGACTGCAGAGTGAAGCAATACAAAGCAGTACCGTAACGAAAAGTAATCTCTTGTTCATCGGTTGCAAATATACGCATTTTCTTCAATCAGTTCAGCACTTTACGCATCTTCTTGTGCAATTTTTTTCTTTCGTCACTCCAAGTGCTCCTTTCGTCACGCACAGTGCGTGTTTCGTCAAAAGGCCCTTGACTCACACTTGGCCTCTTGCATGCTTTTCGTATCTTTGCTGACAACAATAACGGTGAGTTCTATTTATTAATAGACCATTTTTTATCCACTCAGTATTCTATTATGTTATGAAACAAAAGTATTTACTCACAGTCATCTGTATGATGGTCGCAGTGGCAGCGAAGGCCTACGTGACCAACTGGCCACTTTACGGCGATGTGGTTGTCGAAGACTTTTATTTAGCCGATGACAACACCACCATTACCAATGAAACCGGCGCGTATTACCATTACCAGTATTGCCCGCTGCTGCAAATCGCCGCACTGCGAAGCATCTACCCGTCGAACGCGTCGGGCGAGCGCGACTTCGTGCTTGTGCCGACATATATTATTGTCGAAGGAGTGGCCTACCATGTGGTGGGTGTCTCCGGACAGCTGCTTGGCGATGATGCGAACACCATCAAAAACATTTACCTTAACAATGAGCTGGAATTTCTCGGCACAAGAGCCCTGTATAACGCCACCGCTGTCCAGAGCTTGACCATTCCAGCCTCGGTGAAGTCGATTTCCTACGATGTCTTCAACGGCTTGGGCACATCGTCGGCCATCCGCACACTCACCTTTGAGGACAGCAATGAGCCGCTCACCATCGACGGCGCCTATTCCAACGGACGCATGATAATCGCCAATCTGCCGCTGCACACCCTGCATCTGGGCCGAACCTTCGCCGGAAACTCCTACGGCACCACCAGTGGCAGCACGTTGCAGCAGACCCTTGTCAACCTTACCGTGGGCGGCGAGGGCACCGAGGTGAACCCCAGCATGTTCAAGGAGTTCCCAAACCTCACCAACGTCACGTTTAATGCCGGAGTGGCATCGATTGGTGCCAATGCGTTTGAAAAATGTCCCAAGCTGACGAGCGTGACGATGTCGGCCGTGGCCCGCATCGGCGACTACGCCTTTTCCAGCGACAGCTTGATTACGACGCTGAGCATAGGCGAGGGCGTGCGTTATATCGGCGATTATGCGTTCTACGACGTCAAGCAGATTCCCTCGCTCACGCTGCCGGCGAGCCTCGACAGCGTGCATGTGCGGGCATTTGTGGGCATGACGGGCGTGCAGTCGCTCACCATCGCCGACACCGACCGGCCGCTGAAGCTCTTCGGCTCGGGAGACGGGTTCTACGGCAGCTCGCTGGCAAGCCACATGACAGCGCTCGATAATGCCTACGTGGGGCGCAACATCACCCCCACCCCGCATGATTACCGCAAAAACACCGCCTTCTATGAGGCACACCTGAAGCGGCTTACTGTAGGCGACCACGTGACGGCCATAGGTGCCAACGACTTCTATGGCTGCCAACAGCTGGAGCAGGTGCAGCTCGGCAGCAATCTGTCCAGCATAGGCGAAAAAGCGTTCTTCGGCAACACCAGCCTGCGTGCCATCACCATCCCCGACCGTGTGACTACCATCAGTTCAAAGGCCTTCTCGGGCGACTCGGCCATGACCACCCTGAATCTGGGTGCGGGTGTGAGATACATCTACGACTACGCTTTCAACGGCTGCAAGCGGGTGACCTCGCTCACCCTGCCCGCGAGCCTCGACAGCGTGCACATGTGCGCCTTTGCAGGCATGACGGGCGTGCAGTCGCTCACCATCGCCGACACCGACCGACCGCTGAAGCTCTTCGGCTCGGGAGACGGGTTCTACGGCAGCTCGCTGGCAAGCCACATGACAGCGCTCGATAATGTCTACGTGGGGCGCAACATCACCCCCACCCCGCATGATTACCGCAAAAACACCGCCTTCTATGAGGCAACCATGACGCAGCTCACCCTTGGGAAGATGGTGAATAAGCTCAGTGCCAACGAATTTTATGGATGCTCCAGCCTTGCGCTCATCAACGCCCTCAACCCCACGCCGCCTGTTTGTGCCGATGCCACCGCCTTCAGCGGTGTCGACAAGACGGCTTGCGCCCTGCACGTGCCCATAGGTTGCAAGGGCACCTATCAAGCCGCGCCTGTGTGGGATGAGTTCTTCAATGTCACCGCCGACCTGCCCAATGACAACCCGGTGACTCCTGGCGACGTGGATGGTGATAACAAGGTGGATGTGAGCGACGTGAACGCTGTGATCAACATCATCCTCAAGACCAAGACCACAGAGGATTATCCTAACTATGCCGATGTGAATGGTGATGGAAAAGTGGATGTGGCCGACGTGAACGCCATTATCAACATGATCCTAGGGCAGTAAGCTGTGGGCTATGAGCTGTGGGCGCACAATGTGGAGGAAACCGGGGAGCGTATCATCGTGCGTTGTAAAGCTGAATTTGAAGATTACGAAAATCTCATCATTCTAGAGTTTTGCAACATCCTCTACAAATGCCTTTTGTATATTTCAACCCGTCACGCCCGCCTCATTTGCGACTATGCCCTAAAATGGTGTGCCCCACAGTGCTGTGCTTTCGACAAAAAAGTGTAATTTTGTGGCATGAATGAGTCGATAGGATGGCACATCGTGGTGATGTACCTTGTAGTGATGAATGTGGTGGCCTTTGTGGCCTATGGCATCGACAAGTGGAAGGCTCGGCATGGTCGCTGGCGCATCCGGGAGACGGTGCTCCTTGCGGTGGCAGTGCTGGGCGGCGGCGTGGGCGCATGGGCAGGCATGCTGGTGTGGCACCACAAGACGAGGCACGTCAAGTTCCGCTATGGCATTCCGCTCATCGTGGCTGTGCAGGTGATGCTGTTGCTGCTGACTGCGTGCCGTGCGCGGCAAGAGGCAGCACCTGTGTCCATGGTGGAGCATGGCTCGATGCAAGAGCACTCGGCCTCGGTGCTGCTGGTGCTGTATGACCCCGAAGTGGGGAAGGAACCGCTACTGAAAGCCATCCGGCAGTGTGGCGCTCACATTGTGTATGACTACAACATGATGCCGGGCATGGCCATCAAGAAGCCCGACGATAAAACGCTGGAGGAAACGATGCAATACTTCCGCACCGTGAAGGGGGTGGTGAATGTGGAATATGACCACATCTACCGCCTCACCGACCCGGTGCGTCCACGCCTGGAACGCATGTAACTGAAAGAAGTGAAAAAAGATGCGGGCGGATGTGCCGGGACTACGGGAAATTGTGTATATTTGCATCACGAATCACCTCATGGCACAGCTGTGAGATGCCTAATCAATTATAAATCGAAATATTATGAATATCTCAAAGAAAATGCAAGACGCATTCAATGCGCAAATCACTGCTGAACTTTATTCGTCGAACCTGTATCTGCAAATGGCTTTCTGGTTTCGCAAGGAAGGTTGGAAAGGCTTTGCCGAGTGGATGTTCAAGCATTCCAACGAGGAGAAACAACACGCACTGGAAATGGCTAATTTCGTGCTCGACCGCGGCGGCGAAGCCGTAGTGACCGCCATCGATGCTCCTGAGGCTGACTACTGCGACCCCAAGGGTGTGTTTGAATACACGCTCAAGCACGAGCAGTGGGTGACCGAGAAGATTAATGAACTGGCCGATGTGGCCGACCAGCTGCACGACCGCGCTTCGATCAACTTTGTGGATCGCTTCATCGACGAGCAGGTGGAGGAAGAGAAGACCGTGCGCGACATTCTGAACCTGTTCCGCCACCGCGACGGCCACACTGTGGCCACCATCGACGACATCGTGGGCACCCAGGAGTGAGCCTCATCTCCTCACAGAAATAAGGAAGGGGGGCGTCAAAATGCGCTTCAGGGCTGGTTTTGAGCATTCTATACAGGCTTTTGCAAAACTCAACATTTTGATTTTTTTCGGCAAAATGTAGGGACGGTGCATGCATTGTCGGCTGAGTCAAGGCATTGCTAATCAGGGAAATAGTTCGGTTGGCGGCGCATGCTCCGTCCCTACGCTCAGCCAAGAATCAGGATTGAGCGTGTGTCGGCCTTGATTTTTCTGGATATCTTCCCGCTAATGGCTACGTTCGGGGTAATGTGTTCAACTTTTTTATCTCGACGGGTCTATAAATCGGGAATTATATCTATATTTGCAAAAAGTATTCAGTTTTGATAACGTCATGAAGAAGGTTCAGATCACAGCCGTTCGCCAGACGGTCTATCGCGATTTGATGGAAAAATATGAGAACCCCATCGAGCATGCCTGCGATGTGACCGAAGGTGAGCAGTGGATTTCGGTCGATGGCCGATGTCCTGCGGGTATGTGTCAGTCGGCGTGGTGCTCGATGCGTGAATTTGTCGAGGCACTGGCTCGCGGTGAGGGTAACTTCTACGATGGCTGGATGCGTAATCCCGCTAGTGCCATGATTAGCTGTAACGATGGTTTTCGCCCTTTCAGTTTCTACATTGAAGTAATTGAGGACTAATTTTTTAATACAACACACCAAACTCATGACAATACAGGAATTTCGGGATTATATGGCATCGGGCAAGCCTGTTGCGGGCGGTTCCGATGTGCACATGATGTTTCACCAGTTGTCGCAAGAGGCCTTGCGCATCACTGCCGAGATTAACAGCAAGTATCACACTCCCGAGCAGTTGCGTGCTTTGCTCGAGCAGTTGTGGGGCCGCCAAGTGCCCGACACGGTGGGCATGTTTCCGCCGTTTTATACCGACTGTGGCAAGAACACCACTGTGGGCGAGCGCGTGTTCATCAACATGGGGTGCAAGTTCCAGGACCAGGGCGGCATCACCATTGACGAGGGGGCCCTCATCGGACATAACGTGGTGCTAGCCACCATCAATCACCACTTGAATCCGGCCGAGCGGCAGGGCATGACCTATGCCCCCATCCACATCGGCAAGAACGTGTGGATAGGTGCCAACGCCACCATTCTGGCAGGTGTAACCATAGGCGACGGTGCCGTGGTAGCGGCCGGTGCCGTAGTGGCTAAAGATGTGGCACCTTGTACCATAGTGGGTGGTGTGCCGGCCAAGTTAATTAAAAGAATTGAAATCTAAGCTCGTGCGATGAGCGATGAGAAAAGGCTATTTTACTGAACAAAATATTTATCAACTAAACCTAAAATCGTTATGAATATTCTTATTTTACAAGCCTCTCCGCGGGCTAAGGGTAACACGGCCTGGATGGCCGACGAGTACAAACGTGCAGCCGAAGCCGCAGGGCATCAGGTCACGCTGGTGAATGTGTCGCACAAGAAAATTGCCGGTTGCCTGGCCTGTGAGTACTGCCACACCAAGGGCAATGGCGCCTGCATCCAGAAGGACGACATGCAGGAGTTGTATCCACTCATGGCCGAAGCCGAGGTGCTGGTGCTGGCCGCTCCTGTGTATTATTTCACGCTTTGTGCCCAGATGCAGGCGCCCATCCAGCGCATGTATTGCGTGAACAAGCCTGCCAAGGTGCAGAAGATGGCTCTGCTCATGTCGTCCTACTCGCCTGGCGTGTATGCCGGAGCCGAGGCCGAGTATCACGACATTTGTAACTACTGGAGTGTGACCGACACGGGCATTGTTACAGCCATGAACGAGGAGCAGAAGACCGAAGAAACCCGGTCGAAGATAGAGGCTTTAGTAAATAACTTGTAGCCAAAGATGATAGATCAGATATTAGCGCATAATAAGGCCTTCGTCGCACAAAAGGCCTATGAGCAGTATCGCACCGACAAGTATCCCGACAAGCGCCTGGCAGTGCTATCGTGCATGGACACGCGCCTGACCGAACTGCTTCCCGCTGCATTGGGACTCAAGAACGGCGATGCCAAGATTATTAAGAACGCCGGGGGACTGGTGATTTCGCCTTTCGACTCGGCCATGCGCAGCCTCATCGTGGCCATCTACGAACTTGGGGTGGAGGAAATCATGGTGGTGGCTCACACACAGTGTGGCGCATGCCACATGAGTTATGACCATTTTCATCACGAAATGATTGCCCGTGGCGTGAGCGACGACACGCTAGACACCATCAGGCAGTGTGGCATCGACTTGAACCGGTGGCTTGAAGGTTTCAAAGACACGCCCGAATCGGTGCGGCGCACGGTGGAAACCATCAAAACCCATCCGCTCGTGCCTGCCGATGTAGTGGTGCGCGGCTTCATCATCGACTCTGTAACGGGTCAACTCGAAGAGGTGAGCTGAGCATCACCAGCGGTTGCAACAGACAAGAGCCTATGCGCTGTAATTGTGGTCGATGATGATGGTCAACTGGTCGTCGGGCAGCAAAGGCTGAACCTCATTCTTGAGCATCTGAGCAAGTTGGGCCTCATCTTTAACCGATACGTCGGGCACCACATCCACCGAGATGCGGTGCTCGTCTTCGTCGTAGAGGAAGCCATGCACTTGCAGCACTTCGGGGTGGGCCGCTATTGTCTGCGTGACCAGTTTCTGCTGCTGGGCGCGCAAGTTGGTGCCTGTGGCCACCGCATAAATGCCCACAGTGAGGATGATGGCGTGGCGCTCGTAGATGGCCTCGGCAATGTGGCGCGTGAGGCGGTGGATATCGTGTGCGCTCATGGTGTCGGGCACGTTGATGTGCAGTGACCCCATCATCACGTTAGGCCCGTAGTTGTGCAAAATGAGGTCAAACACCCCCTGCACTCCGTCAAAAGCCATCACCTCGCTTTTGATTTGTGATACCAGTTCGGGCGAGAAACGGCTACCCAGCAACTCATTGATGGGCGATGAGAGCATGTCAATGCCTGCCTTGATGATAATGAGTGAGATGAGTGTTCCCAAAATGCCGTCGAGCGACACATTCCACAAGAGCATCACGCCTGCCGAGACGAGGGTGGCCAGAGTGATAATGGCATCGAACAGGGCATCTGCGCCCGAGGCGATGAGCGCGTCGCTCTTCAGCTGCTCGCCTTGCCGCTTCACATAGCGGCCCAGCACCAATTTCACCACAATACTGGCCACGATCACAATGAGTGTGGTGGCTGTGTAGTGAGGAGCGGTGGGGTCAAATACCTTCTTGACCGACTCGATGAGCGATGTGGCTCCTGCCGAAAGCACAATGATGGCAATGACGATGGCACTGAAATACTCCACTCGCCCGTGTCCGAAGGGGTGCTCCAGGTCGGCCGGCCGCTGCGAGAGCTTGGTGCCCACGATGGTGATGACGCTCGACAGTGCGTCGCTCAAATTATTGACTGCATCCATGACCACAGCCACAGAACCCGCAATCAGGCCCACTACGGCCTTGAATGTAGCCAGTAGAACATTTGCAGCAATTCCCACCAGGCTGGTGCGGATGATGAGTTGGGAGCGATTTTCGCTTGTTGTTTCCATTATATTTTGTGCGATGCGATTCTAATAATACTGCAAAATTACTGGTTATTTCTCGGAACTGAGTAAAATAGTGCTTTTTTTGTGCACCGGGAGTGGATATTTGAGCAGAAAATAGTATCTTTGCCGTTGTGAGAGTTATCGGAACAAATGAGAAATGAGTTGATGCTCCGCATTTCAAAAATGACATGAGAATGAAAAAAGTAATAGTTATTTCAACCAGCCTGCGGCATGGTTCCAACAGCGACCTGCTTGCCGAGCAATTTGTAGCTGGGGCAAGAGCCGCCGGCCATGATGTGGAAAAGATATCCCTTGTGGGCAAGAATATTCAATTCTGCCGGGGTTGTCTGGCATGCCAGCAACTGGGGCGCTGTGTGATTGACGACGACGTGAACGAAATCATGGCTAAGGTGGTGCAGGCCGATGTCGTGGCCTGGGCCACTCCCATTTATTATTATGAAATGAGCGGGCAGATGAAAACGCTCATCGACCGCATGAATGCCATGTACGAGCAGGACTACCGTTTCCGTGATGTGTACCTGCTCTGCACCGCTGCCGAAGATGAGGAACACACTCCGCAGCGAGCCATAGCCGGACTCACGGGCTGGATCGACTGCTATCCGCAAAGTCGACTCGCAGGCACGCTATTCGGTGGCGGTGTGAACAGTCCCGGTGAAATCGAGGGGAACACGAAACTCCAGGCAGCTTATGAATTAGGGAAAAATGTGTAACGTGCGATGGCTCAGGAAGAAATCGCTTCAACAACATGAATATAGAAGATTATCGCAACTATTGCCTTTCGCTGGGCGATGATGTGGAAGAGAAATTACCGTTCACGGCTTTCAGATATGCCAGCGGTGTGCTGGTGTTCTATGTGCATGGACACATGTTCTCGTTTTTCGACTGCGACAACTTCGGGGTGGTCACACTCAAGTGCCAGCCCGAGCGCATCGATGAACTGCGCGCCACCTGCGACGGCGTGGGCAAGCCGTTCAACCTGCCGGCAAAGCACTGGATAGGCGTCGATGCCACTGTGGCCGGCGACGACCTCCTGCGGCAATTGACGCGCAATTCCTATGAAATTGTAAAAGCCAAGTATAAAAAAGAGACACCCAATGCGCCGACAGGCGTTCACAACCCGAATTGAAGTATAGGAACATAAATAATTAGAATATGCTCAAGAAGATTACAACAACCCTACTGCTGCTGGTGTGTGCATTGTTGATGCAGGCGCAGAAGATTCAAGTGATTGACTCCGATGGCAATCCCATCGCATATGTGTGTGTGACCGACGAGAAAGGGGCACTTGTGGGGTCGACCGACACCGACGGCTGGCTCGAAAATACCAAAGGTAATTCCGTGCTCAACTTCTCACACATTGCGTTTGAGGACATGACCATCAGTGTGGCCGACATTGTCGACGGCCGCATTGTGATGCAAGAAGTTGACTTCAACTTGCCCCAAATAGAAGTTAAACCCAAGCAGCTGGCTTATGTGCAAACCTACTATCGCCTCATCTACTTTGATGAAGACGGGCCCATCTATTATCGCGGCGGGGTGATTGACAACACCTACGAGTTTGCCAAGGAAAAAACACAGTCCAAGACCCGTAGCCTTTCAAAAGGCAAGAATGGATTTCTTCGTTTTCTTATCAGTACATTTGTTGGACGGTATATCGACAAGATGGGGCAAATCAGAAAAGAATCGACCTATCAGAAGTTGCTCAGATATCAAAGCGAGGGAAAATTGTCGATAACCGAGAATGGGCCTGAGCGCCAGATTGTGAGCGACACAGTGAGCACGCTGGGTTACATCGACACCGACACCGATGCCAGGCTGCGGACCACCTCGTTCGACGTTTGGGCCTACAACGACCATGTCAAGGCCACCGAAGCTGCAGCCAAAGCAGCCGCTAAAGGCAAGCAACCGAAAGAGAAAGAGGAGAAATATGAGACGCAGGATTCCTACTACGAGGTCTATCGTATCGACGAAGAAGGGCGTTCGCGTATCGACGACTTTGTCATGCGGCAGCTACAGGTCAACGGTCGCCATAAGTCCGACGGCAAGGAATTCATGATTTTGCTTCAGGCCTATACCACCGATCGTGACTATGTAGATAAGAAGG
Source organism: Muribaculaceae bacterium (assembly GCA_017940245.1). Taxonomy (GTDB): domain Bacteria; phylum Bacteroidota; class Bacteroidia; order Bacteroidales; family Muribaculaceae; genus Sodaliphilus. The sequence goes on along the minus strand of JAGAYZ010000092.1, from coordinate 2,726 downwards.
ACTACAAGCAGTTGCGCAACGACAACAAGGTGGACATGGACATACGCGAACTCAAGCAGTTTGAGCAAGCGCACAAAATCCCGCCGCTGGCACCCAATGTGCAGAATCAGATTGACAAACTTTTCGAGAAGGAACTGAATAAAAAATGATATCAGCAACAAGATTGGACGGGTGACTCTCTCGCCCGGATTGCGTCGGGAGTCGGGGCACGCGCAATCTTAAAGTGAAACCGCATGAGATAGAACCACAAAGAAAAATGAAGAAAATTATTATTATCGACGCAGGTCCGCGCAAGACCTTCAACACGGCTGCCATGTTGCAGCATTTTGCCCAGGGTGCCGCTGCGGTAAGTGACGAAATTGAGGTGAAAACCGTGAGGCTCTACGACCTGCAGTACCGTGGGTGCATGTCGTGCATGGCATGCAAAGTGAAAGATAAAGTTTCGCACGTGTGTAAGTTCCGTGATGCGCTCACCCCCATTCTCGAAGAGGTGGCCGAGGCCGACGGGCTGGTGCTGGGCTCGCCCATCTATTTCAGCGAAGTTACGGGCATGCTGCGCTCATTCCTGGAGCGGCTCATCTTCCCCTGGCTGTCGTATAACGACTACAGCCTCACGGCGCCCAAGAAGATGCCCGTGGTGCTCACCTACACGATGAATGCCACCGCCGAGCAAGCCAAGACCATTTATCAGAGCATGGGCATCATTGAGAACTGCCTGGAGCGCGCCATGGGCGATGTGGAGCACGTGGATGCCCACAACACTTATCAGGTGAAGAACTACGACCGCTATGAACTGGCCTCGTTTCCCGAGCCCATGAAACGCCAGTATCGCGACCAGCACTGGGAGCAGGACCTGCAGCGGGCCCATGATGCCGGCCGTCGCATGGCAATGAAGATCGTGCAGCCGTGAGGCTGAGTCAACGAAGCCGTAACCACCAGAAAGAACAAGAACGGAACCATGGCCTTCTTTGGCCGCGGTTCCGTTTTCTTGTATGGCTATCCGAGATGGCTGGGGTCGGGTGAACCCTTTGCGGGTCGATGTGGGCTCGCCCGATAAAACACGAAACGCGAGCCTCAATGGCTCGCGTTTCAGTGTGGTGATCCGTCTGGGACTCGAACCCAGGGCCCACGCCTTAAAAGGGCGTTGCTCTACCTGCTGAGCTAACGAATCTCCGTTTTGCGGCTGCAAAGTTAGTGCTTTTTCTTGATTCGGCAATGGATTTGACCGATTTTTTTTGAAAAAACTTATTTTGCGGCCACAATTTTGCAGATTTCCACGATGGTCATCATGGCTTTTTCCATCGACTCGATGGGTACATACTCATAGCGGCCGTGCATGTTCATGCCGCCGGCAAAGATGTTGGGGCAGGGCAGTCCCTTGAACGAGAGTTGTGCTCCATCGGTGCCGCCGCGTATGGGTTGCACTCGGGGTTTCACGCCCGCCTGCTCCATGGCTTGCTTGGCGATGTCGATGATGTGCATCACCGGCTCAATCTTCTCGCGCATGTTGTAATACTGGTCTTTGATCTCGGCCACGGCACAGCCCGGGAACTCGCAGTTCACCTTGTGGCACAGGTGCTCAAGTTCGCGCTTGCGGCTCTCGAAGCGGTCGCGGTCGTGGTCGCGCACGATGTAGGTGAGTGTGGTTTTTTCCACATTGCCCTCCATGCCCACCAGGTGGTAGAATCCCTCATAGCCCTCGGTGTGTTCGGGCGTTTCCCAGCGCGGCAGCATCATGGCAAACTGGTTGGCCACGCGCATCGAGTTGAGCATCTTGTGTTTTGCGGCTCCGGGATGTACGTTCAGGCCGGTGAAGGTGATGCGTGCGCTGGCGGCGTTGAAGTTCTCATATTCCAGCTCGCCCACGGCGCCGCCGTCCATTGTGTAGGCCCAGTCGGCCGCAAATTTCTCTACATCGAAGTGGTGTGCTCCCAGGCCTATCTCCTCATCGGGGTTGAAGCCCACGCGCACGTCGCCGTGCTTCACCTCGGGGTGCTGCTGCAGCCACTCCACGGCACTCAGTATCTCGGCAATGCCGGCCTTGTCGTCGGCTCCCAGCAATGTGGTGCCGTCGGTGACGATGAGTTGCTGGCCCACGTAGTCGTTCAGCTCGGGGAACTGGTTGGGCGAGAGCACCACGTTCTGCTCCTCATTGAGCACGATGTCACCGCCCTGGTAGTCCACGATGCGCGGCTTCACGTCGTGGCCGCTCATGTCGGGCGCCGTGTCCATGTGGGCGATGAAGCCCAGCGTGGGCACCGCGTGGTCGCAGTTGCCCGGCAGTGTGGCAAACAGGTATCCGTTTTCGTCGAGCGAGATGTCGGCCAGTCCCATTTCATGCAGTTCCTGCTCCAGGGCCTTGGCAAAGACCATTTGCCCCGGTGTGGAGGGCGTCAGGTTGGTGAGTTCGTCGCTTTGCGTGTCAAACTTCACATACTTCAAGAATCTGTCTACGAGTTTCATGTTGTGATGTATATTTGTTTAGATTAATCTTTGACGTGCAAATTTACGATTTTTCTCTCAATTTCCGCGACGCGGCTGGCGAAAATTGCATTTTTTGCCGTAATTTTGTCCGCAATGAATCGTCCGCTCACAATCACCGCTTGCTGGCTGCTGCTCGCAGCGGCCGCCATCGCACTGGCCTTGCGACAGTGCAACACCCTGCATGCGCCTCGGCTTGTGCCCCTGCCAGCCGATGTGCGCGAGGGTTTGCTGCGCGCCGATGT
>JAGAYZ010000091.1 GCA_017940245.1 Muribaculaceae bacterium | reverse complement strand
CGGCATTCATGTACCACTGCGATTGCTGTGTCATGCCGGTCTGCGTGGTCCACGTCAACTCGCGAGGGATGATTTCGCGATAGATGCCGCAGGCGATGCGTCGCGGCTGACCGCGTTCTATCTTGATGAGTCCCATGTCGACGGTGTACTGCACGTCGTCGGTGGGAATGAGGCTGTCGTCGGCCTCATCGGTACCGGCCAGGATCGGCTCGATGACTCGGCGCACGCGCGGCTCGCGCAACTTGTCGATGAGGATGTCGATGTGCGTGTCGCGGCGGTAGATGATGCGCTCCTGCGCACGATACATCATCTCGGGGGTGATGACCACCGAGCGGTCGCGGTTTTCTTTCATCTTATAGGTGACTTCGTTGGCCAGAGCATTCACCAGCCAGGGCTGACCCTCAGTAGCTTCCCACACGAGCGGGAAGCAGCCTTCGTCGAAGCGTTGCCCCGTCTCGGCCGTGTGCTGGCCATAGAGCTCGCGGATTTCTTCCTGCGTGAAGTTGCCCAGGCGTAGTGACTCGGCCTTGATGTTGAATGCCGAACCGCCGGTGATGATGTCCTGGTTAGAGAGCACGATGCGGTAGTCGCGCACATCGCGCACGCCACACAGCACGATACTCTGCGGGAACGAGGCCGGGCGGTTGGCATATCCGGCGCGAATCTGCCGCAGTACGCTCACCAGTGAGTCACCCACCAGTGCATCGATTTCGTCGATGAACAGCACTAGTGGCTTGGGCAAATACATTGATAGACGCGACAAATAGGACACGAGCATGGCATCTTTACCTTCGCCTTGTACTTCATCGCGCACTTTGCTGACAGAACTATCGTGTAGAACTAATTCCAGCTCACGCGAAAAAGTGTCGATGGTTGATTTTACCACGCTTTGCACATCGTTTCGTGAGGCCTGACCGCCTTCTACGTTAGCATACACAGCGATGTAGTCGTCGTGTGCGTTGAGATAGTCGCGCAGGGCAAGCATGCACGAGGTTTTACCCGTTTGTCGCGGCGCGTGTAGCACGAAATAACGCTTTTGCCTGATGAGTGTCAGTATCTCATCCAGGTCAAAGCGACTTAAAGGGTCGATCGTGTAGCTGTCTTTGGGCTGGTTGGGTCCGGCGGTGTTGAAAAAGCGTTCCATTATACTTGTGAATCTGTTCCGACTGCAAAGTTAATCATTTCATGTCACATTTCCAAAAATGCAGCGGCTCGATAGCTGTGAATAAACTCAGTATTTTTATGGCCTAAAACACTTGCACCGATGAGGCTTCGAGCGACATCGGTGCAAGCGTTTTTATGCTGTGGATTTACTTTAGAACTGGTTCTCGACGATGTCGGTGAGCACATCTTTGATGTCGAGACCGGCGGCGCGCACTTGCTGCGGGATGAAGCTGGTGGCAGTCATGCCGGGCGTGGTGTTGATCTCCAGCAGGTTGATGCGGTCGCTGCCGTCGCTGTTGCGGGTGATGATGTAGTCGATGCGGATGATGCCGTTGCAGTGCAGCAGGTCGTAGATGCGTGATGTTTCGGCCTGGAGTGCGGCAGTGAGTTCGGCCGAGATGCGGGCAGGGGTGATTTCATCCACCTGGCCGTTGTACTTGGCATCGTAGTCGAAGAACTCATTGTCGGTCACCACTTCGGTGACGGGAAACACAACGGTCTTTTCGCGTGTCTTGTAGCAACCCACGGTCACCTCGGTGCCGTCGAGGAAATGCTCAATCATGATGTTTTCGCATTGTGTGAAAGCCTTGTGCAAGGCCGCAGGCAGCTGAGAGGCGTTCTTCACCTTCGACACCCCGAAACTTGACCCATCGGCCACGGGCTTCACAAAGCAGGGCATGCCCAGTCGCCGCTCTATTTCTTCGGGCGTGTATTGATTCTCTTGCGAAGCGCGCAGCAGAATGCTGTCGGCCACGGTCACGCCGAATGCCTTCAGATAGTTGTTTAGGGCAAACTTGTTGAACGTGAGCGACTCGATGAGCACGTTGCAAGTGGAGTAGGGGATGCGAAGCAGTTCGAAGTAGCCTTGAATGATGCCATTCTCGCCTGGTGTGCCGTGAATGGTGATATAGGCGTAGTCGAATTTCTCTTTTTTGCCCTGATGGGTGAACGAGAAGTCGTTCTTGTCGATGGGTTCGGTTACATCGCCGGGCAGGTTCACGTGCCAGTCCAGCCCCTTGACCACCACGATGTAAACCCGGTAGCGGTCGTGATCAAAGAAAGAATAGAGTCCTTGAGCGGAACGCAACGAAACCTCGTGCTCCGATGAGTCGCCACCACACACGATGGCTATGGTTCTCTTTGTGCTGTTCATCATTTTTGCTTAAAAGTCCACAATAAATCGTGCAAAGGTACGACTAACCCCCAAAACGACCAAATTTTTTCTCCGAAAACACATAGCTTCCTGTTCTTATGAGCCACTTATGAGCCGCCAATGGGGCTGTGGTTTCAAATAATCCATTATTCATCATTCTTAATTCATAATTAATTCGTAATTTTGTACCATAAAAGAGAAAGTGACTGAAAAAATGGATATTAAAGAACTATATGCCTTCTATGAGCAGCACCCGGTGGTGACCACCGATAGCCGCGATTGCCCGCAAGGGAGTATTTTCATTGCCTTAAAAGGCGAGACCTTCGACGGTAACCGCTTTGCCGTGCAGTCGCTGGAAAAAGGCTGTGCGCTGGCAGTGGTCGACGATGAGCAAGTATATCGCGACTATGTGGCGCAGGGTGGTGACGGGCAACGCATGATGCTTGTGCCCGACGCGCTACAAGCGTTCAAGGACCTGGCGCGTGAGCATCGGCGCCGCTTCCACATTCCGGTGGTGGGCATCACGGGCACTAATGGAAAGACCACGACCAAGGAACTGGTGCGCGCCGTGCTGGAACAGGCCTACCGTGTGATGGCCACCGAGGGCAACTTCAATAACGACGTGGGTGTGCCCAAGACGCTATTGCGACTCACGCCGCAGCACGAGATTGCCGTGGTGGAGATGGGAGCCAGCCACCCGGGCGACATCAAGACGCTGGCCGAGACCGCTGAGCCCACTTGTGGGTTGATCACCAACGTGGGCAAAGCTCACTTGCAGGGCTTCGGTTCCTTTGAGGGGGTGGTGCGCACTAAGGGTGAGCTGTATGACAACCTCGCCACGCGGCCTGGCAGCGTGATTTTTGTCAATGCCGACAATGAGCACCTAATGGGTATTTTGCCTGGCGAAGTGACTGCTGTGCGCTATGGAAAGGATGAGCACGATGCGTCGCTGCGTGTGTGCGGACAGGTGGTGGCCTGCGACCCGATGCTGCGCTTGCGGTGGCGCGAGCCAGGAGGTGAATGGCACCAGGTGACGACACACCTCATCGGCAGTTACAACCTGGACAATGTGCTGGCAGCCGCAGCGGTGGGACTGCAATTTGGGGTGGGTGCAGAGAAAATCTGCGAGGCACTGGAAAACTATGTGCCGTCGAACAACCGCTCGCAACTCATCGTCACGGCCCACAACCAGCTCATTGTGGATGCCTATAATGCCAACCCCACCTCGATGGCTGCTGCGCTCGACAACTTCAGCCTGATGCAGGTGCCGCGCAAGATGGCCATCCTGGGCGAGATGCGTGAGCTGGGAACAAGTAGTGCCGAGGAGCACCAGCGCGTGGTGGAGCGTCTGATGCAGTGCGACTTCGACCAGGTGTGGCTCGTAGGCGACGAGTTTGCAGCCATCGAGTGTCCCTATCGCAAGTTCAGTGATGTGGAAGCGGTGAAAGCAGCCATTGCAGCCGAGCAGCCACAAGGGTATTATATATTGATTAAAGGATCTAATGGAACGCGCCTGTTCCAACTCCCGGAATTGCTCTAAATATCGACAATGTTGCGGCCTATCCACCAGGCAATGATGCCCACCAAGATGGATATGAGCACCCAGGGACGGTTGATGGCCAAATAAAAGCGTGGCCAAGCCTCGCGTTTCCACTCGGCAATGCCGTAGGCGGCCACCAGCGGCAGCGCTACCAGTAGCGCGGCATTATAGTGCAAGGCCGATGTCACATCGCCATGCAGCAGAGCGTGGATGGCGCGCTGGCTGCCGCAGCCGGCGCACTTGTAGCCCGTGAGCGTGAGAAATGTGCAGCGCGGGAACCAGGTGCCGGGCTGCGATGGGTCGTAGAAAAAATAGATGGCCACTGCCACTATGGCAGCGGCCATCGCTATGATTATGATGAGCGTTTTGCGCATCACATTATTGCATCATGGCCATCTGGATGAGCGACACGAAGGGCGAGAGCACGATGCCGCCAATGATGGAGCCGATGCACCACCAGGCGCTCACCTCGCTGTAATGCTCGGCAGCGGCCAGGTCGCCTTGCTGGTATTTCTGCGTCACCTTGGTGCTATAGACGATGGCTACAACGCCCAGTGGCAGACAACACAAAATGGTCGACAGAATGGCCCATACCAAATTGGTGGGCGGGCACTTGGGCTGCTCGGTCACTTGTTGAGCCGCCATCTGCGGTTGTGGCTGCATCTGCGGCTGCACCCGAGCGGCGGGCTGCTGTGGAATGGGTGGAATGACTGGAGTTCCGGTCACTACCTCGTCGTCGGTCTGTGCTTGAGCGGGAGCTTCGGCCTGAGGCTGTTGTGCCTCGTCGGCAGGAGCCGTGCTATATAGTCCGGCCAGTTCGGGCATCTCGGTGATGCGGCACCAGTCTTCCATGCCGGCACGCCACACATAGGCCGCGTCGGTCACGGCCATGTCTTTCAGTTGCTCACGCGTTACGGGGCCTGCTTGCACACCGTCTTGGTTAATCCAGTATTGAATATTCTCGTTCATGGGGATTGAAACGTTATTATCATGGCAAAGTTACACATAATTTTTTAATATGTCACATCAATAGTAAAAAAAATGCCAACCAACGCATTAATTGCATCGAAAAAGTGTAACAAAAACCACCACTTTCCGTTTATGATTCCACGCCTGCAGTGAATGGCTGGAAGATTGTCGATTTCTTTGAAAAGCGTTAATGAATATTAAAGTTTGCGGTGTAATTTGGTTTATATTATAAACCGCATTATCTTTGCACCGAATTCAGAGCGGTAATCGCGAGTGCTGCTCTTTTTTCGGAGAAATTTAGTTTATATTATAAACCGCTTTATTGACTTAAATTATGGAAGAGAAAAGAATGACCGAGCGCGAGAGTCTTGCCGTGATAACCGAGATGATTTCTCGCACGAAAGAACGTTACATTGGTGATGGCAACATCATGCTCATGTGGGGTTACCTCACTGTTGCCGTTAGTGTCTTGGTGTGGGTGCTCCTTAATGCAACTGGAAACCTGAATTGGAATTTGTGCTGGCTCCTGATACCACTCATTGGCGGCATAGTTGCACCCATCATGTCGCGCAAGCACAAAGTGAAATGCGGAGTCAAGAGTTATTCCGACCGCGTGACATCGCAGATTTGGTTAGGTGTGGGTATTTATGCGATAGTTGCGATGCTGTTCAACTTGGGATTTGGGATATTGGCACATATCCCCACTGGCGCCGTTATGTTGATATTCGCACTCGCCATTGTACCGTTTGCCGAAGTAGCTCAAGGCATTATAGTTAAGGAAAAGTCTCTAATTATTGGTGGTGCAGTGGGATTGCTTATTGGGATTGTTACATTGTGTTGTATTGTGGGAGATGTCGCTCTTAGGGTTAATTGGTATATGCCTTTGTTCATTGTTGCTTTTGTCTGCATGATGATTGTTCCAGGACATATTATCAACCATAAATCAAGACAACTGCGATGAAAGAGTTGAATCCACTGCTGCACTCTCAACTGCGACTGGCGGTGATGTCGATTCTGATGAATGTTGAGGAGGCCGACTTTGTGTATCTCAAAGAGAAAACCGAGTCAACCGCAGGGAATCTGAGCGTGCAGCTCGACAAGCTAGTCAATGCCGGCTACATTACCGCTACGAAAGGCTTTGTCGGGAAAAAGACACGCACCGTGTGCCACATCACCGCACAAGGTCGAGCGGCATTTGAAGAATATGTCGAGGCCCTAAAAGACTATCTGAACCTATAACCGTTTTTTCTAACCCAACCACGGTGGGTGTGTCATAATTCATTTCAGAGCTGAACGTGAGGATGTTGTAGGAACGGTGTATGCACCGTCCGCCGAATAATTTGGCTGAAATACAAGGTTTTGACGCACCCTCTAGTTGTGGGGTAGCAAGGTGTGATATTAGGCGGTGACAATGAAAATGTTTTTCATTTTGGTTTCGCCTTTTTTTCACGACTCAGGGTATTACGACAACAACGGACAACTTTTTATTGGTTGATTTAATTTGTTCTGGTTGTCTTCTATTTAAATGTTTTGCGAGATCTATCACAAAACTTTGTTTCTCATTTTGTTCTGCGCTCAACTTGCAGTAATGTTGACTTCGTCCAAATTACGCGGCGTTTCGGAAAAATCAAAGTAAACTTTGCTTTTTCGCTCAACTTGCAGTAATGTTGGATAAATTACGCTACGTTTCGGCATAAAAAATAAAAAACTTCGTTTTTCATTTTGTTCTGCGCTCAACTTGCAGTAATTTTGCCTTAAAAAAGGCGAAATTACGCGGCGTTTCGGCATAAAAAATGAAAAACTTTGTTTCTCATTTTGTTCTGCGCTCAACTTGCAGTAATTTTGCAATTTATTTGAGAAAACGACTAAAATAAGATTAAGATATGGCATTGAAGTGTGGTATTGTGGGTCTTCCCAATGTGGGTAAATCGACCTTGTTCAACTGTCTGTCGAATGCGAAAGCGCAATCGGCCAATTTCCCGTTTTGCACCATCGAACCAAACGTGGGCGTGATTACGGTGCCCGATGAGCGTCTTAATAAACTTGCCGAACTTGTTCATCCTGAGCGCATTGTTCCCACCACGGTGGAAATCGTGGATATTGCCGGACTGGTGAAAGGCGCATCGCGCGGCGAGGGTCTGGGCAACAAGTTCCTGGCTAACATCCGCGAGACCGACGCCATCATCCATGTGCTGCGCTGCTTCGACGACGAGAATGTGACGCATGTCGACGGCTCGGTCGATCCCGTGCGCGACAAGGAGGTTATTGACCTGGAGTTGCAGCTGCGTGACCTGGAGACCATCGAGGGACGCATTACCCGCGTGAAGAAACAGGCCGATGCCGGCGACCGCGATGCCAAAGTGCAATATGAGGTGCTGGCCCGATACAAGGCCGCGCTGGAACAAGGCCAGAATGCCCGCAGCGTGGAACTGGAGAACAAGGACGAGGAACGCGTGGCACGCGACCTGTTCCTGCTCACCAACAAGCCTGTGCTCTATGTGTGCAACGTGGACGACGCGTCGGCGGCCGGCGGCAATGCCTATGTAGATGCCGTGCGCGAGGCCATCAAGGACGAGAATGCCCAGTTGCTGATTGTGGCGGCACAGACCGAGAGCGAAATCGCCGAGCTGGAGACCTATGAGGAGCGCCAGATGTTCTTGCAGGAGATAGGGCTGCAGGAGAGCGGTGTGAACCGCATCATCAAGGCCGCCTATGCCCTGCTGGACCTGGAAACCTTCCTCACCGCCGGTCCCAAGGAGGTGCGCGCTTGGACCTTCCGCAGGGGCAGCAAGGCTCCGCAGTGTGCCGGTGTGATTCACACCGACTTCGAGCGCGGATTCATCCGTGCCGAAATCATCAAGTATGACGACTATATCCACTATGGCAGCGAGGCCGCTGTGAAGGAGGCCGGCAAGATGCACATCGAGGGCAAGGACTATGTGTTCCAGGATGGCGACATCGTGGTGTTCCGCTTCAACGTATAAATGATGGAAGGACTCAAACTGACCTACGACGCACCCCAGGGCGAATTTCCCAAGCGACTGTTTCTGGAAACCTATGGGTGCCAGATGAATGTGGCCGACAGCGAGGTGGTGGCCAGCGTGATGCAGATGGCCGGTTATGGCACTACCGACACGCTCGACGATGCCGATGCCATCTTGATCAACACGTGCAGTGTGCGCGACAATGCCGAGCAGAAGATTTTCACCCGCTTGGCCCAGCTTAATGCCCTGCGCCGTCGCCGCTCGCGCCGCTTGTTGGTGGGTGTGATAGGCTGCATGGCCGAGCGCATGAAAGACGTGCTCATCACCGACCATGGCGTGGATTTGGTGGCCGGCCCCGACAGTTATCTGGAACTGCCGAGCTTGATAGGTGCCGCCGAACAGGGCGAGAAAGCTATCGACACCCAGCTCTCGACCACCGAGACCTATCGCGACATCATCCCGCAGCGCTTGGGCGGTAATCATGTGAGCGGATTCATTTCCATCATGCGCGGGTGCAACAACTTCTGCACCTATTGCATCGTGCCCTACACACGTGGCCGTGAACGCAGCCGTGAGCCGCAGAGCATTCTCAACGAACTGCGCGACCTGCAGGAGCGTGGTTTCAAGGAAGTGACCTTGCTGGGGCAGAACGTCAATTCCTACCTCTATAAGCCAGCCGATGGCGGCGCACCCATCGATTTGGCCGGATTGCTCACGCTGGTGGCCGAAGCCGCGCCCGAAATGCGTGTGCGATTCACCACCAGTAATCCCGAGGACTTGAGCGACGACATCATCGCCACTATGGCTGCCCACGACAACATCTGCAACCACATCCACCTGCCGGTGCAGAGCGGCAGCGACAAGGTGCTCAAGCTCATGAATCGCAAATACACTCGCGAGTGGTATCTGGACCGCATCGCCAAGATACGTCAGGCCATGCCCGACTGCGGCATCTCCACCGATATGTTCACCGGTTTTCACGACGAGACCGAAGAAGACTTCCAACTCACGCTGAGCCTGATGCGCGAGGTGGGATTCGACTCGTCGTTCATGTTCAAGTATAGTGAGCGTCCGGGCACGTTTGCCAGCAAGCACTTGCCCGACAATGTGCCCGAGGAAGTGAAGATTGACCGACTGAACCGCATGATAGCCCTGCAAAACGAACTCTCGTTAGAGAGCAACCGGCGCGACGTGGGGAAGACGTTTGAGGTGCTGGTGGAGGGTTACAGCAAGCGCTCGCGCGACGACATGTTCGGGCGCACGCAGCAGAACAAGGTGATCGTGTTCCCGGCCGGCGACACGCGTGTGGGCGACCGCGTGATGTGCCGCGTAGAGAGTGTGACCAGCGCTACGCTCAAGGGCGTTAGAGTGTAGAAAGAAGCCAGAAAAAAGCTAGTTAGCCCGTTTACACAAGAAAAACCGTTACCAACATTTCCATGCAAGAGAAACTGTGGAATAGCAACTTCATCAAAGTGAGCGCGGGAAACTTCCTGCTTTTCTTCGCGTTCTACTTGCTCATGCCGTTGCTCCCCCTATATCTGAAAGAGACGTTTCACGCCACCAAAGATGTGATAGGCGCCGTGTTGAGTGGCTACACGCTGGCTGCACTGATGGCCCGGCCGTTCAGCGGCTACATCGTGGACAGTTTTCCGCGCAAGCAGGTGCTCATGGTGTGTTACTTCCTGTTTTTTATCTTTTTTGCCGGATATTTGGCCGCGGGCAGTCTGTTGTTGTTCGGCATCGTGCGCACATTGCATGGAGCCCCCTTCGGTGCGCTCACCGTGGCCAATAGCACCGTGGCCATCGATGTGCTTCCCAGCAGCCGGCGCAGCGAGGGCATAGGCTATTATGGCCTGAGCAACAATCTGGCCATGGCCACAGGCCCCACCGTGTCGATCTATATCTACAACTATGTGGGCAACTTCGAGTTCCTATTTTGGATGGCACTCATTGTTGCCGGTATCGGCATGGCAGTGGACGCCTCAACACGCCTCAAGCCTCGCGAATTGAATAGGCCCGCGCAAGCCATGTCGCTCGACCGCTTTTTCCTCACTATCGGTTGGCGACTGTTCCTCACAATGGTAGCTTTCGGGTTTTCTTATGGAATCTTGAGCACTTACCTGGCCATCTATAGCAAGGAAGTGATGGGCGTGACCAGCAGCACAGGTACCTTCTTCCTCATCCTGGCTCTGGGACTGATGCTCTCGCGCTTGCAAGGAGCTTCATCGCTGCGTAAAGGCCGCATCACGCACAATGCCGCCATGGGCATGCTCATCTCGGTGGTGGGCTACACCATCTTTGTAGCCCTGCCCAATTCCTGGGGGTACTATGGCGCGGCGGTGCTCATCGGCTTGGGAAACGGACATCTGTGGCCGGCCTATCAGAATATGTTTATCAATCTTGCCACTAACGCACAGCGCGGCACAGCCAACAGCACACTGCTGGTGGCCTGGGACGTGGGCATCGGCGTGGGCGTTGTCGTAGGCGGTGTGGTCGCCGAACATCTGGGCTATGCCAGTGCGTTCTGGATAGGCGTGGTTGTTAATGTGATGGGTGTTATCGGTTATCTGCTCTTCGGCCGCGGTCATTACTTGCGCCACAAACTGCGTTGAAGCATTAATTGATAAAAAAAGCAAAAACACCACCAAAATGCTCGTTTTCGTAGCATTGTTCTAGAAAAGTGAAATTTTATTACTAAATTTGCACCCGTAATTGATTCAGAATGCTTGAATTATAGAGCAGGAGAAAAATCAAAGCAGTAATTTTTTTATTTACCACTTAAGAACTTAATTATGAGAATGAAGAACCTTTTGGCACTTGTGGCAATGTCGTTGTTGCCTCTGGTGTCATGGGCCGGTGTGGTGACCGCCGAGCAGGCGCAGGCCGAGGCAGCCGCATTTGCCAAGGGACGCACCGTCACCGCAGCAGTGAAAACGGCCTCAATGGCCCGTCGCGCTCCCGCCGCCAGCACCGCTTATTATTATGTGTTTAACATCGGCAATAACGAGGGATTCGTGATAGTGTCGGGCGATGATCGCACCAACCCCATCCTGGGTTATAGCGATACAGGTTACTTTGACGAGGCTAAAATCCCGGCCAACATGAAGTCGTGGCTTGCCGGTTATGCCGAGCAAATCAAGGCCCTGGATGCCATGACCGACGCTCAGGCCGCCAAACTGATGGCCGCTCCGCGCCGTGCTGCCGTGCCCACGCGCAACTCTATCGCCCCCATGGTCACCACACGCTGGAACCAGGCCGCTCCTTACTGGAACCGCTGCCCCGAGTTCATGAGCGTGGAAGATGGAGACACCATCGGCGAGATGGCCTACACGGGCTGTGTGGCAACGTCCATGTCGCAAATTATGAACTACCACAAGTGGCCCCAGCAGACCACCAAGGTGATTCCCAGCTACCAGTTCTCCATTCCCAATGGTGATTATACCTACTCAAGTGTGGAGATGGAGGAACTGCCGGTGACCACCTTCGACTGGGCTCACATGAAAGATAGCTACAATGGCAGTGAGGATGCCGTTTATACCGATGCCGTAGCCACGCTGATGTATTATGCCGGCGCGGCCGTGAAGTCGCAATATGGCTTGTCGTCAACCGGAGCCTATACCGATGATATTCCTAAGGGACTGACCGAGTATTTTGCTTATGACGCATCTACTATCGCTATCAAGTTCCGCACCGACTTCACCCAGGAAGCCTGGGACAACTTGGTCTATGAGGAATTGGCCGCCGGTCGTCCTATGATTTATAATGGTACTGCCGGCAGTAGTGGTGGTCACTCGTTTGTGTGCGATGGCTACGAATATGGCGACTACTTCCACATCAACTGGGGTTGGGGTGGAATGGGTAACGGTTACTTCCAGCTGGCCGTGCTCAACCCCCGTGAGAGCGGCATTGGCGGCTCATCGAGCAGCGAGGGTTACAACATGAAGCAGAACGTGATTATCGGTATCCAACCCGGTAATCCCAGTGGCAGCACCGAACCCACCCCCACCGTAGTCGATGCCCTCACCGTGACTGGACTGGGCACCTATGGCACGTTCACACGCGACAGCCAGAGCGACGGTTTCAGCATCTACAAGAACAAATACTTCACGATGAACTATGCCGACCACGTGGGCACACAGAAGAAGTATGACGTGGGTGTGGCCTTCTACACCATGGACGGCGAGTTCCACAGCATGATCATCAATCGTGGTAACTATAGCACGGCTCTGACATCGGCCCTGGGTAGCTACATCGCCCTGGGCAAGGACATTACCGATGCCCGCAACGCCGTGAAGATGGGTAAAGGCATGGTGGGAACTTACAAGATTGTGCCCATGTACCAGTTGCAGGGCACTACCGAGTGGAAACCCATGCTGGAAAGCGACCGCTTCTATCTAGAGTGCACCATGACGGCAACCAGCGCCACATTCACCGCTCATCCCATCCTGGGACTGGAAATCCAGGGCATGGAGTTTGAAGGCGGCGAGAAGGTGGGTAGCCAGGAGCAAATCCACGTGACCCTAAAGAATAACAGTGCCGACCGCTTCTTTGGCGACCTGTACCTGCAATTCGGCAGCCAGCAGCTCGACGAGTATTCGCAATACACTACTGCTATCCAGGCCGAAGTGCTTGCAGGAGAGACCAAGACGGTGACCTTCAACGTCACTCCTGCCAACGCCGGCACACAGACCCTGCGCCTGTATTACGATGCCAACTGCTCGAAGCAGGTGACTGGCTCCGGCTCGGTGACCATCGCTGCCAGCAGCGAGGCCGCGCTCGACATGAGCGTAGTGATTGCCGCCGAGAATGCCACCGATGGCGTTATCTATGACACGCACGCCCACTTCCGCGTGGACATCACCAACAATGGCACCGGCGAGTTCAACAAGTTTGTGCTGGCTCCGCTGTTCCTTGTTCACAAAGACGATGCCGGCAATGTGACCGGTGGTGACATGATCACTTACTCGCAGAGCGCTCTGAACCTGCAGCCCGGCGAGACCAAGACCCTGTATTTCGATTTCAACGAACTAGCCTACGGTGAGACTTACTCACTCAACATCTATGCTCGCAACGAAAATAGCGAGATGGTGAATCTGGTTGAGCGTGGCCACTCGGTTTACTACGACATCCGTCGTGGTCTGGTGACCTGGGATGGCACCAGCATGATTGGCAATGGCGCGCAGGCCAGTGGCAACATCGCTATTCCTGCCAATGCACTTGCAGCCCGTCTTGAGGGTCTGGAGATTACCAGTGTAACTCCTAATAGCAATCCCAATACCATCTACTTCATCGGTGAGAACGAAGCCGTTCCTGCCGGACTCGAAGGCCGCAACGTGGTCAAGGGTAACGTTGCCGAGCGCATCGTTCTCAAGGATGGTTATGGCTATTTCATCCCGCAGAGCCTCACAGCAGGCACCGTGAGCTATGAGCGCACCTTTGCCACTGGTCGTGTGGCTGGCCAAGATGGTGGTTTCAGCAGCGTGGTGCTGCCGTTTGCTCCCCAGACGGTGAAGGCCCAGGGTCGTGACCTGGTGCGTTATGCCGATGGCGATGATGCCGACAAGGACTACTGGATGCTCAACTTCAACGTTGAGGAAGATGGCGTGGCTCGTTTCGACTATGCCGACCAAATCGAGGCCAACGTTCCCTATGTGATGGCTGTGAACAGTAAGCTCGCCGGCATGCCCATTACCATGGCTGCCAGCAACGTGACCTTCAAGGCCGAGCCAATAGCCTACACATCGGCCACCAATTATGTGATGGTCGGAACCTTTGTCCAGCTGAGTCCCGAAAGTGCATACGTAATCAATACTCAGGGCAACCGCTTCGTCTTAGCTCAGCAAGCCCAGCAAGTGAACCCATTCCGTGCCTATTTCTTCGCACAGACCGAGGTGAGCGATGGCGGACACATCGACATCGTGCTCAGCGAGACTCCCGAAGAACCCGTTGAGGGTGTCAAGGGTGACGTGAACCTGGATGGTACAGTGGATGTGAGCGATGTGAACATTGTGATTAACATCATTCTGGGCAATGATCAGGCCGAGAACTATGGCCGTCGTGCCTATATCACCGACGATGATGCCATCGACGTGAGCGATGTGAATGCAATCATCAACATCATCTTGAAGAAGTAATCTTACCCCTGGCTGGGGATTTCAGTAAAAAAAGAGAGGGTGCGCCACGCAATGTCGCGGCGCACCCTCTCGTTGTGTGATAGCGGATGCGTGTGGCTAGGGGTCACGCCAGTCACCGCCTGCCTTGATGAGGGCAATGAGGTGATCGATGGCGTCCTCTGTGGGGATGTTCTTTTCCACGCACTGCTTGTTCTTGTAGAGACTGATGCGTCCGGGACCGGCGCCCACGTATCCATAGTCGGCATCGGCCATCTCTCCGGGTCCGTTGACGATACACCCCATCACGCCTATTTTGAGATGAGTGAGATGGGCTGTGGCTTGCTGCACGCGATGTACGGTGGTCTGCAGGTCGAACAGTGTGCGTCCGCACGATGGGCAGGAGATGAACTCGGTCTTACTCATGCGCAATCGAGCCGCTTGCAAGATGCCCAGTGCGATGCGCAACACGTCATCTTGATGTTCATATTCGGGTGCATCAATCCAGATTCCATCTACCAAGTGACTCATTACCACCGGTCCCAGGTCGGCTCCAGCTTTTACTTGCAGCCATTCCAGGTCGGAATCGTCATAATTCACGCGTGCGATGACCGGCAACTGGTTTCCATCGGCTTCCAGTTGATGCAACTGTGCGAGCAGGGAGCCTGGAATGTTGCTGTTGTCGGGTGTGATGACCATTACTTGGCCGTAGAGGTCGGCCAGTTGATCGGCTGTGAAGTCGGGTTGTACTTGTGTGCCTGTTTCGCTGCCGATGACTAGGGGTGTGCGGTGACCACCGAGCATGCGAGCAGTTCGCTGCGGCGGGCACAGTGCGTCATATCCCGGGCAGTAGGTACCCTCAATGGGAGCGTGGCCGGCTCTGTCCGATACGTATTCGACCAGTTTTTTAGCCACGGGTATTTCGAGTTCGGGGTCTTCGCTGAGCGAAACGCGGATGGTGTCGCCCAGTCCCTCGCTCATGAGGGTGCCGATGCCCACAGCGCTCTTGATGCGTCCGTCTTCACCGAAACCGGCTTCGGTCACGCCCAGGTGCAGGGGAAAGTGCATGTCTTCGGCATCCATGGCAGCCACCAGGCGACGCACGGCCTCGACCATGACCACCACATTGCTGGCTTTCATGCTGATGACCACATCGTGAAAGTCTTCGGCGACAAACACACGCAGGAACTCCATCACGCTTTCCACCATGCCAGCCGGAGTGTTGCCATAGCGGCTCATGATGCGGTCGCTCAGCGAACCGTGGTTCACACCCAGCCTAACGGCGGTGCCATGCTCACGGCAAATCTGGATGAACGGCAGCAACGTGTCGCGGATTTTCTGGATTTCGGCGCGATATTGCTCATCGGTGTAGGTGAGTTGCTTGAAGGTGCGTGCCGGGTCTACAAAATTGCCGGGATTGATGCGCACCTTGTCGGTGAGAGCCGCTGCCGCAAAGGCTGCACGTGGATTGAAATGGATGTCGGCCACTAGAGGCACATTGCAACCTTGCTTGCGCAGCAGGTTGCGAATCATGCCGATGCCTTCTGCTTCTCGCACACCTTGTGCTGTGAGCCGCACGTAGTCGGCACCGGCATCTACGATGCGCTGGCACTGTGCTGCGCTGCGTTCGGTGTCGTTGGTATCGGTGTTGGTCATGGACTGCACCCTGATGGGGAAGTCGCTGCCCATGGGCACTGTGCCAACGTTTACCGTCACCGTGTGGCGACGGTGGTAATTAAACGGGCTGTTGTTCATGTCTAGTTCACCTTGTGGTGGTATTGCAGGCCGGCCAGTTCGCGGTTGGCATTTTCGATTTTTTCACCCAATGATGCTTTATGTTGTTTCACTTGCGCGGCTACTGTGGGGTCGGCCAGAGCCAGCATTTGTGCGGCGAGAATGGCGGCGTTTTGTGCGCCATTGACGCCCACGGTGGCCACGGGAATGCCGGGAGGCATCTGCACGATGCTGAGCAGGGCATCAAGTCCGTCGAGCATGCCCTTGATGGGCACTCCGATAACGGGGAGTGTGGTGTTGGCGGCAATGACACCAGGCAGTGCGGCAGCCATGCCGGCGGCAGCGATGATGACTTTCACGCCGCGTGAGGCAGCCTTGCGGGCAAATTGCTCCACGGCAGCCGGTGTGCGGTGTGCCGAGAGCGCGTTGACTTCAAATGGGATGCCATGGTCGTCGAGCCACTGGCATGCTTTTTCCATAACGGGCAGGTCGCTGGTGCTGCCCATGATGATGCTAATCATTATATAACTTATGAATTAAGAATTATGAATTAAGTTTTTTTGATTTGTAGGTCTTCTAGTTGAAACCGGAGTGTCTTTAACCGAAAGACTTAATCATGAAAGACACACAAAAATAGCCCACGGCGAATCCTGCCAGCACTTGCAGCAAATCGTGCTGCTTGAGAATCATGCGCGATGTGCCCAACACGCCAGCCACCAAGATGGTCAGACACAGGAGCCAGAAGAGGTTGAACGCGCTTAATCCCTGCACGTGAATCTGGAACAGCAGTGCCACAATGCCGCCAATTCCGGTCATGTGGGCACTGATTTTCCACCACAGGTTAATAATCATGTCCAGCAGGCAAGCCAGTGCGCCACCGGCAGCAAACATCACGAACCACATGGGGGAGTGAATATTGTTGAGGTAGAAAGCTGCAGCAATGTAGCATAGCACGGCAAAAGCATAGGGATATAGTCGCTCGTGCTGTTTGTCGAGTTGCTTGTTGCTGATTATCTTAAAGTGGTGCAGCGCTCCAATGCTGATGATGGGTAACACGCAAGTGATGCCCAGCACCATGATGAGCACCATGATGCGTGTGCCCATGGGCAACAGGCACAGCACCGATGTCCACAAGACGAGGAAGACGCCATAAGTGGGCATCATGAGCGGTGTGAACACTGTAGAAAAGAAACGTGCGGCACCTGCAATGAGGCGGTTGATGTGATACTTGCTGATTTTCATCTTAGTGAATGGATTTGCGCAGGCTGGCCTTGGGGATTCCTTGGCTCTCGCGATATTTGACAATGGTGCGGCGTGCGATGTTGTAGCCCTTTTGGTTGAGCATGTCACACAGGGCATTGTCGCTGTAGGGATGCCGCTTGTCTTCGCCATCAATGATGCGCTTGAGTTCTTCTTTAATTTCTCGAGTGGAAATACCGCCAATGCCCTCGGAGAAGAAGAAGCGCAGCGGCTTGATGCCCCATTGGGTGTCGACATACTTGTTGGTAGTGGCGCGCGAGATGACCGATACGTCCATGCCCACCTCGTCGGCCACATTCTGCAATGTCATGGGGCGCAGGTCGGCTACATCGCCGGTGAAGAAATATTCTTGCTGGCGGTGTATGATTTCGCGCATGCACTTGAACAGGGTCTCCTGCCTCATTTTGAGCACGCGTATGTAGTTCTGTGTGCGGTTGTAGGCCTTGGCAATGACTTGCTTGCCTTCTTTTCGGTCGCGTGTCACCGGTGGGTTGGTGGCATAGTCGGCCATGCTGCGCTCATAGCTCTCGGCGATGTGCAATTCAGGAATGTTG
The DNA here is from genome assembly GCA_017940245.1 of Muribaculaceae bacterium. Lineage (GTDB taxonomy): Bacteria > Bacteroidota > Bacteroidia > Bacteroidales > Muribaculaceae > Sodaliphilus. The sequence goes on along the minus strand of JAGAYZ010000091.1, from coordinate 6,405 downwards.
TTGTTGAGCGTGAGCGTGAGCGTCTTTCCGTTCACTTCCACGGTGAAGTCGGGAGTGATTTGGCTGTCGTGCCCTTCGGCCGGACTGCTGGAGTAGCTGCTGCCCGGCTTGGGGTTGAGCGACTGAATCTCTTGCTTGACGATGCGGTCGAGGGTGGCCTTGTCTATTTTTAGTGCCGAGCAGATGGTGTCGAACCGTTTCTTGGAGAAATCGTCGAAGAAATCACCGATGATGCGTTGTGCCAGTCGTGTGTCGGCGCTGTGCTTGCGCTCGAGTTGTAGCAGCAGGCACTCGCGCAGGTTGCGCGCAGCGATGCCGGGCGGGTCTAATTGCCGCACCATTTCCAGCACGCGTTCCACGTCTTGCGGTTCGGTCTCAATATTGTCGTTGAAGGTGATGTCGTCGGCTATGGCTCGTGTAGTGCGTTGCAAGTATCCGTTGCTGTCGAGGTTTCCCACGATGTTGGCTGCAATGACGCGTTCGTGCTCCGAAAGTTCCCGCTCGCCCACCTGCTCCATCAGGTATTCAGCCAGCGTGGTTTCGTTCACGATTTCGGGTGTATAGAAGGTGTCGTCGGCACTGCGGTTGCTGGCGCGGTAGCGCTGTGTGGGCATCACATCGTCTTCGTCGGCAAAGTCGTTGCGCTGCATCTGCTCGCTCGACTCGCTGCGGCGTCCGTCTTCGGTGGTGGTGTTCAGTTCCTCGCCCTCGGCGTCGCGGCGTTCAAGCGCTGGATTGTCGAGCAGTTCGCGTTCCACTTCGTCCTGCATTTCTGTCGCATTCATTTCCAGCACTCTGCCCAGTTCACGCTGCATGATGGTGGAAAGGCGCTGTTCCTGCTTCAGTTCGGTGGTTAAAGTCGATTTGTTGGCCATGGCTCATGATAATTAATAATCCAGTGCAAATTTACTACAAATTAGTGTAAGTGCCATCGTTTCGTGAGGATTTCTCGTGGTGATGGCGGGGCAAAGTGTGGTGGCGGTGCCTTGAGCCGGTGGCGTGTGTAGAGGGTGAAGAGCAAGTCGTCGCAGCGGTCGGTGTCGTTGCGGTCGTTAAAATCCCACTTGTGGTAACCCCATTGCTGTAGCATGGCATCGTGCACGGTGTCGGCCACGAACACGAAATCGGGCTTGCCGGTACTCACTTCCAGTGCCTGGGCTGCTTTCATCGCCGGTGTGGCACCATTCTGGCCGGCCCAGTACTTGCAGGCGGGCAGTCCCATTGCCGCTGTTTCGAAACCGGTGCTATAGATGTCCCAATAGATGACCCGTGGATGCTCTACCTGCTGCATGAGATAGACATAGCGGTAGTAGGTGTTGCGTGCCTTGTGGTCGACAAGGAAGAAATTTTGAGGTACAATGGCCACGCTCCATGCCCCGGTGGCCATCACCACCATGGCTGCGGCGACGGCCAGAATCCAGCGCGATGGCTGGCGATGGCTGTTGTCTTTTGCTATCGACAGCAGTGAGGTGAAGCCAAACAGCAATGTCCAGGTGCAACTGTTATAGTAGTAAATCCACCAGGCGTTTGGCACGGTGCAGATGAAGAACCAGGCGGTGGTCACCACTGCCATCCAGCGCATGCGGTGGAACTTGAAAGAAAAAAGCAGCGCTCCACCAGTGCATAGCAGTGGAAATAGCAACACGATTTTGTTTTGGCGCAAGTGGTTGAGCAGGTCAATCAGGTTGCCGTTTTGTTGGCGCAGGTACTTGAGTGTGTCCAGGGTGTTGACAAAATATTCTTGGACAAAGGCTGTGAAATTGCCCGACAGTGAAAAATAGATGCCCCATGGCAATAAGGCAACAGCGGCTCCGGCGGCAGTCCACCCCAGTGAGGTGGCTATGCTCACCCTATGGCGACGGGCGGCCAGCGAGCCATAGACGGCAAAGATGCCCAGCATGGCTGTGAGCGAGTACTTCATCATGAGCACGCACCCCATACTGAACCCGATGCCTGCCATGATGCCCGCCACCCTTGTGTGTCGCAAGCGGGAATGGTGCATGAGTGTGATGCATCCGAGCAAGCACCATGCAACGAAGGGTTGTGCGAAGTCTTCTGTTTTGGTCTCTTCGTGAATATAAGGGTAAAAATAGGCCAGCGGCATGAGCACGGCGCATAGCAGTGCCCATCGCCTGTCGCCCAATAACATCAGTGCCGAGCGATAGGTGATCCACAATGTGATGGTGTAACTCGCCACACTGAGCCAGAACACCCCCGTGTAGTCCCGGGCACTGATCAGGTGACCCACCCCGTAGATGAGCCACAGCAGTGGCCCCTTGGAATCGGAGAAATCGACATAGGGCCTCATCCCATTCATCCACGCCTTTCCGCACATATAAAACCAGGCCGAATCCACCCGGTTATACAGGTCGTGCAAGTAACTGTCGGGCGAGACCAGCATCAGTGCCGCCACAACCAGCGCAAAAAGCGTGAGCGCGGCACCGGCGTCGGGTGTTGTCGATGTGGAACTGCGATGCTTCATGTGCGCTCAATGTATCACCTCTTGCTCGATATTGTAGCGCGGCCGGTCCTTGACCTCGATATAGATTTTGCCGATGTATTCGCCCACGATGCCCAACCCGATGAGCACGCATCCGCCGATAAACCACAGCGACAAGATCAGTGACGACCAGCCGCTCACGGTGCGCCCGCCGAAATAGGCCACCAGCACATAGGCGAGCATCACCAGGGCGATGAGCGTGAACACCACACCCAGCGTGAGCACCATGCGCACGGGCTTGATGCTGAACGATGTGATACCGTCGACGGCAAAACTCATCATTTTTCCCAGGGGGTATTTGCTCTCTCCGGCAAGACGCTCGCCGCGGTCGTAATAGACCTTCTCGCTGCGGTAACCCACCAGCGGCACAATGCCGCGCAAGAACAGGTTGCGCTCGCGGTATTGCAGCAGCTGATTCACGGCGCGGCGGCTCATGAGCCGGTAGTCGGCATGGTTATAGACACTTTTCACACCCAGTCGTTGCATCAGGCGGTAAAAAGCCAGGGCCGTGTTGCGCTTGAACCAGGTGTCGCTCTTGCGTTCGCGCCGCACGCCGTAGACGATGTCGCATCCCTGCCGATACCGTTCCACCATCTGCCCGATGACCGAAACGTCGTCTTGCAGGTCGGCATCAATGGTGACGATGATGTCGGCCCGCTCGCGTGCCACCGTCATTCCCGCCACCAGCGCGTTTTGATGCCCCACGTTGCCGGCCAGTTTCACGCCGCACACCTGGTCGTGCTCACGGCAATGCCGATTGATGAGTTCCCATGTGTCGTCGGTCGAGCCGTCGTCCACATAGAGTATGCGGCTATGCTCGTCAATGAGGTTTTCCCTGCACAAGAGCGACAGCACTTCCAGCAGTTGCGGTGTGGTGATGGGAAGTACTTCCTGCTCGTTGAAGCAGGGAACCACTATGTATAGAATGTCTTTTTTCATGCGCTAAATCACTGATAGCGCAAAGATACAATTTTTTTATGAATTATGAATGATGAATTAAGAATTGAGTCCACTTTTAAAAGAGAACTCAAGTTTAGAGTGTATTGTTTATGGTGTAGAGATAATTGTTGCTCAATATTTGTCGTAGGGCGCTGCGGTGCAAGTCGCAGTGCCCTTTTTTACCCTTTGGGTAAAAAGTTATCCACAACTGGGATAAAAATGGCTCTATGACAGAAAAAAATGCTTACCTTTGTGATTTCAATGGCACTAATATTATAGTTTTTGTAAAAGACTAATGGCAAAGAGACTGCTTAACAATAAATTAAGATTATCAGATTTTCCAGAAGAAATTGATAATGAGAACGGCATAAAGATATATGGTGACACATCATATGAAAACCAAATGGCCGTTTTAAGCCAATTTTTGCATAATGGAAATACTGATATAAGCCGTGATGAAATTGTTGCGGCTATACTTGATTTTCTTGAATATAAAAAGGAGCAGAATCCAAGCACAGGTATAGAGGATAGTTACGAATATGCCTCTATGGTAGCTGAAAATCCAATCCAATATTCACTGTTTAATGATTTCTTTGATGTTCCATTTCCCAACCCTCAAGAGGGTAAGCACACTTTAATAGATCTTTTTGCCGGCATAGGTGGTATAAGATTACCTTTCAATGAACTTGGATATAAATGTGTTTTTTCTTCTGAATGGGACAAATTTGCTCAAAAGACCTACTTCGCTAACTTTGGTGAAATGCCGTTTGGTGACATCACGCAGGAATCAACTAAAAGGTTTATTCCTCAAAAATTTGATTTGCTATTAGCCGGGTTCCCTTGTCAAGCATTTTCAATAATGGGCAAAATGCAAGGTTTTGCAGATACAAGAGGAACGTTGTTTTTTGATGTTGCAACTATCTTAGAACGTCATCGGCCACAAGCAATTTTACTGGAAAATGTAAAGCAATTAACTACTCACGACCATAATAGAACTTTTCAAACAATTCTAAGGATACTTGATGAATTGGGTTACAAAGTTAAGTGGCAAGTCCTGAATGCTTTGGATTTTGGTCTTCCGCAAAAAAGAGAGCGAGTTATCATTGTTGGTTTTTTGTCTCAAAATAGAATTGAAGCCTTTAATTTTGATTTTGAGAAGCAGCCTTATTCTTTGACTGGGCTTCTTGAATCTGATGAAATTGTTGATACGTCACTTTTTGCATCAGAAAAAATTTTACAGAAACGCGAAAAACAAACTGAAGGTAAAAAGATTTTTTATCCTTCCATATGGCATGAGAATAAAGCAGGCAATGTATCAGTTTTAGATTATGCTTGCGCATTAAGGACAGGTGCAAGTTATAATTATCTTCTTGTGAACGGACGTCGCCGTCCATCTTCACGAGAGTTGTTGAGATTGCAAGGATTTCCCGACAACTACCGAATTGTTGTTTCTCATGGTGAAATCAGACGCCAAACTGGTAATAGTGTGGCAGTTCCAATGATAAGAAAAATTGCTCAAAAGATTGATTATATTTTAAATAATATTGACTGATATATGAAACATCCTCGTTTAAGAGACGGAAAGAAGCTCCAAACATCTGAGCCTTACCCAATGAACGAACTGCCCGATGATTTAATTGTAAAAATCGGTGGTTATCTTGTTCATCTTCTGTATATTGGGAGAAAGGATATTACGGGTTCAGATTGGGGTGACGCATTCTCTGATGCTATAGGTGGGAAACATTTAGATTCCCCTATTGGTATTGCAGATGTGGTTCTTGGTAAAATGGCATGGTCCATGAAGACTGTCAAAAATACAAGACCATTTACTGCACGCAATATTCGATTGATTAGTGGCCGTTGCTCACCAGATTATTCGTATGGCATTACTGACCCCCATAAGGATATTCAAGAAACAGGTAGGGCTGTTTTAGGCATATGGAATGAACGTATTAATTTAGCACAAGATGAGTTTAATCCAGTTAGAACGTCGATTTTGGTGCGTTCTAATGATTTGCTTTCATACACTCTTTTCGAAGAGGACAACCATCGCTTTAGAACAAGTGATTATATTTGGGAAGCGAATTCAAATGGTAATCTGATTGGAAAACATATTGAAAGCGGTGAAACTTGTTTTACTTGGCAACCTCACGGCTCTCAATTTACCATTCATACAAGAATACCCGAGAATGCTGTGAAGTTTACTATTAAACGACCTCCAGTTATCAGTAAAGATGATATTCTTAGAGCAATAGATTTTGATGATTCTTGGGTTCAGATAATAAAATAATGCTCTAATATCGTATAATAGCCGTCCCGGATTGGGGCGGTTTTTTTGTCTTTTGGGGGGTGGCTGCTTAACCATAACTTTGCCGTGAGTTTTTTAATCACGACATAGTTATTTTTTATGTACACTATTATACTCGCTGCGCTCGTGTGTAGAGTGTATGGTATAGAGAACTAAACACGACAAATTATGATGACTAATAAAACAGATTTGGTTAAGCAGGTGAATTGGGCGCTGCGGGCGCATGAGCCGATTGGGTTCAGGGCGGTGAGTGACGTGAGCGCGAAATGGAAACCTGCGGGTTATGAGGAACATTTTGATGGGTCAAGACATGCAGTTTGAGGACTTGATGGAGTTTTTGGGCATTAACTGCGGCTTTTACTATGAACTTGGGCACATTGCGCCGGGATTATACGCAGTGAGCGGCAACTATCGCGAAGCCGAAAAGCGAGAGAACGCTTTTCGAGATTCGCTGAAGTTTATGGTTACAAGAGGGTGTGTAATAATTCAGATTGTATGTTTTTTGTGTCAATGTATATGAATTTGAAAAATGTAGTGCATCTTCGAAGCACCTTTCTAAGTCGCTGTCTCTCACCAAGCTGCGCACATCTTCGATGTTGCTTGCATGGTGTTAAAGAAATGGTCGCATCTTCGATGCGCCTGCGTTTTCAACGCTTTT
>JAGAYZ010000090.1 GCA_017940245.1 Muribaculaceae bacterium | reverse complement strand
TTCAACAAGTCAACCAAGTCGTTCTCTGATGTGACCACGACTTGGGATGGAGGCTCGACACGCTTGACTAATGACGGGCACAACAAGTATCACATCCATTCTGTGAAACTGGATGCCACTCTACCATTCGACGCATTCAAGATGGAAACCGGCATGGTTTACACCACAATCGGTAATAACACAGCCATGACCGCCGGGACTTACAATGGTTCGCGATGGGCTTATGACCCATCGCAGAGCAACGCCTTTGACTACAAAGAGAACACCATTGCAGCTTACGCCAGTGTCGAAAAGAGTTTTAGTAACTCATTTTTCGGAAGACTCGGATTACGTTACGAGCATACCAATGTGAAAGGGCGTCAGTTAATGGGCGATGAGAAGCATAACAACAATTACGGCTATCTGTTCCCTTCGCTGAACATCAGTTGGAACAATCAAAGCATTGGACGTTTCTCCATGTCCTATTCTATGGGCATCACTCGGCCGAACTTCGGCGACCTCAATCCTTTCCGCTATCACACCACCACGAGCGACTATGTGTCTGGCAATCCCGACCTTAAGCCAAGTATTGCACACAACGCCGAGCTGAGCTATAGCTTCAAGGGCTTCTATGCAGTGCTGTACAACTCCTATCATCGCAATTCGATTGCTTATGTAACGCGGTTCAATGCCGATGGCTCACAACACTCAATACCCGAGAACTGCATCGACAACAACAAAGTGGGACTTTACGCTTCCTACTACCGCTCAATCTTCGATTGGTGGAACGTGAATGCAGGTGGCGAGGTATTCAACACACAGGCAAAATCAAAAATCGCCGATTTCAAAGATGGCGACGACAGCAGTTGGAGCGGCAAGATTGAGCTTAACTCGTCATGGATGCTCAATCGCGCAAAGACGCTTATCTTCAACGTCCGGTTCAGCCATTATTTCCCCTATCATGAGCGCATGTTGCGGTTTGAGTCCATGTCGTTGATAAGCTTTGAGCTCCGCTATATGCTCCTCGACAATCGTCTGACGCTTACAGCCGCCGTTAGCGACCCCTTCGGGTGGAACATCACGAAATCAACCGCTCTGTATAACGACTATAGCATCTATGCCCGTAATAACATCCACAGCCATGCAGTCTCGCTGCGTGTTTCCTACTCATTCGGTAGCAACAAAGTGAACAACGTCTATCGCGACACCAAAGAGCGAGAATCCAACCGCTCCTATTAACCCAAATGGTCATTAGGCCGAGAAGACGTTATTTTCACGCTCTTTTATGCTTGTTGATAGTCAACAGTTTAGATTCAGGAATTATCGGCGGTGTGCGGCACGGCTAAAGGACGGCTTTTTCGTCACAAGGTGAGGGTTTCCAGGTCGTCGGGCACGTGGATCGTGCCCGTGAAGTGCTGGGCGGCCTCGGCCGTGTAACTGGCGCGACGTGTGGTCAGGTAGCGGTCTTCGGTGTGATACAGGAGCAGGTTTTTCACGCCCAGTTCTTGCGCCAGCCTGCCGGCATCGAGGGCGGTGCTGTGGTTCTTTTCGTAGGGGTTGAACTGTTGCCGGTCGCGATACAGACAGAAGGCCTCGCACATGAGCCAGTCGCAGCCGCGCACATAGCGCTCGCTCGACGGCTGATAAGGCTCGTCGCCCAGGCACACCACACTGCGGCCGTCGGGCAGAATGGTGTGGAAACCATATTGCTTGGCCTTGGTGGAAGCGATGTCGAAGAATGTGAACGGCAACTCGGCTATGGTCACCTGCTCGCCATCGGTCACCTCGCGCAGAATGATGGTGTGGCCTATGGCACTGGTGATTTTTGCCGGCACCAAAAGGTCGCACATCACGCGGATGGCCTGAATCACCAAGTCGTGCCCATAGATGGTGAGCGTGCCGTGGTACTTGCCTTTGTGCATCATGGGCGAAATTTTGCGGATGAGCCATACCACACCCAGAATGTGGTCGGTGTGACAGTGGGTCACAAACAGATGGTGGATTTCCTCAATCGCCACACGGCCGCGATAGAGCTGGCGGAAGATACCATTGCCGCCGCCCGCGTCCACCAGCACGCCGCCACCGGCCGTGCGCAGGTAGAAACAGGTGTTAAAGCAACGGGTGCACATGGCGTTGCCCGTGCCCAGCATGGTGATGGTGGTGTCTATGTTCATGATGCGACTTTCTGTGCTATTATTCGTTGTTGATCACGGGCAGTTCTATGGCAAAGGTCGTGCCTCGCCCCACCTCGCTGTCTTTCACATAGATGCGTCCGCCGTGATACTCCTCAATGATGCGTTTCACCAGGGTGAGTCCCAGTCCCCAGCCGCGCTTCTTGGTCGTGAAGCCGGGGTTGAACACATTCTTGAAATTTTTACGCGCGATACCTTTGCCCGTGTCTTTCACCAGGATGAGGGCAATGCGGTCATCGCGCGTGACGGTGATGTCGAGCCTTCCCTCGCCCTCCATAGCATCGACGGCATTCTTGGTAAGATTTTCCATCACCCATTCAAAGAGCGACTGGCACAACATGATGCCACAGTTGTCGCTGTCGCTGGTGTGGATGGTGAGTTGCACGCGACTGGGAATGCGCGAACTCATGTAGCCCAGGCTCTCGCGCACCGCCTCGTTGATGAAGGTGAGTTCCTTGTCGGGCATAGAGCCAATCTTTGAGAAGCGGTCGGCAATCACGCTCAGCCGGTGCACATCCTTGTCCATGTCGGCCACCACATCGTGCTCCACCCCCATTGATTCCAGCAGTTGCGTCCACGCCATGAGCGACGAGATGGGTGTGCCAAGCTGGTGAGCGGTTTCCTTCGACAGTCCCACCCACACGCGGTTCTGCTCAGCGCGCTTCACACTGATCAGGGCAAAATAGGCCACGGCAATGAAGATGAGCATCACCGCCAACTGGATGTAGGGGAACCAGGCCAGCTGACGCAGTGTGATGGAGTCGTCGTAATAGATATATTGAGTGGTGGTGGCATCAATCTTCATCTCTATCTTGTTAGGAGAATTTTTCATGCGTGCCAATTTTTTCTCCAGATATGCCTTATTGGCTGGTGAGATGTCGAAAAACGTAGCGGTGGAATCGGCCGGCTCGGGCAGGCGGAAGTTTCGGTGCATGATGATGTTGTTGTTCTCGTCGACCCACATCACCGGAATGCTGTGGTTACTCTCGATGATGGAGAACAAAAAATCCACATCGGCCGGTGCGGCTGCATCGCTGCTGGTGCTGGCCAGCTCCTTGGTGGCGTTGGCCCATATTTCCATGCGCTCACGCTCTTGCACGGCCAGCGCTTTCACCAAGCGGTTAGAGATATAGATGAAGCCGGCCACCAGAATGAGCGACACGGCTATGAGCGCCATCTTCCAGATGCGGCGCGAATCATATATGTTATGTCTTTTCACCGTTTAGAATTCTGTGAAGCACAGCGGCAGCAAGTCGGCCACACTGCGCAACCGGTAGATGCACTTCTTGCCAGCCAGCAGCACGCGGATGGGTTGCTTGGCGTTCTTTTCAAACTCCAGCATAGCCTGGCGGCACAGGCCGCACGGCGAGCATGGCTCCTCCACGTAGTCGCCCTTCGTAAACGCTGTGATGGCCACCATCGTCACGTCCACTCCCGGATAGTTGGCTCCGGCATTATAAAACGCGCTACGCTCGCCACAGATGCCCGCAAAGGCCGCGTTTTCCTGGTTGGCTCCCTTGATTTTTACTCCATTTTCCAGCAAGATAGCGGCACCCACGTGAAAGTGGCTATAAGGCGCATAACTGTTGTGGGCCGCCTCGCGAGCCATATCCACAAGTTCACGCTCGCTCGCGCTCAACTCGTCGTAGTCGAGCACCTCTATGGTAGTAGTGATATTTTTCTCTTTCATAATGGTCTACGGCTAATGTTTGCGATGCAAAGATAATACATTTTTCAAAATGCGCCACCCATTTTTCTCTTAAACTCAATTTAGGTCTCGGTTTTTATTGCTAAATTTGCCCTGTAACACTAACCAAAAGTGAAATAAAAAACACATCGGCCAGTACCATTATCTATGCATTATACATTCTGCACAATTCAGAGTCGATTATTTTGCAATGTGCCTTTTGTTCTTTAGTGTAAAACCTCTGTGACTACGCATTGCGCATTGCATTTACTACACTTTTAGAGCCGATTTATAAATCTGACCACACGTGTGAGCGAAAAATTTGGAGACATAGTTTCAAGAACAGTAATTTTGCCATCAATCATTAACATTATCCGATTTCAATATGGGGCAAGAAAACGAAAGGATAGATATGAAAAAACTACTGATTTTGATTATTGTGCTCCACGTGGCACTCTCTGCCGGCTCCGTACCGGCCAACCCGACACCGCACGTGTTTATTCAACCCGACGGCACTCAGGTCACCCTGCGACTGTGCGGCGACGAGTTCTACCACTTCACCACCACTGATGACGGTTACACCGTGCTCCAACGCGCCGACGGTGCCTGGGTTTACGCACGGCGAAGCGGCGTCACCCTGGCCCCCACCGATGTCCTGGCCCACGATGTGCGGCAGCGCACTGCCGCCGAGACGGCACTGACCACAGCCACCCCGATGCACCTCACCGACCTAATGGCCGTGGAGGAGGCTAAGCAGATGCGGACCAACGCGCGGCAGCCGCTTGACGAAGTGAGCGACGGCAAGGCTTCTCTACCCCGCCAGGATGGACCTCAACGCGCCACCACCTTCGACGTGAGCAAGTTCCGCGGACTAATCATTCTGGTCGAGCCAGCCGACGTGGAGTTCAGCATGGGCGACCGAGCGCAAGAGTTCTACCACACGCTCGCCAACACCAAGAACTTCACAGGCTTCAACTTTGGCGACTACGGCATCTGGACTGGCAGCGTGCGCGACTATTACTTCGATAACTCCTGTGGCAAATTCGACCCCGAATTCGACATCGTCGGCCCGGTGAAAGTGAGTTTCAACGCCACAGAATTCAATGACAATCGCGCTCAAGTGTTCCAAATGGTGCTTAACAAGGTGAACAGTCAAGTTGATTTCACGCAGTATGACGGCGATAATGATGGTGTCGTTGACATGGTTTTCTTTCTTGTAGCGGGTTATGGATCTAATTATGCCGGAAATGATGCCGGCTTATTGTGGCCACACATGGGATACAAACTCACTGGTTTCAAATATGATAAAAAGAATATTCACAAATACGCTTGTTCTACCGAGTTAGGTGGACCTGAAAGTGGCGGCTATGTCGATGGTATAGGAACAATATGCCATGAATTTAGCCATGTGCTTGGTTTAGAGGATCTTTACGATACAGATTATGCAGTCAACGGCCAGTCGCACCATCCCGGTAATTGGGACATCATGGCCAATGGGAATTTTCTGAACTATGGGCGTACTCCGCCTGGTTACAGCATCTATGAGCGGTATTCATTAGGGTTTGCCACCCCTTCGACCATCACATCTGAAGGCGGATATGCGCTCAATCCGTTAGGCGACAGCAATGAAGGATATATTTTGCGTACGCCAGTCAATAACGAATTCTTTATTATGGAAAATCGACAGCAAACGTCGAAATGGGATCGCTATCTGCCCGGACACGGCATGCTGGTTGCACGGGTTGATTCTACCAATAGTGACATTTGGGCTAATCTCCAGATAAACAACGATGCTAACCATATGTATTATGAATTGCTGCGTGCCGGTAATACCCATACCGGCGACATCGCCAGTGACCCGTTTCCAGGCACAAGCGGTGTAACCATGCTGACAAACACCACATCACCCAATCTACGCACGTGGAATGGCACGGTAAGTGATTGGGTGATGACCAATATCGTAGAGCAGGACGACAAGATATATTTCAGCATAGCAATACCCGCTCCCACTCATCCGCTTGTCGAGACATTTGATTCCATCACCGTGGGGGCGACAGAAGCACAAGGCGACATCGCCATGTGGCGCATGGCGAAATGCCAGATTGTGGAAGTGGCCGGCAGCGGGCATGCCGTGGCCATGAAAAACCCCAGCGTGCTTCAGATGACTTCGCCCGTTAACTATGAAGTTCAAGACGTTTTGCTCACGGTCAACAACACGTCGAGCACTATGGCCAAACTTAACTTGCTCTACAGTATCGACGGCGGCTTATCGTGGATTGCTGCGAAATCATCTGCCGGCGGCACAACTATGGCTGTAGAAGGCAACACTCATGGCACATTGTCCTGGATAGTGGGAGTTGACCAGGACACGCCTGTGCTGTTTCGCGTCACTATGACCGGTGGTAGCAGCACGGCACCATGCCTAATCGATGATTTCACCATATTTTACCTCGATGAAGAGAACCCCAGCGAAAAGTTTGGCGATGTGAATAAAGATGGCATTGTGGATGTGGAAGATGTAAATGCCGTTATCAATGTGATACTTGATCAAAATGAAGTGTCAGATTATCAATCGCGTGCCGATTTAAATGGTGACAATCGTGTGGATGTGGAAGACCTGAATGTTGTTGTGAACATCATTCTTGGCCTGCACATAGGTCTAAAGCCTGACTTAAGTTCAAATACAACAACGCTTTCATTCTGCAGTTTTTTGGGCGAGCAACATCAAATGCCAATCACTGTCACCGGCAAGAGTTTGGTGGGGCCTGTTTTTGTAGAAGTGACAGGAGATGAGGATGTGTTTAAAATCAGCCATAATCAGTTTTCGATTAGTGAAGACGGCTCTGTGGAGTTGACGGTTACATACTGCCCGGATGCAGCTGGAGAATACCAAGCCCAACTATTGCTTACCAGCGAGTATGCCAACACTGTGACTGTGTCGTTGTCGGGAAGAACGATTGAGCCTGTCACTGTTGAGAAAAAGACGCATGTGGTGAATGGAGTTACTTTTGAAATGGCAGTGGTTGAGGGTGGCACATTCACCATGGGAGCTACACCGGAGCAGGGAGACGATGCCTCAAGCAACGAAAAACCAGCACATCAAGTCACGTTAAGCGACTACTCTATCGGTGTTACCGAGGTTACTCAAGAATTGTGGCAAGCGGTGATGGGCGAGAATCCCAGTTATTTCAACGGTAGCAATAACGAACGTTATGGCAACCATGCCGACTATGGTGTTGACCTGCAACGACCTGTCGAGTGCGTGAGCTGGTACGATGCTCAGGTGTTTATCGCTAAACTAAACGAACTCACGGGAGAAACATTCCGTCTGCCCTATGAAGCCGAATGGGAATATGCCGCACGTGGCGGACGCAATAGCCTTAACTATAAATATTCCGGTAGCAATAATGCCGATGAGGTGGCATGGTATGGATATAACTATCCCGGCATCACGCATTCTGTGGCTACAAAAACTCCCAACGAGTTAGGACTTTACGACATGAGCGGCAATATAATTGAAATGTGTCAAGACACCTATGGAAACTACATCGACGAACCACAGGTTAACCCCACAGGCCCTGCCACTGCAACAGGGTCAGTGGTGGGACGTGGAGGGCATCCATTCTCTGGTGCTGGTGAATGCAGAGTGTCGTGGCGCAGCAACTGTTCGCGTGAAGTTGGAAACTTAAACAGAGGATTGCGACTTGCTCAATAAAAACGTCAACTAGTGCAGTTTTATATTGACAGTCAAACGAATAATTATTTTATTATTAACCATAAAACTTTTTTGTTATGAAAAAAAACTTACTCTTTAGAAAAGCTCATGGTGTCTTCGCCATGATACTTGTGATGATGCTATCGACAAGCACAGCGCTTGCTCAGCGTACTGATGGCCCAAAGAAGTCTAACGACGATGGCGTTCCGTTCTACCTTTTGCCCGAAGGTGGATTCTTTTCTGCTGAAACCGAGATGCTAAACTTTCTTGCAGGTATGGGCGATAAACAAGTTTATTATGTTGTACCTGCTTTTGCACAAGTCAGGTTTAAAAATCTGATGCCAGAAACCAATTACTATTGGAGCTATTTTGACGAATTTTTCGTTCAAGATATGGGAGGCGAAAACGCAACGATAGAAGATAACGGTGATTTCTCCATCTTCGAAGTCGCACCAACAGATTGTACAGCTTTGACTAATGGTGTAAGGCCTGGAAGTTACTATCCAGTATTAAATAGCAACGGGAACTCATTTGGAGGAAGTTTACTTGGTAGAGTAGGTTCGTATCCGGGTGATCTATGTCTGTCACCTATTGCAGAATGTCAACCAACGGGTGTTGGATACCTAAGTACGGGGTATGTATTAGGTACCGGTGATGGTTCTGACGGCTTTGTGCAAGTTATCTCCAAACCTGCCGGAACTCTATATGTGGAGAGCATTTCGGCGCATGTGGTGTCGAACACCCAGCCGCTGTCCGATGGAGCCATACTGACGATGGAAATCTGTCATGTAAAACAAGACAGCGAGGGTAATGATGTGCTGGGTACGCCGTTCATCACGCTCACGGCCTCAGCCGCTGACCAAAGCCTTGAAGGACAAAATGGCGACCTGAAAACCTATGGTTTAGTTTTCCGTACAGCCGGAAATGAGCCTTTCGTCATTGATGAGCGATTTGCGGTGAAAGTGACAGGATGCTCTCAAGACGGCGTGGATGTGGGCTTCCAAGTGCAGCAGAAGCGTCAAGAATTTGTGTGCCCATCTGTCAAAAGACTGACAAGTGACAACGAACTTGTTGAAATAGATGGTTTTGATAATGATATGGTTGCTTATATTTTGTTTGACAATGCAATTTTTGATCATGTTTCTGTTACTTCTAATTACGATGGCACTGATGTTTGTCGCACTTTCCCGAATGGTAGTACAACATTAGTGCTTCTGAAAACAGCAGAGTTTTACGATTGGGATTCTGGAGCAGAACGTTACCCAATACTATTCCTACCTGATTGGATAACATACGAAATCGATCACTCTCAAATGCAATGGCAATCTTATGGAATGGGAGAATACATGCCTTGGGGTACCAGTCAATTTGCCATGACCTTTGCCCCATTACCCGAAGGAGTGAATGGGCGATATTGTAAACTCTACTTTAAGGGCAAGGGCGTAATATCAAACCCGCTCACCATTATCCAAGGCGATGTGGTAGTTCCTGAGGCTGGCGACCTGAACTACGACGCCATTGTTGATGTATCCGATGTGAATGCTGTTATCAACCTCATCCTAAACCATAGCACACGCATGGACAATCCTGATGCCGACGTCAATGGCGATGGCATCATTGATGTAGCCGATGTGAATGCGCTTATCAACATCATCTTAGCTAACTGACAGTCAGTCGATAACAGTCAATCATAACTGGCGGGGGCTCTTCTAGTCCGTGGGAGTCCCTGCCATTTGTTCTTGCAAGGGTCGGCGAAATTGTGTATTTTTGCAGTTCAAAACATACACATAAATGACGCGATTCCTATTGCCCTTGCTCTTGCTGCTACTCTTGGCTGCCAGTGGCCATGCGGCATCAACTTTGTACCCCCCTCAGTGGCTCAAACTAACCACTCAGGAACTCTATGACAAGGGGGTTGCTTTTGTGCAGGACAGCCGACCCGACAGCGCGTTGGTGTGCTACACTCTGGCCGCCGCCCGCTACCGCGTTGACCTGGGCCGAGAGGAAAAAATCGTGTGCGCCAACTCATTTATCGGGCAGTGGGACGTAAATTTCTTGTATTACTTTGATTATGAAAAGTCCTATGAAAGTCTAATGCGCGCCAAGGAAATCTACGATGACCTAGGCATGACCAATCCCCGCATCTTCATGGAGCTTGGCGGACTCTACGAAGTAATGGCTGAGCAGACACAGACGGCCGCCCTCAACGGCAAAGCCATCGACTATTACCAGCAGGCTTTCGATGCATCTGTGAGGATGAGGGATGTGGCCACACTCAATTTCTCGCTGCTCAACGCCGTGATGCTCGCCTACCGCACTGGCTCACACGCCGCCACAACTCGACTGCTGACAGCCTATGAGCAGCAACCTTGGGTGCCGCAAGACTCGATGTGGCAGTTCTGTAGGCAGCTGTGCCAGACTGCCAACCTAGTGGTGTCGGGTAAATATAACGAAGCTCTCATCTTCGCACGGCAGTGCCTGTCGCTGCTCTCGATGCCCAACAAGAGCCACGCTAGGTTGCTCTTCAATGTGTATTACATCATCGCAGATGTGTATGCCCGCCAAAACGATTATGCCCAGGCTCGCCAGGTGATGCTCAAGGCTTTGGATCTGCAGAAACAATACGACATCCGCGACAATGTGCTCATCGCACTCAGACTCGTGAGCGACTATTGCCGCAAATTGGGCAACCATGCCGACGCAGCCAACTATCATCAGGAGTTGCTCGAACTCAAGGACAGCTTGCTCAGCTTCCGCCAGCTGAACAACTTGAATGGCCTGGAATACAACTACCAGCTCACACGCCTCAATGAACAAATCAGCATGGCTGCCTCAGCCCACCGCCGGCAGAATATAATCATCGTTATCACCACCGTAGCGGCATTGATCATTGGCTTGTTTTTGGTACTGTTTCTGCTCAAAAACCGCCGGTTGCGGCAAGCCAATGTACATCTGTATCAGAAGAACTCCGAGCTGATGAGGTTGGAGCGTGAGCGTGCCGCCGCTCAAGAATCTACAACTTCCTTACCGGCAATTACTTTAGCTCAAGACGAGAATGGCAGCGAAGCTATCGCCGCAGAGGCCGATGTCGCAACCGATGGGTCTGAATCCATGGCTGATGGCGATCCAAAGCCAAAATACGGCGGCAATCATCTCGACGAGGAGTTCAAGAGAAAGCTATTCAAAACAATTGAAGCCTATATGAACCGATCGACCGACATCTTTGACTCTGGCTTCGGGCTGCTGCAACTGGCTGCTGCAGTGAATAGCAACAGCAGCTATGTGTCGCAAGTGATTAACGAATGCACCGCAAGTAACTTCAGCGCATACTTGAACCGCTTTCGCATACGTGAGGCATGCAAGCGCATCGACAACACTGATCAGTATGGTAATATGACACTTGAAGCCATCAGCGACAGCGTAGGCTTCAAGTCACGTACCACATTCCGTCGCTCGTTCAAGCTCATCACTGGCCTGAACCCGTCGGAATATCTGCGCATCGCCCGTGACAAAAACACAATGAACAACAACATTATCGATTAAACATTTGGTTAGACTAGATGTCAAACTAAACAAAATATTCAATGATAATTCCGCCAACGAATGAAATATGAAGTATTTTATAGTTGACGCTTTTACGAGTGAGCCATTTGGTGGGAATCCTGCCGGCGTGGTGATGCTGGAGCAAGGCCACGATTTCCCCGCCGACACATTGATGCAGCAGGTGGCGGCCGAGTTCCGCTACTCCGAGACTGCCTTTGTGCGGCGCGACGGTGAGCGCGAATTCACTGTGCGTTATTTCACGCCATGTAGCGAGGTGGATCTGTGTGGCCACGCCACCATAGCCACTTTCAGCACCTTGTGCCAGACCGGCATGGTGCCCCGGGGCACTGTGTGCCTCAACCACACCCTGGCGGGCGACCTGGAAGTGCGTGTCGACCGGCAGGTGATGATGCAAATGGCCGCGCCACGTGTGATTCCTGCCGCCATCGACACGGCGCGGTTGCACCGCATCATGGCGGGCGACAGCACAGCGTTCACCACTCGGTTACCCGTGGAGATTGTGTCAACAGGTCTGCCCGACATCATCATGCCCATAGACAGCGTGGAGGCACTGCACCAAATGCGCCCCGACATGGACGCCCTCGCAGCACTGAGCAGCCAACTCAACGTGACGGGCGTGCATGCTTTCGCCCTGGGCAACGACGGCTACACGGCTCATGTGCGCAACTTTGGTCCGCTCTACGGTGTTCCCGAGGAGTCGGCTACCGGAACGGCCAACGCCGCGCTCACCCACTACCTGTTGCGCCACGGCATCATCACTGCCGATGCACACAATAGCTTCTTGCAGGGCGAGGCCATGCAGCGCCCATCGGTGGTGGCGACAAGCATAATCAATGGAACCATCTATGTGGGCGGCGAGGCGTGCATCATTGCCCACGGAACCCTACTGCTGTAACACGACGCAGCACCGCATTGCTTCCCACGAAATTACTCTCGCTTGCGAAAAGTTTGGTTTTTCACAAGCTAATTTGTAATTTTGCAGAAAAATATAGTATTTTTGAGTATGGATTTTACGCCGCTAGCACGTGGACACTTTATGAGCCGACTGCCGCAGCAGTTGCGTTACATCGACCATGCCGATGCCGTGCAACAAGGCGAACTGGTGTGGATGGTGGAACGCGCCGCGCTCACCGAGATGGGGCGCCGGCACGATTTCTCCACGGTGCGCACCTATCAAGATTTCCGCAGCCGTGTACCGCTATGCACCTACGAAGACATCAGGCCACAAGTGATGCGCATGATTAAAGGCGAGAGCGGGGTGCTGTGGCCCGGACGCGTGCGCAATTATGCGCAGTCGAGCGGTACCAGCGGTGGCAAGAGCAAATACATTCCTATCACGGCCGAGGCCTTCAAGCGCAACCACTATCAGGGAGCCAGCGACGTAGTCTCGCACTACATGAACTTGAATCCCGCCACACGCATTTTCTCGGGCAAAGCTCTGATTCTGGGCGGCAGTTTCGCTACAGAGCTGCGAGTGCCGGCAGGTGTGCGCGTGGGCGACCTGAGTGCCAACCTGATTGAGTACATGAATCCCATGGTCAATCTGTTCCGTGTGCCCAACAAGCGCATCGCTCTCATGGCCGATTGGCGCGAGAAACTGCCGCTGCTGGTGGAACACAGCATGAATGCCAACATCACCAATCTGAGCGGCGTGCCATCGTGGTTCCTCACCTTGCTGAAGGAAGTGCTGCGACGCAAAGGCGCCACGTGCATTCACGATGTGTGGCCCAATCTGGAAGTCTTTTTCCACGGCGGCATCGACTTCAGTGCCTACAGCGACCAATATGAATCCATGTGCGACATGAGCAAAATGCACTTCCTGGACACCTATAACGCCAGCGAGGGCTTCTTTGCGGTGCAAAGCAGTTGGGAGAGCACGGCCATGCTACTGCTGCTAGACGTGGGCGTATTCTACGAATTCATACCACTGGCACACATCGAAGACGAACAACCTGAGGCCATCCCACTGTGGGAAGTGGAGGCCGGACACACCTATGAGTTGGTCATTACAGCCTGCAATGGCCTGTGGCGCTACCGCCTGGGCGACACCGTGACGGTGGAACAGACCCATCCTGTAAAAATCACCATAGCAGGACGCACATCGAGCTACATCAACGCTTTCGGCGAGGAACTGATGGTGCATAATGCCGACTATGCCATTGCGCAAGCGGCAAAAGAAACCGGAGCACAGGTTGTCAACTACACCGCCGCACCGGTCTTTGCTACCGACACCCGCCGTGCCAGACACCAATGGCTGGTTGAATTTGAAATTCCCCCAACCGACCTCAAGGCCTTTATCACAGCCCTTGATCGCTGCTTGAAGCACGTGAACAGCGACTATGAGGCCAAACGAGCCGGCGACCTGTTTCTGGATGCGCCCTCGCTTATTGTGGCTCACACGGGTGTGTTTGAGCAGTGGCTGGCTGCTACCGGGAAACTGGGCGGACAACGCAAAGTGCCCCGCTTGAGCAACAAACGCGACATCATTGAGGCCATGATCAAAATCAACGACCAACTGCAATGAGATGGTATAATCGCATATTGTTTTGGTTGTTATATGGAATCTGGTATACGATTTCGTTGCTGCCCATGTGGTTCCATCACGGCTTGGCCTGGGTACTCTACCTGCTGGTGGCACACGTGCTGCACTACCGCCGACGCGTGATTCGCCGCAATTTGGCCAACTCCTTTCCCGAGAAGAGCGATGCCGAACGCCGCACGCTGGAGCTGCAGTTCTATCGCTTCTTCTGCGACTATCTGGCCGAGACCGTGAAATTTGCCACCATCAGCCGCCGCAACATCAAGCGGCGCATGACCTTTACAGGCACAGAACTGGTCAACCAGGTGCTCAATGAAGGCCAGGACGTGGCTCTCATGCTGGGACATTACGGGAACTGGGAGTGGATTACAACCTTGCGCCTTGCCATGGAAAATCCCAATGCCGGCTACGGACACATTTATCATCCGCTGGAAAACGAAGTGTTTGACCGTCTTTTCCTCACCGTGCGCAACCGCATGGGGTCGCAAAGCATCGCCATGCACGACACACTGCGTTTCCTGCGCCGCTGTCACGACCAGGGGTGGCACAGCGTGATAGGGTATATTTCCGACCAGGTTCCACTTTGGCAAAACATCCATCACTGGCTCACGTTCATGAATCAGGAAACACCCGTATTCACCGGTGTGGAGCGCATAGCCCGAAAATACGACCAAGCCGTGTTCTACGTCGATGTGCAACGCGTCAAACGCGGCTACTACACGGCTCAGTTCAAACTCATCACACGCCATCCGGCCGACCTGCCCGAGTTTGAAATCACCAACCGCTGCTTTCAGATGCTCGAGACCACCATTCGCCGTGCTCCGCAGTACTGGCTATGGAGCCACAATCGCTGGAAACGCACCCGCGAAGAGTTTGACCGCAACTACCAGGTGATTAACGGCCGCGTCGTTGCCCGCAAGCCGTCAATGGATTGATGTTCAATCTCACTTCGCTTTTTCCTTTTGGCGTCGCGCATGCCATATCTCCAGACTATTGATGGCATTCTGCCACAGAATGTAGCATCCGGGGCCCACCGAGCACAGCGGATTAAGATAGGTGTAGGCAATCCACACGGCAAAGGCGGTGTTTTTCTGGCCCAGCCCCTGACCACTCTCGATGGTGGTGTGGAAAAAATGGCCCACGTAGCGTCCCAGAGCAAACTGCACCAGGCACAATACCAGTGAAATGGCGGCAATAGTGAGCACAAATCCGGGGGTCGTCCCGGCATGCACGATATATTTCACCGTGGAACCGGTGACAATTGTCAGCGATATGCCCCACATGTAGAACGAGAGGTCTTCCACGCTCACAATCCAAGCGTGCAGGCGGTGCATGTAATGCTTCACCACATAGGCTCCGGCCATGGGCACCAGCAGCACCATGCACACCTTATAGAGTATGGTGAAGAAGGCCTGCATGAACGATATGTCCACACCACGGTCTATCAGGGGAAATACCGTGGGCACGAGCAGAGCGGTGGCAAAATTGGAAATGAACGTGTAGGTAGTCATTGTTTCCAAGTCGCCTCCCAGCTTAGCCGTCACCACGGCAGCCGCAGCAGCCCCGGGCGCAATGATACAAGTGAGGATGCCCTCCATGAGAATCAAGTCGTTACCCTCCATGTTCATCGACAGTATCAGTCCGGCCACCAGCGCCACCAACAGCACTTGCAGCACAGTAATCCACCAGTGCCAGGCCGCAGGGCGCATCTTGCGGAAATCCACCTTACAAAATGTGGTGAACAGAATCATGCCCATAAAGAAGGGAAAGATGGTGTCGAAAATGGGATCAAAAAAACGCGCGGCACCACCGAGCGCGGGAGTGAACGCAAAAATAAGGTACACCACCGTGCCGGTGACAATGGCACTGGGCAGTGTCCAGTTTTTCAAGAATGTGATAATGGTTCTCATGCCTCTTTATGATCTATGAAGTTGCTGGATGTAGCCATACAGGCGTGCATAAAAGGGATGCCGCGTGAGTGTGGCGGTGTCGCCCAAGATAATGAGTTTCATGCGGGCACGGGTGATGGCTACGTTCATGCGCCGCAGGTCGCGCAAGAATCCTATTTGTCCTGTCGCGTTGGCCCGCACCAGGCTGATGACGATGATATCGCGTTCCTGCCCCTGGAAACCGTCTACTGTGTTCACGGCGATGGAGTGGCGCAAAGGCTTGAAATAGTCGCTGTGGCGCAACAGCCGACGCAGATACTGCACCTGGGCTCGATAGGGCGAGATGATGCCCACATCTAGACGCTCTTCTAAAACACGACGGCGCCCCACTCGCTCGAAGTACTGCTCGAGGGTAGCCATGGTGAGTTGGGCCTCGGCCCTATTGATGCGACCACCATTTTCTCCCACGGTTTCCTCCTCGCTGCCTTCAAGTTGACTCGTGTCAATCCAGGTGATGGGCGTATCCAAGTCCAAAATGCCACGGTGTTTCACTTCGGGAGCACTCTCCACTTGACCATGATAAAACCACTCGCTTGAAAAACGCATGATTTCATCGTTCATGCGATATTGCACCTTGAGCAAAGTGACCACCTGCGGGTTGCTGGCCACGATGCGCTCCATGAGCGTCAGCCCCAGTCCGCCACGCATGGCCTCCACGCTCTTCACCGTGGGCGGCAACTGACAGTGGTCACCGGCCAGAATCACGCGACCGGCCTTGCGGATGGCAATCCAGCAGGCGGCCTCGAGCGCCTGAGCGGCCTCATCGATGAACAGGGTGGCAAACTTCATGCCGTCGAGCACCCGGCTGGCACTGCCGGCCAGCGTGCAGGCAAACACACGCGCCTGGCCGAAGATGTCGTTGTGAATGCACAGCTCCAGTTCGGTAATGCGTTCCTTGAGACGTTCCACTTTCTGGTGATAGGCATCACTCCCGCGCCGCCCGCTGCGCACCTCACGCAGTGCCTTGCGCATGCTCCACAGTTGCGGATAGTCGGGATGCGCCTCAAACCGTCGCTCATAGGTCTGCGCCAGCATCTGGTCGGTTACGCGCGTGGGGTTGCCTATACGCAACACATCCACACCGCGTTCCATGAGGCGCTCGCTGATCCAGTCGACTGCCATGTTGCTCTGTGCGCACACCAGCACCTGGTTCTCGCGCCGCAGCGTCTCGTAGATGGCTTCGACCAGCGTCGTGGTCTTGCCGGTGCCCGGCGGTCCATGCACCACTGCCACATCTTTGGCCCAGAGCACCTCGTTCACCGCTCGCTCTTGCGTGGCGTTGAGCCACGGGAAGCGCATGGGGTCGAAGGTGAACTTCTGCGTCGGACTGGGATTGTAGAACATGTCGCGCAGTTCTGCCAGACGGTTGCCCTTAGCACCAGCCACGCGGTTCAGCGCGTCCATCATGAGAAGGTAGGTGGTTTCGTCCAACGCCAACTGGACGCCTACGAGATCGGCTTGCGCTATGGCGGCAATGGTGGCTTCATCGGGCATAATGACCACCATGCGGGTGGACTCGGCATAACTCACAGTGGCGGTAAACCCATAGTATGTGATGTCGTCCATGCCGCTTTTGCGGAAGAACATCACTTGCCGGCCATACTCAAAGTTATGGTCTTGCGCCTCCTCGTCGTCGGTAAGACCACCTCGATGAATTTCCACAACGAGCTGGTTGAGCGAGTTATAATAACTGCGCCCCACAGCTATGGGATACCAGCAGTCGCCTCGCCTCACCTTGCGCTCGATGCCTATGGCCTCGGTCAAGCGGCGAAATTCCTCACGCTCGTGATCCCATTCCAGTTGCAGCAACTGCCGCTGGCGTGTCAATTCCAGTGTGGGTGATACCATGCCTATAAATAAATTTCGCGCGAAATTAGTAAAAATCTGCGTCACGGCTATTGCCTATTGACAAATAATTACTAACTTTGCAGCACTTTTCACTACGGAGGGTAGATTCCAGAGTGGCCAAATGGGGCAGACTGTAAATCTGCTGCGTCATCGCTTCGGTGGTTCGAATCCATCTCTACCCACAGCAAAATCGGGTGTGACTCACTATGAATCACACCTGATTTCTTTTTTCAAGCGAAAAAAATCACTCTCGCAGGCGGGAGTCGATAATGATGGTCACTGGACCATCGTTGATGAGCTCTACCTGCATGTTGGCACCGAACACGCCCTTTTTCACCTCACGGCCCAGCAGCTCTTGCAACTGAATGCAGTAAGCCTCATAAAGCGGGATGGCCACATCGTGTCCCGCGGCATGGATGTAGCTGGGACGGTTGCCCTTCTTGGTGCTGGCATTAAGCGTAAACTGACTCACGGCCAGCACTTCGCCACCGGCATCAATGATACTTCGATTCATCACTCCCGCTTCATCGTCAAAGATGCGTAGGCTGGCAGTCTTTGCCGCCAGCCATTTCACGTCGTCGAGGGTGTCACCTTCGCGCACACCCACGAGCACCATCAGTCCCTGCCCCACTTGGCTGTGCAACTGATTGTCGATAGTGACCGAAGCTCTGGTCACACGTTGAATCACGAGTCTCATATATGGATAGTTTTATTTGTCAACCAGTTCATTCTTAATAAGTTGAGCCTTTGCAGGGCCTATCACTGAAACTAACTCATCGAGCGAAGCCTCTCGAATACGCTTCACACTCTTGAAATGCTTCAGCAGCAGCGTTTTAGACGACGGCCCTATGCCCTTAATGGCATCAAGCGCCGAAGCCACCTGGCGTTTGCCTCGTTGACTGCGGTGATGCGTGATGGCAAAGCGATGCGCCTCGTCGCGCAATCGCTGAATCACACGCAGTGTCTCGCTGTTTTTATCGATGTAAAGCGGCACACTGTCGCCGGGAAAGTAGATTTCATTCAGTTGCTTGGCAATTCCTATGGCGGCTATATTGTTTTCCAGGCCCAGATTCTTCAACGCCTCAACGGCGGTGCTCAACTGCCCCTTGCCGCCATCAACCACCAGTAGTTGCGGTAGCTCCAACCCTTCCTGCAACAAGCGTGAATAACGGCGAGTTATCACTTCGGTCATCGATGCATAATCGTCGGGGCCTTCAACAGTTTTGATATTGAAATGACGGTAGTCCTTCTTAGATGGTTTGGCATTGCGAAACACTACACAGCTGGCCACTGGCGATGAACCCGAGATATTAGAGTTGTCAAAACACTCGATGTGACGCGGCAAGGCCGTGAGATGCAAATCGCGCTGCATGGTGGTAAGGGTGCGCGTGGCGCGTTGCTCAGGATTCAGTTTCTCCATGCGGTTAAGTTTGTCGGTGATGTGTTGCTGGGCATTTTTCAATGCTATACTCAGCAGTTTCCGCTTATCACCTCGCTGAGGAATGACAAAATCCAGCCCATCAAATTCCACGTCGGGCAACACGTTCACCATCACCTCGCGCACACGATCGGCTTTATAGGTATCGGCAAACCGGCGACGTATCTCATGAATACCGAGCGACATGAGTTCCTCGTCGCTATCATCAATACCTCGCATTTTATACTCCAGCGTAAAACTCTGAACCACAGAGCCATTGCGCAAGTGCATATAATGAATACAGGCAGTGGAATCATCGTCTTTAACAAGAGCAAACACGTCAATATTATGAATCGACGGGCTGACAATCACCGACTTAGACCTTAGTTTCTCTATTGCCAAATATTTGCGTTTCAACTCGTTGGCTTCTTCAAACCGCAAATCTTCGGCTAGTCGCTCCATTTCAGCCTTCAGGTAATCGCTCACCTGTTTCGTGTCGCCATTGAGTATTGACTTCACCTCTTCAATATAGCGATTATACACTTCCGGCTCTACAAGGCCTCGACAGCACCCCTCGCAACGCTTGATGTGATACTGCAGACATAGATGGTGCTTTTGCGCATCGATTGTTTCACGTGAAACAGAATGTGAGCAGTTGCGTAGCGGATAGATGCGAGATATCGTCTCAAGAATCACGTGTGCCGCCTCAACCTTGGGATAAGGTCCATAGTACTTAGCACCTCTACGCAACGCATCTCGTGTCATAAACACGCGAGGATAAAGTTCTTTGGTAATGCAAATCCATGGATAAGATTTATCATCTTTCAGCAACACATTATAGCGAGGCTGAAATTCTTTGATGAGGCTGTTCTCTAAATCGAGAGCCTCCTCTTCGGTATTTACGACGGTATATTGAAGGTCGTAAATATTACGCACCAGCATATTGGTGCGGGCAACCGTGTGAACTTTATTGAAATAGGAGCTGACACGCCGCTTTAAATTTTTAGCCTTACCCACATAGATGATGACGCCATCACGATTGAAATAGCGATAGACGCCGGGGGTCTCCGGCAAAAGGGAAATTTTGAGCTTTAAATCGTCGGTCATACACCGTCAACTCATTTTCCGTCGAAATCAAACAATGTGGTCACCTCAACATCGGCAGGCAGCACATCACGACCATTGAGCCCCTTCAAACCACAGAGGAAATTGATATAAATGGCACGAGGGTTCATGGACTTCACCAGTTGATACGCGGCCAGCATCGTGCCACCTGTAGCCAAAAGATCATCGTGCAAAACCACAATGTCATCGCTGCAAATAGCATCACTGTGAATTTCAATCGTGTCGGTTCCATATTCTTTTTCATACGACATGCTGATAGTGTCGGCAGGCAACTTACCCGGCTTGCGAATAGGCACAAATCCGGCACCTAAACGCGACGCAAGCAATGCACCACAAATAAAACCGCGCGACTCAATGCCCACGACTTTGGTCACTCCCCTACCCTTATAGATTTCCTCCATGGCATCGGCCATGAGATTCAGCGCTCGTGCATCCTTAAACGCAGTTGTAAGGTCCTTAAACTGAATCCCAGGCACTGGGAAGTCGGGAATATTGCGAACTAGCGCCTTAACTGATTCTAACTTTTCTTTTTCCATAATAATATGACTATTATTGTTTCACGTGAAACAAAAACTTTCTATCTTCCTAATAAAAGGAGTAATACATTGATGTCGCTGGGCGAAATTCCAGGAATACGCGACGCCTGACCAACAGTAACCGGGTCTATTTTTTTTAATTTTTGCCGGGCTTCAATGCTGATTTGCGAAAGAGAATCATAATCAAGTTTTCCCTGCAACACCACGGCATCGAGGCGTGATATTCTGTCGGCAACCATACGTTCCCGCTCTATATATCCGCTATATTTGATTTTAACTTCTACTGCTTCGACAATTTCATCGTAGCGCTCTTTCTCTACACATTTCAACTCGTCATGAAGTTCAGGTATCAACTGTGCGAGAATAGCAAAATTTAACTGGGGACGCAAAATCAAATCATACAGTTTCTGCGATTGCTTGAGCGGGGATATACTGTGAAGCTCGAGATAATCGTTCACTTGCTCGGGTTTCACCGAGAAATTCTTGGCAAAATCAATCAGTTGATTGATTTGTTGGTATTTTCGCTGCATCAGCTCGAAACGTTCATCATCCACCAATCCCAATTCACGCCCTATGGGCGTAAGGCGCGCATCGGCATCGTCCTGACGTAAAAGGATTCGGTATTCAGCCCTAGACGTAAACATTCTGTAAGGTTCATCCACGCCTTTAGTCACCAAATCATCAATTAAAACTCCAATATATGCCTGGTCTCGTTCAAGCGTAAAAGGCGTTAAGCCATTCACCCTGCGGTGCGCATTAATGCCAGCTACCAGTCCCTGTCCTGCTGCTTCTTCATAGCCCGTGGTACCGTTAACTTGCCCTGCGAAATACAAGTTTTCCACTAATTTCGTCTCAAGCGTGTGTTTGAGCTGCGTAGGATCAAAATAATCGTACTCAATAGCATAACCGGGCCGATATACCTGGACATCTTTAAGAGCCGGAATCTTTTGCAATGCACCCAGTTGCGCATCCCAGGGTAAAGAAGAAGAGAAACCATTGAGATACATTTCATGTGTATTCTCTCCCTCAGGTTCAATAAAAAGCTGGTGGGAATCTCGATCGGAGAAAGTAACGATTTTGGTCTCTATACTAGGGCAATATCGAGGCCCAACACTCTGGATTTGACCATTATAGAGCGGTGAATCGGAGAGCGAATTGCGCAACACCTCGTGCGCTTCGGGATTGGTATATACAATCCAGCAATTTCGCTGTCGCAACGACGAGCGCTCTCCGGGTAAAAAAGAAAAATGATGGAAATCATTCTCTCCCTCTTGAACAGTGGCATGAGAATAGTCGATGCTACGCCCGTCAAGTCGCACGGGGGTTCCAGTTTTCATGCGGCCAGCTTCAAACCCCAGTTGAGTCAGTTGCTCGGTTATGCCGTGCGAGGCGGGTTCGGCCACTCTCCCACCCTGTGTTTGTGCTCGTCCCACGTGCATCAATCCATTAAGAAATGTGCCAGCCGTGAGTATGACACTTCGAGCCGAGAAATGCACCCCCAGGGCTGTTGTTACTCCAGTCACCCTTCCCTCTTCTATCGTGAGACTGACAACTGAATCTTGCCACATATACAGATTTTCCGTATTTTCGAGGATGTGGCGCCACTCGGCACTGAAGTGCATACGGTCGGTCTGCGCACGGGGGCTCCACATGGCTGGCCCCTTACTGCGATTA
Organism: Muribaculaceae bacterium; assembly: GCA_017940245.1. Classification (GTDB taxonomy): domain Bacteria; phylum Bacteroidota; class Bacteroidia; order Bacteroidales; family Muribaculaceae; genus Sodaliphilus. Next base: position 2,845 of record JAGAYZ010000090.1, on the reverse strand, counting down.
AGCATCCTGAACTGGATTGTAGAGCGATCGGTAACGATACCCATCATTCCGCCAAGAGCATCTATCTCTCTGACTATCTGTCCCTTAGCTATGCCCCCAACAGCAGGATTACAACTCATCTGCGCCACCTTGTTCATATCCATTGTAATCAATAAGGTGGTTGAACCTAGATGAGCGGCAGCACATGCAGCTTCACACCCGGCATGGCCGGCACCTATCACTATGACGTCATAATCCTTAATCATGGCATATACACATTAGCTGGACAAATGGCCAGAGCTTCGTTCTCATGACGTTCCATAATTTCACGTTCTCCGGGACCTTTGTCATTGATTCCGCACAAGTGAAGCACTCCGTGGATCACCACGCGCAGCAGTTCCTCGGCATATTCTCGCTCAAAGAGTGCGGCATTGCTCTTCACCGTATCGAGCGAAATGACCATGTCGCCGGCTAAACGACGACTGTTACTGTAGTCGAAGGTGATAATGTCGGTATAATAATCGTGTTTTAAAAAATCACGATTCACGTTTAAAATATATTCATCGTCACAGAACACATAAGTGAGATTGCCCACTACCCTATCGTGAGCGTGAGCAACTTGTTGAATCCACACCGTGAGCAACTGCTCATCAAAGTGCGGTAACACCACATTTTCTGCTTGCAAAATGATGTGTGGCATAAATTCTTCTAATTAGCACACAAAATTAGTAAATTATTCATTAGGATTCAAATTTCTCGACACGATTGAATTTTTAGGACCAAAATCAGAACCGACAAAAATCCACATAAATCACTGATTCATTGCAACAAAGGAGAAATTCAAGTCTGTGAGATTGAAAAATTTGATTTGCATCCGTCCATCTGTTGGGAATTTTTCAATTATTTGGCACATATTTTGCAATATTATTTAACACAGTTTTTCACGACAAAAACAATGTTGGCAAGTGTGAAATTCTGTATAATTCCGATAACACATTTCATAGATTTGGAAAATCGGTTAGAAATTAGTAATTTTGAAAAATTCTTAAAACCTACAACTATGATAGAATATTTTTCAAACAATCTGTGGCAGTTCTGGGCCATCTTGTGTATCGTGGGGCTTATCCTGGAACTGATGTCGGGTGATTTCTTCATCCTGTGTTTTTCCATCGGAGCCTTCTGCTCCATTCTCGCATCGCTTTGCGGTGCTGGATTTGTGGCACAAATCATCATCTTTGCCATCGCTTCAGCCTTGAGCTTGTGGCTGGTGCGTCCGGCCATGCTCAAGTGGCTTCACAAAAATGAGGATCAACGCCCGAGCAATGCCGATGCCCTCATCGGGCGCGAAGGCCGCGTGAGCGAAGACATTCCCGAGGGCGGACACGGGCGCGTGGCCATCGACGGCGACGACTGGAAAGCCGTGAGCAGCGACGGGCAAGCCATTGCACGCGGCACCAAGGTGCGCGTCATTGGCCGCGACAGCATCATCATCACCGTGGCCGAGGCTTAACGCCCTTTCTATTGATAAACATTAGTAATTACTCATCAAAAAAATAACAACTATGGACTTCTTATCAATTCTTCTTATTGCCATCGTCGTGCTTGCGCTGGTGTTAGTTAAAATGAGCCTGGTCATCATTCCGCAGTCAGAAACTCGCATCATCGAGCGACTGGGAAAGTATTACGCCACACTGAAACCGGGCATCAACATCATCATCCCGTTCATCGACCGCGCCAAGACCATCGTGGCCATGACAGGCGGCCGCTACCACTACACAAGTTCAATCGACTTGCGCGAACAGGTCTATGACTTCGACAAGCAGAACGTGATTACCAAAGACAACGTGCAGACGCAAATCAACGCCCTGCTCTATTTCCAGATTGTGGATCCGTTCAAGGCCGTGTATGAAATCAACAATCTGCCTAACGCTATCGAGAAACTCACGCAGACTACACTGCGTAACATCATCGGCGAACTGGAACTGGACGAGACACTCACCTCGCGCGACACCATCAACACCAAGCTGCGTGCCGTGCTCGACGATGCCACCAACAAGTGGGGCATTAAGGTAAACCGCGTTGAACTGCAAGACATTACACCACCGCAGAGCGTACTCCAGGCCATGGAAAAGCAGATGCAAGCCGAACGCAACAAGCGTGCCACCATTCTCACCAGCGAAGGACAGAAAGCCGCAGCCATCCTCCAGTCGGAAGGCCAGAAAACCGCTCGCATCAATCAGGCCGAAGCCGACAAGCAGACCGAAATTCTGCGTGCCGAAGGTGAAGCACAGGCCCGCATCCGCAAAGCCGAAGCCGAAGCCATCGCCATCGAAAAGGTGACCGAGGCAGTAGGCAAGAGCACTAATCCCGCCAACTATCTGCTGGCACAGAAATACATCTCCATGCTTGAACAAGTGTCGACCGGAACACAAACCAAGACCGTGTTCCTCCCGTTTGAGGCCTCCAACATGCTAGGATCCATTGGCGGCATCAAAGAGCTGTTCAAAGAAGGGTAGGGGAGTACCACCACAGCCCACGCATGAAACCCTGTGTATATTAGACCGATAAACAAACAGGGACATGGGCCAAAAAAAGAGTCGTACTGCGCACGAGAACCACATAGTTCTCGCCGCAGACGACTCTTTTTAACGTGGGGTGCAGCGACAACCCATAGCATTGCAAATCCACCAGAACCGCGAAAAAATTGTTCATTATTCATTGTTCATTATCATTAGTGTCCCGTTAAAATCGGGATCAGTTAAATATTAATCAAATAACCCCGGAAAGAGGGGACAATCGAGTTCTTTGACATTATTGAAATCAGTCCTTTCGAAGAGATCTACGAGTGGTGTCTTATCCATAAGAG
>JAGAYZ010000089.1 GCA_017940245.1 Muribaculaceae bacterium | reverse complement strand
CCGAGTCCCTAAACGCCAAGATAAAGAACTTCAGGGCGCAGGTAAGGGGCGTAGTCGACACCAAGTTCTTCCTCTACAGAGTCTCTCTCATCTTTGGCTGAACAGTGTCACCCAAACACAGGTTTTTGCAGGTGACCCGAAATTGGGCTAAAATTTGTGGTGCGACACTTGGCGGTCCAATGGAAAGATGGCTTACAGAACAACCGCGTTTAGATTGCGAATGATATATAAAAACCTCGGCTTCGGTCGAGGTTTTTGCGGGTTATAGCGAGTTGAGCAGAGGCAGCCGGCCGTCGTCGATGAGCTTGAGGATGAGTTCGCCGAACAGCGTGTTTTGCCAAGCAAACCAGCGGCGGGTGTAGTTGCCGGGATCATCCTTGTGAAACGACTCGTGCATGTAGCCTGTGCCGGCGTCGGTGTTGATGAGGGTCGTCAGGCACTGGCGTATTTCGTTCTCGTCTTGGCTGGTGAAGGCGCGCATCATGATGCTCATGGGCCAAATCATGTCTTTGCCAATGTGTGGTCCGCCGATGCCCTCGGCCACTTTGCCGCTGAAGAAATAAGGATTGTCGAGACTGAGCACAAACCGGCGCGTGTTCTGGTACACCGGGTCGGTTGCCGGCACATCACCCAGGTAGGGCATGGCTAGCAGGCTGGGCACGTTGGCGTCGTCCATGAGATTCTGTCCGCCATAGCCATCAATCTCAAAGGCGTAGATGGGTCCGTAAGTGGGGTGCTGCACCACTGCGTGCCGTTGCAGTGCCTGCTGCACCTCGTCGGCCAGCGCCGCGCACCTGGCTGCGCGTGCCATGTCGTGGTTCACGTCGGTGAGGATGCGCGCTGCCTTGCGCAGGGTGGTCACTGCCATGAAGTTGCTGGGAATCAAAAACGGGAAAATGGTGGCATCGTCGCTGGGTCTGAAAGCCGATGCGATGAGTCCCACCGGCCGCACGGGATTGCCGTAGCCGCCATTGTTGCGCGTGTCGGTGGCCACGGCGGTCTTTCGCTGGAAGCGATAGGGGCCGCGACTGCTTTTCTGCTGTTGGTCGGTGAAGACCGTCAATATTTTCTCCACAGCCTCAATCCATGTGTCGCCAAACACACTGGTGTCGCCCGTGGCAAGCCAGTATTCATAGGCCAGCCTGATGGGGTAGCACAGCGAGTCTATTTCATATTTGCGCTCGTGCAGCTCGGGTTTCATGTCGGTCAGGTCGCTTTGCCAATAACTCCCCGTGGGGCCATCGTTGAAGGCGTTGGCATAAGGGTCAAAGACGATGCTGCGCATCTGGCGGTTGATGACACCGGCGATGAGCAGGCGCAGCGGCTCGTCGTGTCGTGCAAAACGCACGTAGGGCCACACTTGCGCCCCCGAGTCGCGCAGCCACATGGCGTGGATGTCGCCCGTGTAGACAAACGTGTCGGGCCGCCCTTGCTCGTCGAGGCGATAATGCACCGTGGTGTCGAGCGTGTTGGGAAAACACTTGGCAAACATCTGGGCGAGCTTCTCATTTTTGAGCATGCGCTGCACGCGCGCAATCTCTCGCTCGATGCTCTGGCTGACAAACAAGCGCTCGGCCGGCATCACACGGTGATCGACCGGGGTCGCGGCTTCTTGCGTAAAGTCTTTTTTTACCTGGCCTTGCGACCATCCCGATAGTGATGTGGTCAGAGCCACGGCCAGCGCGCCGGCTAAAAATAATCTCTTTTTCATGTGGGCATCTTTTGTTTTTTCAAGGCCAAAGGTAGCCATTCTATTTCACATGTGCAAATGCGGGGCTTCGGTCTGAGAAAAAACGATGAAAGAGTCGCCCGATTGTTTCGCGCCACGGTAAGTGGATTAAAATTTACAATAAGTAGTTAGCAAAAAACTGGGCTGAGTCGCAGTGGGTACACGGGCAAGCTTCGCAGGGCAATATTGTGTGGGTTACAATAAGGTGGGTTGTTGTAAAATTGACAAGATGTTTTTGACTGATAATAAATGAGTTATAATATTTTAAAAAACTTTTTTCGAGTGTTGTTTTTTGAGATTTTTCCATTATATTTGCACGAAAATCTTAGGCTCAAAAATGAAGAAAACTAGTACTGCCGCCATGGCGTTGCGGCCACTGGCGATGAACCACATCTCGGTAGACTGCGTGGTGATGGGTTTTGACGGGAAAAAATTGCATGTGCTGCTCATTGAGCGAGCAGTGGAAATAGACGGGACTGTGATTCACGACATGAAACTTCCCGGTGACCTCATTTACGAGGACGAAAACCTGGACGAAGCGGCCGCCCGTGTGCTGCACGACCTGACCGGCATCAAGAATATCAATTTGCTTCAGTTCAAGGCCTACGGCTCGAAAGACCGCACCAAAAACCGCAAGGACTTGTTGTGGCTGGAGCACACCACTCACACACGCGTGGAACGCATCGTGACGGTGGGCTATCTGTCGCTGGTGCGCATAGGCCGTTCGCTTGCTGTTCAGCACCTCGACGACGAGGCACGCTGGGTGGCGGTAGATGAGCTGAACACGTTGCCGTTTGACCACAACGCCATCATCGACGATGCTTTGAGCGTGATACGCAGCCAGGCCGAAGCCGACCCGTCGTATCTGTTCAACCTGCTGCCGCAAAAGTTCACGGCCCTGCAGCTGCGCACGCTCTATGAGCGCGTGTACGGCAAGCGGCAGGACGTGCGCAACTTTCAGAAGAAAATGAACCAGCTCGACTATGTGATCGCGCTCGATGAGCGCGAGCGCGACGTGGCTCATCGTGCGGCGCGCCTCTACCGGTTCGACCGCAAGATCTACAAACGCTCGCGCAGGTAGGTCGATTTAATGAATAATGACAAATTAATAATTAATAATGATTTGCTGTAATTCACAGTATTGAGGCACTCGTGGCTCACGGCCAATTCATCGGTCATCATTTTAAATTCAACATTCATCATCCAATATGTATTTACTTGGTTATGACATAGGTAGTTCATCGGTCAAGGGCAGTCTGGTAGATGCCCAGAGTGGCCAATGTGTGGCGCAGGCGTTTTATCCACCTCACGAGGCCCCCATCGACGCGCCACAGCGTGGCTGGGCCGAACAGAATCCCACCGACTGGTGGCACTACACTCGCATTGTGACGCAGCAGCTGCTGCAGCAGGCCCGCGTGGCAGGCGGCGACATTGCCGCCATTGGCATCTCTTACCAGATGCACGGCCTGGTATGTGTCGATGAGCATCAGCAGGTGTTGCGCCCGGCTATCATCTGGTGCGATTCTCGTGCTGTGCCCTATGGTACCGAAGCGTTTCACGCTTTGGGCGAAGAGTTTTGCTTGAACCATCTGCTCAACTCTCCCGGCAACTTCACTGCCGCCAAACTGGCATGGATTAAAGATAACGAGCCGGCCATATTCGAGCGCATCCACAAGGTGATGCTTCCCGGCGAATACATTGCCATGCGGCTGAGTGGCACCATTGCCACCACGGTCTCGGGACTGTCGGAAGGCATTTTCTGGGATTTTCAGCGGGGCGATGTGTCGCAGGAGTTGCTGGACCACTTCGGCTTCTCGCGTGAACTGCTGGGCGAGGTGAAACCCACTTTCGGCCTTCAAGGCGAGGTGAACGAGCAAGCTGCCGCCGAGCTAGGACTGGTAGCGGGGATACCCATTACCTACAGGGCTGGCGACCAGCCCAACAACGCCCTCTCGCTCAATGTGCTGCGCCCTGGTGAAATTGCTTCTACAGCCGGCACATCGGGGGTGGTGTACGGTGTGCTGGGCGAGGTGAGCCACGATCCTCTCTCGCGTGTGAATCCCTTTGCCCATGTCAATCACAGCGCGCAGTCACCGCGCCTGGGTGTGTTGCTGTGCATCAATGGCACCGGCATCCTTAACTCGTGGATGAAGCGCAATGTGGCCGACCCGGGCATGACCTACCCGCAAATCAACGATGTCGCGGCTCTAGCTCCCGTGGGCAGTGAGCGGCTGAGTATCATCCCCTTTGGCAACGGCGCCGAGCGTATGCTGGAGAACCGGCAGACGGGTTGCAGCATCGTGGGGCTGGACTTCAACCACCATGGTAAGGCGCACCTGTTGCGTGCCGCACAAGAGGGCATCGTGTTCTCATTTAAATATGGCATAGAAATTATGGAGCAGATGGGCATGAGCGTGAGTCGCATCCGTGCCGGGCACACCAACATGTTTCTCAGTCCCTTGTTCCGCACTACGCTGGCCAGCATCACCGGTGCCCCCATCGAACTCTACGATACCGATGGCTCGGTGGGGGCGGCCCGTGGAGCGGGCATAGGTGCCGGAATCTATCGCACTGCCGACGAGGCATTCTCGTCGCTTAGCCGTATAGCCGAGGTTGAACCCGATGTGCGGCACTTGCAGCACTATCAAGAAGCCTATGAACTGTGGAAATCGCGGCTCCAACACATCCTTACAAGCAAATATTAAAAATATCACAGATAAAAAACACTGAACTATGGAAACAAAAAAAGAATTTTTTCCCGAGATTGGTAAAATCAAGTATGAAGGTCCTCAGAGCCGCAACCCCCTGTCCTATCACCACTACGATGCCGAAAAAGTGGTGATGGGCAAGAAGATGAAAGATTGGTTCAAGTTTGCAATGGCCTGGTGGCACACCTTGTGTGCGCAAGGTACCGACCAGTTTGGCGGCGACACCAAGCAGTTTCCCTGGAACACTGCTACCGACCCCATGCAGGCCGCTCGCGACCGTGTGGATGCCGGCTTTGAATTTATGAGCAAAATGGGCATTGAGTACTATTGTTTCCACGATGTGGACTTGATTGCCGAGGCTCCCACCATCGAGGAATATGAGGCCAATCTGAAAGAAATAGTGGCCTATATCAAGCAGAAGCAGGCTGCCACGGGCATCAAGAACTTGTGGGGCACGGCCAATGTGTTCGGTCACAAGCGCTACATGAATGGTGCCGCCACTAATCCCGACTTTGACGTGGTGGCCCGCGCCATTGTCCAGATCAAGAATGCCATCGATGCCACTATAGAACTGGGCGGAACCAATTATGTGTTCTGGGGCGGTCGTGAGGGCTACATGAGCCTGCTCAATACCGACCAGAAACGTGAGAAAGAGCACCTGGCGCAGATGCTGATGATGGCACGTGACTATGCTCGCGCACGTGGCTTCAAGGGCACCTTCCTCATCGAGCCTAAGCCCATGGAGCCCACCAAGCACCAGTATGACGTGGATACCGAGACTGTGATCGGATTCCTGAAGGCTCATCACCTGGACAAGGATTTCAAAGTGAATATTGAGGTGAATCACGCTACCCTGGCCGGCCACACCTTCGAGCACGAACTGGCTGTGGCTGTCGATAATGGCATGCTGGGCTCTATCGATGCCAACCGTGGTGACTACCAGAACGGCTGGGACACCGACCAGTTCCCCATCAATCATCGTCACCTCACCATGGCCATGCTGCAAATCATACGTGGCGGCGGCTTCAAAGATGGTGGCACAAACTTCGACGCCAAGGTGCGCCGCAACAGCACCGACCTGGAAGATATCTTTATCGCTCACATCGCCGCCATGGATGTCATGGCTCAGGCACTGGAAAGCGCTGCCGCCATCATTGAGCAGTCGCCCTATTGCCAGATGTTCAAGGAGCGTTACGCCTCGTTCGACAGCGGCATGGGCAAGGAATTTGAAGATGGACGCCTCACGCTCGAGCAAGTCTATGAGTATGCCAAGACCCAGGGCGAGCCTGAGCAGCGCAGCGGCAAGCAGGAATTGTATGAAGCTATTGTAAATATGTACTGCTAATTCTTTGGAGATATGACAAATTCTTCATCACAAGGCAGCAAACTGTACTTGTTCAGCATCGTGCTTGTTGCGGTGCTTGGTGGTTTGCTGTTTGGATACGACACGGCGGTGATTTCGGGTGCTGAGAAAGGCCTTCAGGCGTTCTTCCTGGGAGCTAGCGACTATACGCACAACGACATGTTGCACGGCATCACCTCGTCGAGTGCCTTGATAGGCTGTATCATCGGCAGTGCGCTCTCGGGCCTGTTTGCCTCGCGGTTGGGCCGCAAGCGCTCGCTGGTGATGGCCGGCATTTTCTTCTTCCTGTCGGCTTTGGGCTCCTATGCCCCGGAGTTTATCTTCTTTGAGCCGGGCAAACCGTCGTTCGCTCTGTTCATCGCCTTCAACCTGTATCGCATCCTGGGCGGTGTGGGTGTGGGTCTGGCTTCGGCCATCTGCCCCATGTATATTGCCGAGGTGGCCCCGAGCAACCTGCGCGGCACGCTGGTGTCGTGGAACCAGTTTGCCATCATCTTCGGCCAGCTGGTGGTGTATTTTGTTAATTTTATGATACTTGGCGAGCACACCAATCCCGTGATTGAGCGCATAGCCAGTGGCCTTTACAGCGTCGGTGTGGAAAGCGACCCATGGACTATCACCACCGGTTGGCGCTATATGTTCGTCAGTGAGGCTGTGCCCGCGGGCTTGTTCACACTGCTTGTGTGCCTGGTGCCCGAGACTCCGCGTTACCTGGCACTCACCGGGCATTACGAGAAAGCGCTACACGTGCTCACCCGCATCAATGGTGCGGTAAAAGCAAAGGCCATTCTCGATGAAATTAAAGCCACAGCCACGCAGAAGACCGAACGCCTGTTCTCCTATGGCGTGCTGGTCATCTTCATCGGCATCATGCTGAGTGTGTTCCAGCAGATTGTGGGCATCAACGCTGTGCTTTACTTTGCGCCGCGCATCTTCGACTCCATCGGCATGGGCGACCCCATGGCACAGACCGTGCTCATGGGTGTGGTAAACATTTTATTCACCTTGCTGGCCGTGTTCACCGTTGAAAAATGGGGTCGCAAGCCGTTGCTCATCAGTGGCTCGCTGGGCATGGCACTGGGAGCATTTGGTGTGGCCATCTATAATCTTGTGGATGGTATGCCTGCTGTGGTGGCAGTAATCAGCATCATGGTCTATAGCGCGTCGTTCATGTTCTCGTGGGGACCCATCTGCTGGGTGCTGATTTCCGAGATATTCCCCAACACCATTCGCGGAGCCGCTGTGGCCATTGCCGTGGCGTTCCAGTGGATTTTCAATTTCATTGTCTCTTCGACCTTCCTGCCCATGTATAACATGAGCATGGGCGACATGGGCGAGAAATTCGGCCACATGTTTGCCTATGGTCTGTATGGAATCATGTGTGTGGTTGCCGCAGTCTTTGTGTGGCGATTGGTTCCCGAGACCAAGGGCAAGACGCTGGAAGACATGAACAAATTGTGGCGCCCAGCTGCAGAGAAGTCTTAATCAAAATCATGACACGATGAAACGAACTTTGATATTGATGGCTGCGGTCGCGTCGCTGTGCTTGAACATGGCGGCGCACGACCGCTACATCGCCATCGCCACCGACCATGTGTCGCTCATCTATCGGGTGGGCGATAACGGGCGGCTGTATCAGTCCTACTTGGGGCCGCGTCTCACTCACGAGAGCGACTATGCTGGTCTGCCGGGTGGCATAGAGGCCTACCTCACCCACGGCATGGAGGACTATTTTGAGCCAGCTCTGCATGTGGAGCACCCCGACGGCAACCATAGCACCGAACTGAAATATGTGTCGCACCAGGTGAGTGCCGCGGCCGATGGCTCGACGTGCACCGCAATCACTCTGGCCGACGACCAGTATCCCACCACGGTGCGTCTGCTGCTGAACGCCTATGCCGCACAGGACGTCATTGTTGCGCACACCGAGATTGTCAACGCCGACAAGCGCCCGGTCACACTACACAAATATGCCTCCAGCCTGCTCTCGATGAACCGTAGTCGTTATTTCCTCACCGAATACTCGGGCGACTGGGCTAGCGAGGTGAACATGAGCGAGAGCGAACTGCAATTCGGCAAGAAGGTGCTCGACACCAAGCTGGGCAGCCGTGCCAGCATGTTCATGCCGTCGTTTTTCCAACTTTCGCTCGATGGCCATTCTAGCGAGACACAAGGCGATGTGTTGGTGGGGACACTAGCATGGACCGGCAACTACCGCTTCACCTTCGAGGTGGATCAGAACGGACTATTGCGCCTCATCTCAGGCATCAATCCCTATTTCTCGGCCTATCAACTGAAAGCCGGCGAGACGTTCACCACCCCCGACTTTATTTTTACTTACAGCACGCAAGGCCGTGGCCAGGCCAGTCGCAACCTACATTCCTGGGCGCGCCAGTATCGACTGAAGAATGGCTCGGGCGACCGCATGACTTTGCTCAACAACTGGGAGGCAACCTTCTTCGACTTCGATGAGCAGAAACTCGTGGGACTCATGGACGACGCCGTGCGGCTAGGAGTGGATATGTTCTTGCTCGACGATGGCTGGTTTGGCAACAAGTACCCGCGCAGCAGCGACCATCAAGGGCTGGGCGACTGGCAGGAAACCGCCTCCAAGTTGCCTCACAAAGTGGGCTATTTGTGCGAACAAGCCGCCAAGAAAGGCATCAAGTTCGGCATCTGGATTGAGCCGGAAATGGTCAATCCCAAGAGTGAACTCTATGAGAAGCACAAGGACTGGGTCATCCATCTGCCCAATCGCAAGGAGTATTATTTCCGCAACCAGATGGTGCTGGACTTGAGCAATCCGCAGGTGCAAGACCATGTGTTCGGTGTGGTGGACCGCTTGATGACCGCTTATCCGCAGATTGCGTTCTTCAAGTGGGACTGCAATAGCCCCATCACCAACATTTTTTCGCCCTATCTCAAGGACAAGCAGTCGCACCTGTATGTGGATTATGTGCGTGGACTCTACAAGGTGCTGGAGCGCATCCGCGCCAAATATCCCGACCTGCCCATGATGCTGTGCTCGGGCGGCGGTGGACGCATCGACTATGAGGCATTGCGCTATTTTACCGAGTTCTGGCCTAGCGACAACACCGACCCCGTGGAGCGTCTATACATCCAGTATGGTTTCTCGAGTGTGTATCCCGCCAAGGCTCAATGTGCGCACGTCACCACTTGGAACAAGGAGGCAAGCATCAAGTTCCGTGTGGATGTGGCCAGCATGGGCAAGTTGGGATTCGACATCAAGTGCAGCGACCTCAAAGATGATGAAATCAAATTCTGCCGTGAAGCCATAGGCAATTACAACCGGCTCAAGCCTGTTATCCTTGATGGCGACATGTATCGCTTGGTGTCGCCCTACGAGGGCAACCATGCCTCGACCATGATGGTGAGTGGCGGCAAAGATCGGGCAGTGGTCTTTGCTTTCGACGTGAATCCGCGTTATCGAGAGCACTTGTTGCCGGTGAAACTGCAGGGACTGGATTCCAATCGACAGTACCGGGTGGCCGAAATCAACCGCATAGGCGGCTGGCCACTGGGTTGCGACGGCAAGACTTATAGCGGCGAGTATCTCATGACCGTAGGCTTGCCTTTGTTTGGCACTACCCGTCTCACCAGCCATGTGCTGGAACTGGTGGCGATGTAAATAAAAACGAAACCTCATTATAGCTCATGGACGTGGCTTCTACAACCGAAACCACGTCCATGAGTGTTATGTGTTGTGATGAAAATTACATACCCCACACCATGATGGTGCGCCCCTGGTATTGACGCGTCTCGTGCCAGATGCGCTCGTCCCAGGTCTTGCTGCCCGAGCGGTCGAAGACGATGAAGTGCCCCTCGTCTACCGAGCCACACAGGTCCATGTAGGCT
>JAGAYZ010000088.1 GCA_017940245.1 Muribaculaceae bacterium | reverse complement strand
CCAAGAATATCTATTCCATCACCTACACTCTGCCCGAGACCAAGAAAGAGAAGACAACCGTGCTCAAAATGTCAAACGAGCAACAAATACTCGTGGAAATCGCTCAAGGCTGATTGGCGTGTCCCATTGCGGAAAACAGGAAAATATTCAGCAATATAGTATTACAAGCCCCGGAAATCTTTGAGAGATGGACGTCCGGGGCTTGTTTGGTTTTATGTCACAGGGATTATTATCCCAGGATCTTGGCGAAATCGGTCTGACGCATGTCGCCGGTCTTGGCCAGCGTGCTGTGGAAGGCGAGTGCGATGTCGGGGTTCATCAGGATGTGACCGCCCTTCTTGCACAGGCTCAGGTATTCACGCAGCAGCGGACGATAGACGGGGTGAGCGGCGTGCTCGATGATTTCCTCGGCACACTGCATGGGATCCTTGAAGCGCAGGTCGGCCACGCCCTGGTCGGTGACAATGATGTCGACCGAGTGGCCGGTGTGGTCTACGTGGCTCACGAGAGGCACGATGGTGCTGATGCAGTCGTCCTTCTTGATGCTCGGGCACAGGAAGATGCTCGTGTAGGCATTGCGGGTGAAGTCGCCGCTGCCGCCGATGCCATTCATCAGGCGCGTGCCACTCACGTGCGACGAGTTGATGTTACCAAAGATGTCGGCCTCGATGGCAGTGTTCATCGACACCACACCGATGCGGCGAATGACCTCGGGATTGTTACTGATTTCGCTAGGACGCATGAGCAGGCGGTCGTGCAACTCGGGCTTGCTGAAGAACTCCATCATCGCCTCACGCGAGAAAGTCATCGAGCAGGTCGAGGCAAACTTGCAGTGTCCGCTCTCCAGTAACTTGAGCACGCTGTCTTGCACCACCTCGGTGTACATCTCGAAGGGAGGAATCTCGTCGCTGTGCTCCAGCGCATCGAGCACGGCATTGGCAATGTTGCCCACACCGCTCTGGATGGGGAGGAACGACTTGGGCATGCGTCCCTGCTTCATTTCATTGATCAGGAACTCGCACACGTTCTCACCGATTTTGCGGGTCACGTCGTCAACCGGGGTGAACTTGCTCACCAGTCCCAGAGGCTCCGAGGTGCGCACCACACCGATTACCTTCTTAGGATCGACATGTGCGGTGGGCTTACCGGCGCGGTCGCTTGCCTTGTAGATGGGTATTTCGCGGCGTGCGGGAGGATCCAGCGGCACATAGATGTCGTGCAGGCCGCGGATGCTCTCGGGCAGCTGGTCGTTGATCTCAATAATCACCTTGTCGGCCACTTGCAGCCAGGTGGGAGTGTTGCCTACGGCCGTTCCCAGCAGCATTTCGCCGTCGTCGGTGATGCTCTGCACTTCCACGATGGCCACGTCCATCTTGCCGTAATAGCCGTAGCGGAACTCTTGTGCAAGTTCGCTCAGGTGACGGTCGTTGTAATGAACCTCACCGGCATTGATGCGGTTGCGAAGTTCGCCCAACGACTGATAAGGGGTGCGATAATTGATTGCTCCGGCTCGCGAAAGTTCACCGTCGGTGGGGTCGTTGGTCGACGCACCACTGAAAATATTCACTTTGAACTCACGGCCTGCCTCGTGTTCGCGGCGGGCTTTGGCAGCGATAGCGGCGGGCACCTTTTTGGGACAGCCTGGCGCTGTGAATCCCGATACGCCTACGTTGTAGCCATTCTGTACATACTCGGCGGCTTCTTCAGCCGTAAGAATAGGATAAATCATTTCCTCGAATTTTATATTAGTTCTTTATAATAGACAACTGTGTCAACAGGTGGCGGCGCAGGTGCTGCGACGGTTGCCATAATGATTTGAAAAACGGCACAAAATTACAAAAAATGAGGATATTACACAACAATATCCTCCATATTTCTATTTTTCTATAGCCAACCTGCCTCCGCAACGACTGCGGCCATTCACGGGTGGGCTCTGTGAGTGTATCGAAGAGGACTTTACAGGTCGGGGAACTTGAGCGCGGCCACTTCCATCATGCGCCGCACATCGAAGTAAAACCCCTCGGTGCTCTTGCCGGCTTTTGGCTCCACGGCAATGAACTCAATGCCATTGCCTTCTTCACGGTGGTCGGTGGCAACGTAACCCAGAAAGTTCACGATGTTGTATTCATGCTCGGGGGCAATCACCACCCACGGCTCGTCTTTAGTGCCCTTGCCACTCGACATGATAGCGGCTATGATGCGGTTGAGTCGGAACTGGCGTATGGCCACACGCGTGTGTTTTTTCTTCTCTTTGAGCACAAAAATGTAATATTGCATCTGGTTGAGGTCAAAGATATTGTCGTTAAGCACCAGTGCGGCATATTTGTCGATGCTGTCGCACTCGGCGCGCGAGTGAGGCTGCTTGTAGTAGAGTTGCTCCACCTTGGTGCTATACTCGCTCTCGCGGAAGGGATTGTAATCTTCCTGAAAGGTGTAACCGTAGTAGAGATTGCGGTATGCCTCCACACTCATGGTGGTGTCGTTGCTCTGGAACGACTGCAGCAATTTAGGATAGTAATAAATCGATTTTGGATTCTCTATCACTTCTTTTACATGCTTGAAATCCACCTTGTTCACTTTGGCCGTCTGCGCCATGCACACGATGGAGCACACAGTGGTCAGCAGCAGAGATATGACGAATTTTGTTCTCATTTTTCAGTTTCTTAATTTATAGTATAAACCCCTCGATGGCGATGCCTATAATGGCCACAGCCACTACCACGGGCAGAGATTTGGCGCAAAAGTACTTCAAAAAAGTGGAACTGGCAACTCCCAGCCACCTTCCGGCAGGTGTGCGGCTATAAGCCAGCGTACCCACAAACGCTCCCAGAATCACCCCCAGCACCAGAATGCGAGCATCCACCACCATGCCCAGCAAGCCACCTGCTATGGCCGATGCCCCAATGTAGATGTTGCTGGCGCGGTTGCCGTCGATTTCACCCTGTGGCGACATGCGCACGAGCCCCCACACAATGATGGTGGCCACGCCCCAAAACAGAAACGTGGACAACGGCACGCTGATGAAGTAACTCCAATGCAGCAGCAACATACCGGCATAGGCCGGCACAGCAGCCGCCACCCAACGGGGGTAGAACAGCAGCGCCACAGCACAAGCAAGGGCCAGGATACCTAGCACCAGGAGTATGTATTGCATTACCATTAAATAATGACTAATGAATCGTTAATAATGACTATTTTTTTGACTCGGAATCTGTCCACGGGTTTAATCTCCCGAACCTTGCCCCAATGAGTTCCGGTCGCCGGCCATCCGATTAAATCAACAAACCATCATCGGGTTCCATCTCCGGTCATTGGCAACAAATCTCATGCAGTTCCTTTTTAATAAACTGCATGAGCGGGGGTTTATTGTGACGTTAAGATTTTTTAGGCCGAAGGGGCTGGCTCGGGATAACTGATGCGAGTGTGGTAGAATGCGCACAGACGCTTGATGAACACTGCTTTTGTGGTTTCTACATCCCTAAAGCTGATGGGCGACTCGCGCAATTTCCCGTCGGCAACCTGGGCGTTGATGATGCGCTCCACCAGCGCACTGATGGCGGGCTCGCTGTATTCCTTCAAGCTCTTGGCGGCAGCCTCACACGAGTCGGCCATCATCAGGATGGCCGCCTCCTTGGTCTGCGGATTTGGTCCCGGATAGCTGAAGGCAGCCTGATCTACGGTGCCTTGCGGATTGGCTTTGCAAGCCTTGTCGTAGAAGTAACGCACCAGTCCTTTACCGTGGTGCTGCGCTATGAGGTCCTTGATCACCTGCGGCAGACGGGCCTTGTCGGCGCGGCGCAGGCCACTGGCCACGTGCTCGATGATGATGTGCGCACTTTGTTCGGGCGAGAGCGCGTCGTGCGGGTTCACGCCACTCTGGTTCTCGGTAAAAAATGCCGGATTATCTATTTTTCCTATGTCGTGATATAATGCCCCGGCTCGCACCAAATGCATGTTGGCGCCTATCTTGAGTGCAGCCTCCTGGGCGATGTTGGCCACTTGCAGCACATGCTGGAAGGTTCCGGGGCAGGTCTCGGCCAGCTCACGCAGCACGGGGTTGTTGATGTCGCTCAGTTCCACTAGCGTGACAGTGGACGTGAAGCCGAATGTTTTCTCCACGATAAAGATACCAAAGTAGGCAAACGACAGCACCACGCAGTTAATGGCGAAATACATGAAATAATGCCACCCCATGCTGGAGAAATTGCCTCCGCGCACCAGTTGCAATGCCACGAATGTCAGGCTGTAGGCCAAAAATATGAACAATGCGCATTGCACCAGCTGCGAGCGCTTGGTGAGCTCTTGCATCGACACGATGGCAATGCCGCCGGCCAGAAACTGCATGATGATGAACTCGGCCTGCGCACGTGCCACCAGCGAGCAGATGAGCACCACCACCATGTGCACGAAAAACGACGTGCGAGCGTCGAAAAACGTGGTCACAATGATGGCCACTATGGCAAATGGAATCAGATACAAATAATTGAGGCGGAAAGATGTGATCAAGAAAACCGCCACTATGAAGAAGGTGACGAACGAAATGAGAAACACCATGCTCTTGAGCTGGACAAAGATGCGCGGACGCATCCGTTTCATGAACACATAAAGCACGATGAGCAGAATGGTTACCACCATGATTTTCCCTATGAGCGAGTAACTCTGCTCGCCACGCACCGACTCGCGCTCGGCCAGCATCTGCTCGTAGGTCTTGAGATAAGTATATTTTTCGGGTGTCACCACATTGCCTGTGAAGATGATAGCCTCGCCGGTCATGATGGTGCCTCGCGGTGCCAGGGCCGTGAGCATCGCGTCTTTGAGCAACTTGTCGTTTTCTTCTTTGTCGATCATCACATTTGGGGTGAGGTATTTGTCACCGCCTATGGCACTCATCACGCCATGCCCGTCGGGCATGCTGAAAGTTGAATCGAGCCACTCATAGGCGTTGCGCACCGAGCGCACCTCGCTTGCCGGCACCACATGCGCCACACTATTCTCGTCTAGGATGCGTATTTGCTTAATGCGGCCGGCCTTGATGGCATCGTAGGTGTTGTTGTCAACCAGCCCGCTCTGGTACAAGCTGGCAAATGCGTTAGTGAGCTGGTAGCGCTGGTGCACCGAGAGCGCGTGGCTCACATTCAAGGCTTGCGCAAGGGCATGTAGCTGTTGCCGCACGACAGAAGTGTCGCGCCGGTAGATGTAGATAAAATTGGTTTCCACGCTGTCTTTCACGCGAGCCTTGGCCTCTTCGTCCAGTTCCTTGGGAATGTCGAAGGGAGCAGTGAGCATAGGATAGAGCCAGGGTTTGTTCACCTCATAGGTGATTACCTGGTGATTGGACTGGCGCGGCAGTGCCAGTGAAATCAAGACTACTGCCACGGCCAGCAGCAGCATGATGGTGGTTTTATGTTTGTTTTCGGGTGTCATATCACTTGATGATTGGATTATCCACGTGTTGCGGTGTTCACGCCTTTCACTTTCTTGAGCCGCTTACACAGATTAGTGACCACGCTCACGTCCTCGATGAGCACGCCCAGGTCGCAGCTGAACACTCCATCGTGAGCATTGATGTTGAGCGAGCGCATGTAGATGGCCATATTGGTGGAGATAATGTAAATAATCTCCTGCAAGATTCCCATGCGGTCAATGCCCTCGACATGAATCGAAGCGGGAAATTTCTCTCTCGATGCTGCCCAAGCCGTCTGCACCACACGGCCGCCGTAACTGCTCTTGTAGAGCTGAGCTCTGGGACACTCTTGCTTGTGGACGACCACTTCATTTTTACCATTGACAAAGCCCACCACGTCGTCACCGGGAATGGGCCGGCAGCAAGGCGCTATCTTGTAGTTGCTTATGCCGTTTTCTGTCTTAAGTTCGTAGATGTTTTTGGTGTTGACCTCGGGCAACTTGTCGTCGGCAGTTTTCTCGGTCTTGCCCTTGGATGAGGCAAACGGGTTGCGCAGCCATTTGTTGATCAGGCTCCTCTGTTGTGGTCTCACCGAGTGGAGCAACTGGTCGCTCAGGGCTATCTCGTTGTTGCCTATCAAATAGAATAGGTCTTCCTTGTTCTGTGCTTGCTCGCCGTTGATGATGCGCATGAGCACGTCGCCGGTCATCTCTATGCCGTTGGCCATAAGGAAGTTGCTCAGTCGTTGCTCGCCCTGGTTGATGATGGTGCGCCGGTTATGGCGCAAAGCGGCACGCAGGCGGGTTTTTCCTTTGGCGGTGACCAGAAATTTGTCCCATTCGGGCGACGGCATCTGGGAGTGTGACGTGAGCACTTCCACCTGGTCGCCGCTGTGCAGTTTGTGCGACAGCGGCACCAGCTTGTGGTTCACTTTGCCGGCAATGCAGTGCGTGCCCATCTCGGTGTGAAGCGTGAATGCCATGTCAAGCACGCTGGCATCCTTGGGCAGGGCGATGAGGTCGCCCCGTGGCGTAAACACTTGAATTTCGCTGGCAAACAGGTTGAGTTTAATGGTGTCCAGGAAATCAAGCGCATTAGGCTCGGGATGCTTGAGAATGTCTTGCACCGTCTGCAGCCACACGGTGAGTTCGGTGTCTTCCACCCCCTCGCCTATTTTGTATTTCCAGTGCGCGGCCAGACCCCGCTCATCGATGTCGTCCATGCGCCGGCTGCGTATCTGCACCTCCACCCAGTTGCCATCGGGTCCCATCACGGTAATGTGCAAAGCGCGATAACCATTCACCTTGGGCGTGGAAATCCAGTCGCGCACGCGGTCGGGATGCAGACGATAGAGGTCGGTGATTTCGCTATAGATGTTCCAGCAGATGCGCTTCTCGTCGGCTTCGTTGTCGCACTCAAAGACGATGCGGGCGGCATACAGGTCATAGACCTCCTCAAAGGGCACCTGCTTGCGCGTCATCTTTTTCCAGATGGAATAGCACGATTTCACGCGGGCCCGGAACTCATAGTCCAGTCCCATGCGATCGAGCCGCTCGCGAATGGGGGCGGCAAAGCGGTCGAAGACCTCGGTGCGGTGCTGCGCGCTGTCGCTGATTTGCTGCTCGATTTGCTGGTAAGTCTCGGGATGTTCATACTTGAAACTGAGGTCTTCCAGCTCGGTCTTGATGGCGAAAAGTCCCAGGCGATGAGCCAGCGGGGCGTAGATATAGAGTGTTTCGCCGGCAATCTTGTATTGCTTTTGCGGTGGCATGGAGGCCAGGGTGCGCATGTTGTGCAGGCGGTCGGCCATCTTGACGAGCACCACGCGGATGTCGTCGCCCATGGTGAGAAGCAACTTGCGGAAATTTTCGGCCTGGGCCGAAGCCATGTCGCCGAAAATGCCGCCCGATATCTTGGTGAGTCCCTCTACAATTTGCGCTATTTTCGGGCCAAACTGCGCCTCAATGTCCTCTACCGTAAATTCGGTATCCTCCACCACATCGTGCAGCAGTGCCGCACAAATCGATGTGGAACCCAGCCCTATTTCACGGCTCACGATAGTGGCCACAGCTATGGGGTGCATAATATATGGCTCGCCCGAGCGACGGCGCACACCATCGTGCGCACTGCGAGCAAAGTTGAACGCTTTCTCTATGAGGTCTTTCTTCTTGCGGTGATTGCTTTGCATGTAGCCGTCGAGAAGAAACTCATAGGCCTGTCTGATCATGACATCGTCTTGCTGCGAAGATATGTTGGCACTGTCGTTCATTGCAACTGGATTTTTTTGCGGCTTGAGCCGCGGTGTGTGTGGGCAATAATTGTGCGAAGTTACAATTTTTTGTCCATAGTCATTTCATTTTGGGGAATATTTTTTTGTTTTTCCGTGCCAAAGCGGTAATTTTGCATCACAACCAAAGTCGTTTAACCTCAATTGGCCGTTAGGCCTTTTCGTTATGGAACATTATGATTTTTCTAAGGTGGTGGACCGCCGCGGAACTTCCACCTATAAATATGGCGCGCTTGAGCAAGTCTTCGGGCGTGACGATGTGCTGCCCTTGTGGGTAGCCGACATGGACTTCGAGGTGTGCCCGGCCATTACGCAGGCCATAGCCCGCCGCATCTGCGACCACCCGGTGTATGGCTACACCATGCCACCCGAGTCGTTTTGGCAGGCCATCATCGACTGGCAGCGCGAGCGCAACAACTTCTGCTTCACCCGCGACGATGTGTGTTTCGTGGGGGGCATCGTCTACGGTTTTGCCCTGGTAGTGAACCACTTTACCCGTCCCGGCGACAAGGTTGTGATTCAACAACCCGTATATCATCCGTTCAACAATATTCTGCAGGCCGGTGGCCGCCAAGTGGTGAACAACGCCCTGCGGCGCACGCCCGACGGCTTCTACCGTATGGATCTTGAAGACCTGGAGCGCATTTTCGCACAACAGCACCCGCGGCTCATGGTGGTGTGCAACCCGCACAACCCCATCGGCATCGCATGGGACGCCGACACACTGCGCGAGGTGGCGCGGCTGGCACGGCAGTATGGCGTGTTGCTGTTCAGCGATGAGATTCATGGCGACCTCATGCTCTTCGGACACCGGCACACGCCACTGGCCACAGTGAGCGACGATGCGGCTGCCATGACCATCACCATGGGCGCACCCAGCAAAACGTTCAATATCGCCGGACTGAAGAGCTCATGGTGCGTGGTGCTGAACCCAGAATTGCGGCAGCCTTTCTTCCAGTGGATGGAGCAGAACGAGTTAAGTTCGCCCCACCTGGTGGCCCTGGTTGCCACCGAGGCGGCCTACCGCCACGGACATGAATGGCTCGACCAGTGCTTGTGCTACATCGAGGGCAACATCACCATGGTGGAGAACTACTGCAGTGAGCACATTCCTGGCGTGCGCGCCATTCGGCCACAGGCTTCGTTCCTCCAGTGGCTCGACTGCACCGCACTGGGACTCAGCCACGACCAGTTGATAGACCTCTTCGTCGACAAGGCTCAACTGGCACTCAACGATGGTGCCATGTTTGGCCCAGCCGGAAGCGGTTTCATGCGCTTGAACGTGGGCACCGCGCGCCCGATACTCGAGCAAGCGATGAGCCGTCTGGCACAAGCCCTGCGACAAGACTAACATTAGCGAGGACGCACATTTATTCACTGTTTTTACTCTCCTATTCAATAATGATGAAAATACAATATGCCAGCGACTTGCACCTGGAATTTCCCGACAATTCGGCCCTGCTGCAGCGTGAACCGCTGGAAGTGGCTGGCGACGTGCTGGTGCTGGCAGGCGACATCCACGTTCTAGATGCCATCGAACCGGCACAGATTCCTTTCCTGCAATGGTGCTCGCAGCACTACAAGCGCACCTTTATCGTGCCAGGCAATCATGAGTACTACTTCGGCCACGACCTGGCCACCACACTCCACGACTGGGAAATGTCGGTGCTGCCCGGCGTGAGTTTTATCAACAACCGCAGCATCGTCATTGGCGACACTGAGTTGTTTTTCACCACCTTGTGGAGTCGTATTCCACCGCAAGACGAGATATTGGTCAACCGTCACTTGAACGACTGCCATCGCATGGTTTATCGGGAGCAACCCTTCCAGGCTTGCCACTACGGCGAGGTGCACCAGTTGTGCCTCGACTGGCTCGATGCCGCCCTGCGCGCTTCTACCGCCGCCCATCGAGTGGTGGTGACCCACCACTGCCCCATCGTGCTCGAAGACCCCCGCTACGAGAGCAACGGTCTCACGTGGGCATTCGTGGTGCCGCTGGAGCGGTTCATCGAGTCGCATCACATCGACCATTGGATCTTCGGTCACACCCACTACAACGGCGGACGCGGCCTCACCGTGGGCAACACCACCCTGCACACTAACCAACTGGGCTATGTCAAAGTCGGCATTGAAGCAGGTTTCGCCACCAACGCCATCATTTCACTCTAGTTCCGATTTCAAGGCGGTGAATTCCGAGCAGATTTATGCCGAAAATTTGTTTTTTCAAGTAGTATTGACTAACTTTGTCGGCTCAAAACTAATTAACCACATTTATTCATTAATATGACTGCTAATCCTATTTCTGAACGCATTCAGGCTCTGGCCCCTAGCGCCACACTGGCCATGTCGCAAAAAAGCGCCGAACTCAAAGCACAAGGCGTGGACGTGATCAACCTCTCGGTGGGTGAGCCCGATTTCTTTACGCCCGACCACATTAAGCAGGCCGCACGCCAAGCCATCGACGATAACTTCTCGTTCTACACGCCCGTGCCCGGCTATCTCTCGCTGCGCAAAGCCATCTGCGAGAAGTTGCGCCGTGAGAACGGACTGGAGTTCACCCCCGAGCAAATCGTGGTGGGCAACGGTGCCAAGCACGAATTGTGCAACGCCATCATGGCTATGGTCAACCCCGGCGATGAGGTCATCATCCCCACTCCCGCATGGGTGAGCTATGTGCAGATGGTGAACCTGGCCGGCGGAAAGAGCGTGCTCGTGCCCGCAACACTTGACCAGAACTTCAAAATCACTCCCGAGCAACTCGAACAGGCCATCACCGCCAAGACGCGCCTGGTAGTACTGTGCTCGCCGTCCAATCCCACCGGAAGCATCTATAGCCGCGACGAACTGCGCGCCCTGGCCGATGTGCTGGCACGCCACGAGCAAGTGATGATCATCGCCGACGAAATCTATGAGCACATCAACTACGTGGGTGGACACGAGTCGCTGGCTCAGTTCGAAGCCATTCGCGACCGCGTGTGCATCATCAACGGTGTGTCGAAGGCCTATGCCATGACCGGATGGCGCATCGGTTACCTGGCCGCCCCGCTGTGGCTGGCCAAGGCCGTGACCAAGCTGCAAGGGCAATACACCAGCGGCGCATCGTCCATAGCCCAGAAGGCCGCCGAGGCTGCTTACAACGGACCGCAGCAGTGCGTGGAAGACATGCGCGTGGCATTTGAACGCCGCCGCGACCTCATCGTGAGCCTGTTCAAGGCCATTCCCGGCATGCGCGTCAATGTGCCCGACGGAGCCTTCTACCTCTTCCCCGAGGTGAGTGCATTCTTCGGCAAGCGCGCAGGCGACACCGTCATCAACGATGCCGGCGACCTGGCTCTGTATCTGCTCAACGAGGCCCATGTGGCCACCGTGAGCGGTGACGCATTCTGCTGCCCGGGCTACATCCGCCTGAGTTACGCCACCAGCGACGACAACATCCGCGAGGCCGCCCGCCGCATCGCCGCCGCGCTGGAAAAACTGCAATAACATCACACTAGATACTGAATGAGGATGCGCCCCAACTCATCGCGGGGCACATCCTCATTCTATTTTTGGTTTACCAACCATAAGCTTGGCGCCATTGCACAATGCTACACAATGCCACAATGTGAAAAGCCAAAGCAAAAAATTCATCATTCATAACTCATAATTCATAATTTATTCGTACCTTTGCAGCCGTAACCGCAACAGGTGCTTGGAGTGATGCTCGAGTGGCTGAAGAGGCACGCCTGGAAAGCGTGTATACGTCAAAAGCGTATCCCGAGTTCGAATCTCGGTCACTCCGCAACATGAAGTCTCTCTTCCCGAGAGACTTTTTCATTTCCTTTCAACACACAGCACGGAAACCAGAAGACTCACGGAACAGTCGCAACAGGGTGGATGCGCGCAGGTTGAAATAAACAAAAAGTATTTGTGGCAAGTCGGAAGACTTACAGTTGGTTATCACCGGTCGATTAGTTTCACGCAACAAAACTTCATCAAAGGGTGCCTCCATATGCGAGACCACATGCCGAAAAGCGCTGAAGTGGTCGGCCATCTCGGCACATTTCAACAGCGAACGCCCCACGGGCACTATGGCCAGTCCTTGTTCTTTGAATCACATTGATAGCAACAGTTTAACGCTTGGGACGCATGGTGCGGCCGTCACATTCCAACTCGATGGCTCCCTTGAGGTGCTCGGCGAGTTCGGCGGCTTCTACACGATAAAGCTTGGCCGTGATACTGTTAGGGAAACGGTTGAAATAGGGGTCCTTACTCCAGTACCAATGCGACTCCTTGATGAGATAGCGGCGCGGCAACTCGTCGTAAATGTCAAACACCCGCGAACGCGCGCACACCACCAGCGCCATTGCACCCGAACTGAGGCGCGCCACACACAGCACATGCGGCTTGCGCAGGCGGTCGCTGGCCACCTCGCTGGCGGTGCGGCGGTGCGAAATGGTGATATGTCGGCCATAGCGAGTGTTGATCTCATCCATCATGCTGCGGAACACGGGGCCGTGTGCCGAACTGTCTTTCAGGCCGTTAATCATGATATAGTAGTGAATCATCTCATGCAGCAGTGTGTCTTCGAGCAACGTCTCATCTATGTCGTAGCGGGTACTGATAGACAGGCACGGGTCGCTATAGTGCACACGCCCCAGCAGGTCGCGCGTGCGCTTGCAGCGGAACGAGCCCAGCGCATTGCGGGCATTGCTCAGCCTGATGGGGATGGGCGGCAATTTGCCTTCGAAGCACAAGTGATTAAATTCTTGGAACTTCTGCTCTATATAGGAGATGCTGGCTTTCATTATTGTAATCTTTTTCTGTGCAAATTTAATATGATTTTCTCGCTCTCGCAATTATTTCTTTTCGGCCTAACTTTTTATTTGCGCACAACAACAAAAAAGAGTAACTTTGCCGAATTACTATAGTCAAACAGCAAGAATTGGCCATGATGAAGTTGCAATTTTACATCATATTGCTGATAATCATCACGCTTACCGGATGCGGCAAGCAGAAGCACGCCGTGCCCGACGCGCAGCCCGCGGTCTATTACTGGCGCACCACCCTGCAACTGGACAGCGCCGAGCGTGCTTTCCTGCATGAACACCATGTGGGCAAGCTCTACACGCGTTTCTTCGACGTGGTGATGCGCGACGGCAAACCCATGCCCAACGCCACCCTGCGTTTCCTCGACACTGTTCCGGCCGGCGTGGAGGTGATTCCAGTGATTTTCATCATGGAAAACTGCCTGAGACACGGCCTGGACGAATATGCGCAGCAACTGGTGACACGCGTGCTGCAGATGTGCGAGACCAACGACCTGCCGGCTCCGCGCGAACTGCAAATCGACTGCGACTGGACATTACGCTCAAAAGACGCCTACTATCATTTCCTGCAACTTGTGCAGGAGCACACGGCACAGCATGGCATGCGCTTGTCGGCCACCATACGCCTGCACCAACTGGCCATGGATGCCCCACCAGTGGATTACGGCGTGCTCATGGTCTATAACACGGGCGATGTGAACCGCACCACCGGCCGCAACCCCATTCTGGACTACCGCGATGTGCAGCCCTATCTCAAGTATGTGGCGCGCTACCGTCTGCCACTGTGCGCCGCCTATCCCACCTATGGCTGGCAACTGCTCTACGACAGCAACGGCTTCAAGGCCATCCTGCATGATGAGAATCTGAGCGACAGCACCCTGTATCAGCCCCTGCCGGCCAATCCGCTCACGCAGAGCCTGCCCGGAGTGCCCACCCACGCCACATGGCTGGTGGTGGCAAGCCGCGACCTGCCCGAACTGAGCGACGATGCCAGCAACGCCACCTGGATTTCGCCGGGCGACACCGTGCACACGTGGACAGTGGCTCCGGCCGAACTGCTGCGTGTGAGCCGTGCCTTGCAACACGAGCGCAACAGCATCAACGACCAGGTGATCATCTACGCTCTCGACACTAAAAACATTAACCGATATAATAGTCAAGACTATGAAACGTTCTATCATCCTTAGCACAATCCTGCTGGGCGCAGTGATGCAGGCCCTGGCCTGCGGCCCCTGGATAAGACCCATGTACTACGTGTTCAGTGCCTACAATCGCCAGCAACTGGGCGAGACATTCACGCCCCGACTCACCAAGTTCTGGGTCGACTACACAGGCAAAGACGAAGCCCGTTACTCCATGGAAGGCCTGAGTTGGGTCAGTCCGGAGGAATTTGACAAATCGCCAAATTCCATCATCCGCACCGCCCTTGACCGCGGCGACAGCGAGATGGAGCAATATCTGCGCGCATTGGTGGCTTACATGAACGCCAGCAGCAATATTGATGACGAGAACTGGCAATACCCCACCAAGAGCCAGCTCAAGCAGCAGAACAACCGCATGCAGTATCTCAACAACGTGGCCCGCGCCTATAAGGGCACACGCTTGCGCCCACAATACTGCCTACTGGCCATGCGCACGCTCATGGGGCAAGCCGACACGCAAGGCATCATCAACTACTGGACCAAGGTGGAAAGCACCCTGCAACCCAGCGTGTACAAAGACATGATGCGCAACATCTATGCCGGAGCACTGCTGCGCACCGGCAAGCGCAAAGAGGCTTGCGACATCTATGCCGAGCAGGGCGACATGCTCTCGCTCAAGTGGATCATGCGCGACGGTCGCAACCTGGACGGCATCAAGGGAGAATACGCCCGCGACCCCAATGCTCCTACTCTCATCTACCTGGTGCAAGATTTCGTCAACATTGGCAGTCAGACGCTGCGCGCACAATATGAATATGACTGGGACAACCCGGCCTACATCAGTGCCTCACAAAACGAGATGCGGCAATTCGTGGCCTTTGCGCAAAAGGTGGTGAAAGATGGCAAGACACGCGTGCCTGCACTGTGGCAGAGCGCGGCAGGATACATCGCTTGCGAGATGGGCGACACCAAAGCCGGACTGGACATGCTCGACAAAGCCCAGAAAATGAAAGGAACACAACGCATGCTCGACAACGCCCGCGTGTGCCGCTGGGTGGCTTCGATAGCCACCGCCGACGGCAGCAGTAAGTATCAAGACTACTTCCTGAACGAACTCAAGTGGATGCAGACCGTGGAGCAAAAAGAAATACAGGACTATCTCCAGACCTACAACACCTATGGCTTCGCCTCCAACCACTACACCGAGGTGCTGCAAAACATCATGTACGACCGCATGCCACCCGTGGCACAGCAGTGGGGAAACAGCAACCTGGCCACCGCTCTGCAGGGATGGATGATGCGCCACGAGCAACAACTGGCCAGCACCGAAGGTGCCAATGCCGACATCTGGATGAGCGGCGACTACAAGTACGCCATCGACTCGCTCACCGCGTCGGAAATGAACGACTACTGGAAGTATCTCAAGAATCCGGGCAACGGCACTCGCCTGGAGCAATACTTGAACACCGGCATCACCACTGGAATGAGCGACGACTACTTTAACGACCTGGTTGGCACCAAGTACATTCGCGAGGGCAACTTCCAGGCGGCCATTCCCTTCCTGGAAAAGGTGTCGCTCGACTACATCGGCTCGCAGGCCATCTCGTACTACATGGCTCGCCGCACCTACGACCAGGACCGCTGGTTCCGCCGCCAAGTGGTGTGCCACAGCGACTACTGGGATTGCGAGGAAACACCCACAGCCGTCAAGCGCAACCAGAAACTCGACTTCTGCCGCGAGATGGTGGGCATCATGAAATCTATCGCCAATCCCGACCCGGATGAGGACGATGTGCCACAACTCAAGTACAAACTCGCCTCGCTCTATTACCAAGCCAGTTACAAGGGCGACTGCTGGTACCTGAGTCGCTACGCGCAGCACAGCTACGACACTGTGTGCTACCATAACGAGAAGGACTTCGTGGCCGAGGCCGTCCACCTGCTCGACGAGGCCCTGGCCGGCACCGACGATTTCATCCTGCGGCAAAACTCGCTCTACGCGCGGGCCTATATCCCCTTCGGCGACCGCTACCACACACAGACTTGGGATGAAGAATACAACGTCATCAACCACTACAACAAGCAGAGCCGCGAATACCGCACCATGCAGGAACTGGCCAACTTCGTAAAAGGCAACCAGGGCCGTGTGAGCAACTATGTGTCGAGATGCGACGTGCTCAAGCAGTTCATCGGCGGCAAATACAACGGCTACTGGCCCGAACAGTAACCCGCCCCACCGAAAAACGATATTGGGTTCTGGCGGATTTGTAATCCGCCAGCAAATAATAGGGGGATTTGCAATCCCCCACCAACGACAACATTT
>JAGAYZ010000087.1 GCA_017940245.1 Muribaculaceae bacterium | reverse complement strand
TATTCATGATTAACTAATTCACTTTCAGAATCAGGTTGATGATGACGTTCACATCGCTTACATCTATCTTGGTGTCGCCATCCACATCGGCATTGCCGGGATAATCACTGGCCTGCTTGGTCTTGAGGATGATGTTGATTATCGCGTTCACGTCACTCACATCCACTTTGCCGTCGCCATCCACGTCGCCGGTTACCGTTGTGGTGGTGCTCCACAGGTCGAGTTGCACCGGTGAGGTGTAATCGTCGCCGAGCAGGGTTTTGTCAACTGCCAGATAGGCAATACCTGTGTTTAGGGTCATAAAGAGGTCGATGGAGTTGGCAAATTCTTTCCACTCATCGCAGCTATTACCTAAGAAGTAGGCTTTGGTGTCGTCGGGATTGGTTGCCAGTGGCGCATAAGGAATGTCGCCTGTGTCCAGTAATGGCTTGAGCATGTTGTCGCCTATAGCAGAAACCGAACTCGCTGCCTGAAGCAGATAGCACGTGCTTGGTTCACCCTCTAGAATTACACCGTTTTTACTAGGAATGCGCGAATTAGTAAGTTTGGTGGCGGTTGCCATGCGTCGTGCGGCATCGAATCCCGAAACACGATATGCCTTCAGCCCACTAGGCAGGGTGACGTGGCGCACGCACGAGAAGGTCAGGAAGCCGTTGTCGCGGGTCATCACCCACGGCAGGAAGTTAATCGAATTATAGGTTTGCATCCAGGTGAGAAGGGTATTATTCTTCACGTAGCATGTAAATCCCGAGGCATTGCTGCCCACGAAATTTTCACCGAGCAGGGTGTATTTGTTGGGTGCCTTGTCGTAAAGAATCACCAACGTCTTCAGATTCTTGGCACCATAGAAGGCACGGTCGGCAATGCTTGTGACCGTCTCCGGCAGCGCCACCCTGGTGACTGAAGTGCCGATAAAGACGCAGGTGTCGATTTTAGTCACCGCATATACTGGAGCACCGCGTGAGATGGCACTGGGAACAACCACGTCGCCGGTGTAGTTTTCGCCCAGTTGCGGCTCGATGAGCTGCACGGTGTTGGTACCGGTTTGCTCATACCACAGCCCGTTGTACTTGAAGCCGCGCGGAGCGGCATCGGTGATGAGTAGCTCGGTCTCGGTGTTGCGCACCTCGTTGCCGTAGGCGTCGATGAAGTAGCCATAGGTGTCGTTGGTTCCCAGCGGCTTGAAATACGCGCCGTGCGGCCTGGCAATGTAGTGACCGTCTTCTATGGTAATCGATCTGGCGTTGACCAGTCCGTAGTTTTTGTTCGATACGCGCAACTCGGTGCCTTGGCCCGAGATAGTGATTTTGGGATAGATGTAGTACGGATACGACACTTCATAGAGAGTGGGGCCGAATGCGTAGTCGTTGCTACCATTTCCTGCCACATTGAGCTTGACGCCACCTGTGATGTACACATTGCCACAGCTGAAAATCTTCTCCACATTAAGCCGTCCGGTGCCTGTTATGGTGTAGTTCTCATCATCACGGGTATACTGCACATAGAGCCGGAGTGAGCCTACGGTGTTGTCGCCCAAGGCGTTGATGACGATGCCGTTCTGCATGGTGTTGATGCGTCCGGTCACGGTGGCATTGTTCAAGGTCAGTGTGCGGGTTTCGGGATTATAGTTCACTGTGCCACTCACGCCGTCGATCACGGTCAGGTCGCCACAGTTAGCTGAGGAGACCGGCTTGCCGTTGATGGTGAGGTTATACACCGTCGACGTGCCGTCAGGATAAATGTGGCCGTCGCTGATATAGGTCTCACTCGTCTCCAGATAGGCTTCGCCGCTATAGACCACGTTGTTGCTGTTTGACAAGGCATCGAACACCATGGTCGTCGGGTTGAAGACGAATCGATACGGCCCGCCGGCGAAGTTGTTCAGATACTCTTGCGAGCCGGCGACACCTTTCAGCAGGTTGGTGCCGACTGAGACACCCGACGTGCGTGTTGTAAAGCGGTAGATGACACCGGGCGTGGCTTGCATCAGCAGTCCGGTGCCGGCCTCAACATAATTCTTGCTCACCCGCTGCATCGTGGCCGTGGTAGCCACGCCTTGGTTAATGGACGTGACTGTATAGTAGTGAGCGTCGTTATCATAATTGAGGGTTATGGGCTTGAAGCACGAGATGGCGGTCCATTCGGTCTTGGGTGCGATGAAGGGGTGCAACTTCTCGGCCGAGGAGCTACCACTGCTCGGCCAGTTGCTCACAGTGGTGTAGTTGGAGTAGAAGAACTTAATGGGCACATAGCACTTGAACGTGCTGTGGTTGTTACCGAAGGCATCCGTCCCGATCTGGAGCACATGCCGGGTGTTGGACACAAGCAACTCCTTGAGCTGCGTGCAACCATAGAATGCCTTGCCGCCTAAAATGTCCACGCCACCATCCATGTCATGGGTGGAATAGAGCTGCACGCTAGTGAGCGCGGTGCAATTCTCGAAGGCGTTACTACCAATCGTGCCACAGGGGATGCCTACAAAAGTGATTGCTGTACACCCCTCAAAAGCAGAGCTCCCGACTTCTTCAAAGCCGGTGTAGGCCCCCAGGTCGCTGCGTCCCACGCTGGTGAGCTTGGTATTATTCCGGCAGGCGTAGGGGGCGATGCGGGTCACTTGGGCGGTATAGCCGCTGGAGCAGCTGCCGTAGGTGGCAGGCGCGTTGTTGGTGACACTGGTGATAGGAATATA